>MUGK01000040.1 GCA_002007425.1 Chromatiales bacterium USCg_Taylor | reverse complement strand
CTTTTGGCGTTGAGGATAAGAAAATCATTAAAAAGCTCAGCGAGATCTACGGTCGAAAAATCGCGGCGTACGATAAAGTGGTTGCCGTCGTTCATGTTATCACGCGCAATTTGGTCTGTGCTAGGCGCGGGCTTGCCGACTAGTGGAGGCCTGGTTCCGGCGCTACCAGGGCGCTACCAGCGATCTGATGCGGCGGCCTAAGCGCCGAAGGATTGTCAGCCGATAATACCGTGCGGGGTCAGCCATCCGGTGGCATACGCGATCATCAAGAGCACAAGCCCTGTCGATAATGCTACCCGCAGCGTGAGCGCGTACGGTCGCATCCGAGCGCTCCCCGCCTCGAATCAAGCGCATCGGCGCAACGCCCAGGCTGATTAAGACGGCGAATAGACCGCCGATGACTAGAAGTTTATCAGCCTGTCCCGAGATGATTCGCGAGCTTCATAGCCGCACGGTTTGTCGCTCTAGAACGGTCCGTACAACCTCGCCTAGGAGCGAGGGGACGGTATTCTCCTCTCCCGGCCGAAGGTAAGGGATCCTCCCGAGCAACGGCGCCTCGATGAAACGTTCTAAGCTAGTCACGGTGGCCTCTACATACCTATAATCCACGTCCACCTGGTTTGCAACCCAACCGAGCATTTTCACCTCGTCCCTCTCGATCGCCTCGACGGTCAGCAGTGCATGATTAATACATCCAAGCCGCACGCCGACGACGAGTAACGCGGGGAGGCCTAAGTACCGCACCAGCGTGGACACGAAAGCCTGGTGATTGAGAGGTACGCGCCAGCCACCAATGCCTTCCACGACCACGCAATCCACCTGCTGGAGAAGCTCGCGATAAACGTCGCTCACCGCGCCCAGCGAAATCTCCGTATCCACGGTAGTGGCGGCGAGGTGCGGCGCCACGGGAGGTTCGAAGGCGTAGGGGTTAACGCTGGCGTAAGGTAAGGGCACGCTCGATCGCTCTAATAGCGCGAGCCCATCCGCGTTTTTGAGTCCCTCGGCCGTACGCACGCAGCCCGTCGCGATCGGCTTCATGCCCGCTACGCGCAGTCCAGCCTCCTTCAATCCGTCGATAAGAGCAAGCGCGACGGTGGTCTTGCCCACCCCGGTATCGGTTCCGGTGACGAAAAGCCCCTCTCGCATAGCCGGCCTGGACGCGCCCTTTCAGCCGTAGTCAGTGCGGGAAACGCACCTTGATCGCGCTTCTAAGCTGTTCGATGGGAAACGCCGCGACCGTGCTCCCGTCCTGCGCCCGCACCCCGGCTTCCGGTACCCACGCATGCCCATAAACGACTTCGAAGGTCGCCGGTAGCACGCCGTCGCAGCGGAAGCGTTCGTATTCGTTCACAAGCGCTGTCAAATCACCTTTCCCGGTGAGACCGCGATGGCGGCCTTGCGCCGCGTTGACCGCCCCAATTGTTTTCAGATCCCGCATCAGCGCATAGGCATCGGGGTAGGTCATCGTGAAGCGCTCGACGTCCAGCACCGGGCCACTGAAACCGGCGCGAATGAGCGCATCACCGATGTCGTGCATATCCGCGAATCCATGAACGTGAACTCGGCTATCCACCTTCGCCCAACTCGCCCGTAACTCGCTGAGCGTATCCGGCCCAAAGGTCGAAAACATCAACAGCCCTTGGGTAGTCAGAACCCGGCCGAATTCTTCGAGTACCCGGTCGAGATCGTTGCACCATTGCAGCGAGAGATTGGAAAACGCGAGGTCGATACTTTCCGCGGCTAATGGAAGGCGTTCCAAATCGCCGCAAAGATAACTCTGGCGCGATAAGAAACTCGGTGCATGCCTACGTGCCTGCCGCAGCATTCCATGGGCAATATCGAAGGCTACAAGCGCCTCGGGCCGATAGGTCCGGCGCAATAATGCCGTGGCGTAACCCGTGCCAGCGCCCGCATCCAGCACCCTCCTGGGAGCAATCTTCACTAGCGCTAGACGCTCTAGCATGCGCATGGCGACGGTCTGCTGTAGCACGGCATGCCGGTCATAGCTCGGCGCCGCGCGGTTAAATGCGGCCGCCGAACGCTTTTTATCGAGCCGATAGGCGTCCGGAAAGCTTGTTGGCATCAAAAAACTCTCGCAACACCAATCCCCACCCGTGAACGAAGACCAGCGGGAGACCCTGCCCTCGCCGTTCTATGAAACAGCGCATGGGATCTCGGTGAGCGCCGCCAGTAACCCATCGATGTGCGCTGGCGTGTGGTTTGCCGTGAGGGTGATCCGCAATCGGGCCGTACCCTTCGGCACCGTCGGTGGCCGGAAAGCGACGACGTAGTACCCATTGCGCCGCAGCAATGCCGCCACCCCCAAGGTCGTGCGGCTGTGACCTAAAACGATCGGCTGGATCGGTGTATGCGAGTCACCAAGCTTGACCCCAAGGCGTCGTGCCCCAGCCCTGAAGTGTTTGATGAGCGTCTGCAAATGCGTCCTACGCCACCCCTCGCGACGCAGCAATGCGAGGCTTTCGCGCACCGCTTCGGCCATCGCTGGCGGTATGGCCGTGGTATAAATATAACTCCGGGCACGCTGAATCAGCGTTTCGATGAGCGGCTCCGAACCCGCCACAAAGGCCCCAAATACGCCCAATGCCTTACCGCAGGTGGCCATGAGTATCGGCGCCTCCCCAAGCCCAAGCCCGAGCTGATTCAAGGCACCCGCCCCATCCGCTCCCAACACGCCGAACCCATGCGCATCATCAACCACCAGCACCGCTTCGTGCCGCGCACACAAGGCAGCGATTTTGACCAAAGGTGCTAGGCCCCCGTCCATGCTAAAAACAGCATCGGTCACGACATAGGTACGCCCGCCCCGGCCCTTTGAAAGCAGGCGTTCAAGCGTCCCGATATTGCGATTGGGATAACGCACCAGGCGCGCGCGCGCGAAAATCGCCGCATCGACCAGCGAGGCATGGTTGGCCCGATCCTGGATCACGGTATCGTTTCGCCGAAACAACGCGCTGGCGATCCCGAGGTTCGCCAGATAGCCTGTCGAGAATAACAGCGCCCTGGGCCGGTCGGTAAACGCAGCCAATTCCAGTTCCAGCGCGTGATGAGGCTGGCAATGACCCGAGACCAGATGCGACGCCCCGGCCCCGGCACCATAGCGCCCCAAGCCACGCCGAAACGCCGTAACAACGCGCGGATCGCCGCTTAAACCGAGATAATCGTTGCTGGAGAAATCGATATAGCGACGGCCTTCGACCTCGATCTCTGGACCTTCCGCGGCTTCTTTTACCCGGCGTGTGCGATATTGGTAGTGCTCTTTCAGGTGTTGCAGCCCGGCAAGCAGGGCCGCGTCGAACGCTGGCGCGTTAGCATCCCGATTTAGCGTGGTTCCCATTCTTGCGTTTCTTCTTCATGCTTACTTTCTTTCTTCGCGTTCGATATCCTTGCTGTATCCGGAACCGGCTGCAAGAAGGCCGAAACCAAGCATAGTTACGACCAACATTTCGTACGCATAAGACCGCTGTACTCAAACTGCCGTGATCCCGAGGCGTTGAAATAGCCGCCGATCATGGCCTGCCGCGGGGTTTTCCGTCGTCAAGAGCTGCTCTCCGTAAAACACGGAGTTAGCTCCGGCAAGGAAACAAAGCGCTTGCAGCTCATCCGACATGCTGCTCCTGCCCGCCGACAACCTTACATACGATGCGGGCATTGAGATGCGCGCGAGCGCGATGGTGCGCACCATCTCGAAGGGATCCGGGATCTCAGCAGCGCCCAGCGGCGTCCCCTCAACCCGCACCAAGAGATTGATCGGAACGCTTTCGGGATGTTCAGGAAGATTAGCGAGGGTCATCAATAGAGCACAGCGATCGTGGAGGCTCTCGCCCATACCGATGATCCCGCCGCAACATACCCGCATCCCCGCGGCTCGCACATGCCTGAGGGTGCGCAACCTGTCCTCATAGGTTCGTGTAGTAATAATCCTGGGGTAGTACGCGGGGGAGGTATCGAGGTTGTGGTTGTAATAATCGAGTCCTGCGTCTTTTAGCGCCTCGGCTTGTTCCGCCGTTAACATGCCCAGGGTCGCGCATGTTTCCAAGCCGAGGCGCTTGACCGCACTAACCATTTCAAGCACGCGCTCCAGATCATCCCGACGCGGGCTACGCCATGCGGCCCCCATGCAAAACCTTGTCGCCCCTTCGCGTTTCGCCTTTTCGGCGGCCTCCGTGACAATGCCAACACCAAGCATGCGTGCGGCTTTCACCGAAGTGCCATAGCGCGCGCTCTGCGGGCAATACGCGCAGTCTTCTGGACAACCCCCGGCCTTGATATTAAGCAATGTGCTGAGCTGGACAGTATTGGACTTAAAATATCGCCGATGAACGCTTTGCGCTTGAAACAGGAGATCCGAAAACGGGAGGCTGTATATATACTCAGCCTCTTCCGTTTTCCAATCATGCCTAGGCCCTGGGAATTTCAGGGCCGGATCGGGAAACAAAGAACCGCTTGCGCGCGCGTTCATCATGGTGGTAAGTATGTCTTTATTAAGCGCGCTATAAAGCCGGTACGTGACCCCTTACCGATTAACGAATAACCCATGCACTGTGTTCTCTGCGAAGCTCGGATCCCCTCAATAAGCTTCCTCTGCCAAGCTTGTTCCGAGGTCCTACCGGCGAATACAAACGCGTGCCGCACCTGCGCTCTCCCGTTACAAACGAATACGATCTGCGGAACCTGCCTGCAACACCCGTCACCCTTTGGACTGTGCTTCGCCCCCTATCACTATGCTTTCCCTGTCGATGTGCTGATTAAAGCGATCAAGTTCTCGCAACGCCTCGTTTACGCGGAACTCGTCGCGCGCCTAATGCATCAACAGATTGTGCGCTTACAGACCGACCTGCCCGAGTGCTTGATTCCCATTCCCCTACACTGGAAACGCCTCTTCAACCGCGGCTATAACCAAGCCGTTGAGCTCGCTAGGCCCCTCGCCGAATGCCTCGGGATCCCGCTACTGCACGATGCGGCCATCCGTACTCGAAAGACGATTCCGCAGGCTAGCCTAGCGGCTAAAGCGCGACGCCGCAACGTGCGCCGCACCTTTCGGTTAAAGCAACCTATACGATATCAACACGTCGCCCTGGTCGACGACGTGATGACGACAGGCCACACAGCCCGCGAGCTCGCGGTTTTATTACGTTCCGAGGGGGTGGAGCGAGTCGATGTGTGGGTTGCTGCACGCGCATACCGCTAGCAGCGGTACTTATCGACCGCAAACATTCGCGCCGGTGTTTTCGCTCTCTCGCGCTCAGGTATCTAGGTTCCACACGGAAAGTGCGTTGACTTCGATAAACTCGCGTCGCGGTTCAACTTGGTCGCCCATAAGCGTCGTGAAAATCTCATCCGCCGCCACCGCATCCTCGATACGCACTTGCAATAGGCTCCGTGACTCGGCGTGCATGGTGGTTTCCCACAACTGCTCCGGATTCATTTCGCCGAGACCTTTGTAGCGTTGGATCTGCAATCCGTCGCGGAATTCCTCCAAAGTACGCTCAAACCCTTCTCTCATGCTGCCGATCGGATATGACTTACCGCCCATTTCTACCCTTGCGCCATTCCCCAAGCCTGCGCCAAGATGCACTGATAGCTCTACGAGCCGGTGGTACTCGGTGGACTTAAAGAAATCATGCGTGTAGATATCGGTGGCTTCGATGCCATATATGGTCTTTTTGGTAATGACTCTCGTTGGCCGGTCGGGTGCCAGGTCATATTGGGTACTATATGTCCCTTGTGGGTCGGCTTGCTGTAGCCGTTGATTGAGGCGCGTACACCAGATGGCGAGCGACCCCGGGTCGGAAAGCTCCTCGCTGCCAAGCAGCGGGATGTCTCCGATGCCCTTCAGTATCTCCTCGTTATGTGACCTCTGTAAGCGCTTAAGCAACTCACGCCACACGAGGTAATCCTGCCCGATCCGATGGACGTCCTCTGATTTCAAAGCAGAATGTTGTGTGTAGAACCGCGCGTCACGTAACGCGTTCAACAGCAAATAGTTCAGAAACGATCGCTCATCTTTTATGTATTGCTCCTGCTTTCCCTTCTTCACCTTGTAAAGCGGCGGTTGAGCAATATACACGTGCCCCCGTTCCACTAAATCAAACATCTGCCTATAGAAAAACGTGAGTAACAAGGTGCGGATATGCGAGCCATCAATATCGGCGTCCGTCATGATGATGATCCGGTGATAGCGAAGTCTGTCCGGGTTATATTCTTCCCGGCCGATCCCACACCCAAGGGCCATAATCAACGTGCCCACCTCGGTCGATGCCAACATCTTGTCAAACCGGGCCTTCTCAACATTGAGTATCTTGCCTTTGAGCGGAAGGATAGCCTGAAAACGCCGGTCTCTGGCCTGCTTCGCCGATCCGCCGGCGGAATCGCCCTCAACCAGAAAGATCTCCGATTGTTTAGGGTCCTTTTCTTGGCAATCGGCAAGTTTGCCAGGTAAGCCCGCGATATCCAATGCGGTCTTGCGCCTGGTCAACTCTCTGGCTTTGCGTGCCGCTTCGCGGGCGCGGGCCGCATCAATGATTTTATCGGTAATGAGCCTCGCCTCGTTCGGTCGCTCTAACAGAAACTCGTCGAGTTTCTCAGCGACGACGCTTTCCACAACACCTTTCACCTCACTCGACACCAACTTTTCCTTGGTTTGTGAAGAAAACTTCGGATCCCGTAGCTTTACTGAGAGCACTGCGGTTAGGCCCTCGCGCACATCGTCGCCCGTGGCGAGAATCTTAGCTTTTTGAAGGATCCCCTCCCGCTCCATGTATTGGTTAAACGTGCGTGTAATCCCACCTTTAAACCCCGCTAGGTGAGTACCGCCGTCGCGCTGCGGAATGGTATTGGTAAAACAAAAGATATTCTCTTGATAGGAATCGTTCCACTGCATGGCAACGGCCACCTCGATTCCCTCGCAAGCGACACCAATAGTAATCACGCTTGCATGTAAAGGCGTCTTTTTCTTGTTCAAATGCTCAACGAACGCCGAAATTCCTCCTTTGTATTCAAAACCATCCGTTCGCCCTGTGCGCTCATCGACCAAATCGATCTTGACACCGGAATTAAGGAAGGACAACTCGCGTAGCCTCTTGGCTAAAATGTCATAATGAAACTCTATATTCGAGAATACCTTCGGGCTTGGTTTAAATCTGATTTCCGTTCCGCGTTGTATCGCGCTTCCGAGGACCCGGATCGGGGTCTCTGGCTCGCCGTCCACGTATTCCTGATAAAAGCATTGTCCATCACGGTTAATCGTTAAATTCAAGGACTCCGACAGCGCATTAACCACCGATACGCCTACGCCGTGCAAGCCACCTGCGATCTGGTAGGAATCATCGTCAAATTTACCGCCTGCGTGGAGAGTCGTCATGATGACTTCGGCCGCTGAGCGTCCCTCTTCGATATGTAGGTCGACCGGGATACCACGGCCGTTATCCTTAACCGTGACCGATCCGTCACTATGAACACAGACATTAATTTCCGTGCAGTACCCTGCTAACGCCTCATCGACGCTGTTATCTACCACCTCGAATACCATGTGGTGGAGCCCCGTGCCATCATCGGGGTCACCGATGTACATCCCTGGCCGTTTTCGTACAGCGTCTAATCCCTTTAGAACCTTGATATTGGAGGAATCGTATCGTGCTGGGCTTTGCATGGCGGGTCCGGGTACTGAAGGATAACAGTTTACCACAGCCACCTATGTTTCACGTGAAACGTCTATAGCTTATTCACCCAGCAAGCCTTCAAAACACGCCGTTCAAATTCTCATAGGCATAACGACATAGACGTTCGTCAAGTCCCCGTCCGGCTTAATCACACAACTGCTACCCGCATCCTTAAATTCCAGTCGTACCTGAGGCGTTTTAATAGCCGCAAGCGCATCGATCAGATAGATGATGTTAAAACCGACTTCCAGTAACTCATCGTTATAGCTAACCTCGATCTGTTCCTCCGATTCTTCCCGCTCGGCGTTTTGACCGCATGAGCGTAATGTATCCCGATCAAGAGAGATCCGTACGCCCTTGAAACGGTCGGTACATAAGATGGCGCTACGCGCCAGTCCCTGTCGGAGCAACTCCCGATCGGCGATCACGACTTTGTTTGTGTTTTCTGGCAACACCCTCTCATAGTCGGGATATCGCCCATCAATGAGCTTAGAAGTAAACGTCCCATTCGCTCCTTGTACCTGGAAGTGGTTGTCGCTAATCAATAACTTAACTTCGCCGTCGTTCCCATCCAGCACTTTGAGCAATTCAATAACGGCTTTTCTAGGTACGATGATTTGCATCGATTCCACCACAGCAGGACTTGGTATGTCTTTCAGGGCCAGCCGATGCCCATCGGTGGCCACCGCCCGAATCCGGCCCGCGCCAATCTCAAGCAAGAGCCCGTTCAAATAATATCTGACATCCTGCTGGGCCATAGCAAAATGAGTTTCTTCTAAAAGTGCTCTTAATTGTCGGCTTGCAATATCGAAGGTTACTCGCGGAGAAAACGCGGCAAAGCTTGGGAACTCGTCTGCCGGCAGTGTTTGCAGCGTAAAACGGCTCCTGCCGGAACGAATGACAGCCTGACCACCTTGGCAGGAAACGTCGATGCGTGACGCGGACGGCAGCGCCCGACAAATATCCAATAGCTTCCTTCCGGGTAGAGTTATCTCACCTGGCTCGGAGGCACCTTGCTCGATAACCACGACAAGCTCCACTTCCATGTCGGTCGCCGAACATGACAAAGAATCTTCACGTGCCGAAACCAATACATGGCCCAGAATAGGGGTGGACTGATTTCGATCCAGAATCCCACTTAAGTTTTGCAGCGGCGAAAGTAGCCTCTCACGCTCAATAGATAATTTCATAGGCTTGTATTAACTTCCCTATTAAAGCAAAGCAGTTTCATTGCATCGATGAAAGCTTCGCTTAATAAACAGGAGCTTAAATGAGCACTTTTTGGTGGATATATGGTTAATAACGGGACGGACGTTCTGTGGATAAGGATGGACAAGAAGAAATAGAGACCACCCGTATAGGATTGTTCACAGGGAATTCACATCATGTAGTCAGGATCCTGTAAAGCGTTAAGTAATCGTCGTCGAAGCGTTGTTCGAGCTTGCGCAATTCGGATACTTTTCGGCACGAATGCAGAATGGTGGTGTGGTCTCTACCTCCAAAAGCATCGCCGATCTCCGGAAGGCTATGATTAGTTAACTCTTTGGACAATGCGATTGCGATTTGCCGAGGGCGTGCGATGGAGCGATTGCGGCGGTGTGATAGCAGATCGGACAAGCGTGTTTTGTAAAAATCTGCCACGGTTTTCTGGATGTTATCTATTGTTACCAGCTTGTCTTGTAACGCAAGCAGGTCTTTTAACGCGTCCTTTGCGAACTCCAGGGTTATGGGTCGTCCAGTAAATTGAGAGTTTGCAATGACACGATGCAGTGCGCCTTCTAGCTCCCTCACATTGGAGCGAAAGCGCTTCCCGATAAAAAAGGCAACCTCGGCAGAAAGCACAATTCGAGCCAACTCAGCCTTAATCATTAGAATTGCAACACGGGTTTCTAACTCCGGAGGTTCAATGGCAACCATCAGGCCCCATGCAAAGCGTGATTTTAGTCGTTCCTCGACCCCTTGGACCGCGTTCGGGTAACGATCACACGTTAGAACAATTTGTTGTTGACCTTCGAATAAGGCGTTGAAGGTATGGAAGAACTCCTCCTGAGAGCGCTCCTTGCCTGCAAAAAACTGAATATCATCAATTAGCAAGGCATCGACGGATCGGTAGAAACGCTTAAAGTCGTTGATCGTGTTGTGTTGTAGCGCCTTGACCATATCCGCCACGAAGCGTTCGGAGTGCAGGTACACGACATTCGCATTTGGGCGGATCCGGCAAATCATGTTCCCGACTGCATGCATGCAGTGCGTCTTGCCGAGTCCAACCCCACCACAGATAAAGAGTGGATTATATGCGGTGCCTGGATTCTCGGCGACCTGTAGGGACGCGGCCCGTGCAAGCTGGTTGGATTTGCCCTCGACGAAAGTCTCAAAGGTAAAGCCGGGTTTTAGTCCGCGGTTAATTGGGGCGTGGCGGTCCATACTCTTAGGTAAACGATGTGGTGTGTTGCCCGCCGTGGCCAGCCCCGAATGGCTCCCGACCGAGAGGAAGACCTTCACCCCTTCGACTTCTGCAAGATGAGTGACGAGGTCTACTATCCGCTCAAGGTACTTGTCCTTTATCCACTCAAGTACGAACCGGTTCGGGGCTAGCAACTTGAGATTACGTTCCTCTTCGACCGCGTGGAGAGGTCTAATCCAGGTGCTGAATTGTTGTGGCGGTAATTCGCACTCTAGCTTGGCGAGGCAGCGTTGCCACAGAGATCCCCCCATAGAACCTTCCTCTATTTGTGTTATAGAAACGACGCAGGAAGCTAAAAGTTTATACCCGATTCACGGCGTTTAGCCACCCCACGGCGCCGTTATGGAGAAGCCATCGTGATTGACAGAATAAGCTTATTCGTACAACATCTCACGTTTATTTTTGATGCCAGTCATCCCGGTACCTTGTCATGAAACGGACTTACCAGCCCAGCAAAATCAAGCGCAAGAGGACGCACGGTTTCCGCGCTCGGATGAGCACCAAAGCCGGGCGGCTGGTGATCAAGGCCAGGCGCGCAAAAGGCCGCAAGCGATTGACGGCTTGACAGAAAAGGCCCTAGCATTTTCCGCGGACGACAGAGTCAAAGAGCGTCGGGCTTTCCAAAGCCTTCTTTCGGCTCGATGTAAATCCAGCGACCGCTCCGTAATGGTGCTTTCGCGCCCAAATGGATTGACTCGAGCCAGACTGGGTATAGCGGTCCCGAAAAAACAGGTCCGCCTTGCGGTAAATAGGAATCGATTAAAACGACGTGTGCGTGAGTTCTTTCGCCGCCACAAGCCAAAGCTTGCCGGCTTCGATATGCTGGTCATAGTTCGTAAACCCGCGTGCGAGCTCACCGGAATACAGTTCCATGATCTACTCGAATTCCATTGGGCCCGTATCGCGCGATGCAGAGAATTTTGATTTCCCTCATTAGGCTCTACACGAGGTTCCTGAGCCCGTTCATGGGGCGGGGCTGCCGGTTCCACCCGAGTTGTTCGCAATATGCCGAGGAGGCGATCGCATTACACGGTTTAACGCGGGGACTTCGCTTGACTTTAAAACGTATATGCAATTGTCATCCGTTTCACCCTGGAGGGGTTGATCCGGTACCACCTGCTAAGGGCTAGGATAGATGGATAACGTTAGATTACTGATGATCGCGGGGTTATGTATTGTTTCCCTGCTTATTTGGCAGGCTTGGCAGCGTGATTACGGTAGCCTTGAATCCCCATGGTCACGGCCGACAACCGGCGAGGCTACGGCGCCTAACGGGACTGACGTTCCCACCGTAGAGGACGGCAAGGAGGCTAGCGCAGCGGTTTCCGATCAAGAGGCCGAGCCGGAAGGCAAGGAAGGTTCGTACGTCCGGGTCACAACCGATGTCCTGGATCTCGACATCAACAAGATCGGTGCGGTCATTGAAAAAGCGAAGTTGCGTGAATTTCCCGTGTCCGTGGACGCCCCTGACAAACCGTTTGTTTTCCTTGACCGGAGCGAATCGCTAACCTTCGTTGTGCAAGGAGGATTGAGAAGCACGGATGTTGCCCCGGATCATCACAGCGAATATCGGAGCGAGCAAAACGCTTACGAGCTGGAAAACGCCAAGAATTCGCTAAAAGCCGTATTTACCTGGGGTCCGGTGCAAGGACTTACGGTACGGAAGATCTACACCTTCGAGCGCGGTAGCTATCTCGTCAACTCGCGCTATGAAATTGTGAACGAGGGACCCAACCCTTGGGCCGGCCGCGTTTATGGCCAGCTTCAGCGCAGCCAATCAGAATCGGGGTATGGTTTTATTTATACCTATACCGGCGCCGCCATCTCGAGCCTGGAAAAGCGTTACGAGAAAATCGATTTCGATGACATGCAAGAAAAGCCGGTCGAACGTGATGTCGCTAACGGTTGGGCGGCGATACTGCAGCACTATTTCGTAGCCGCGCTAGTTCCCGATCCTAAGGAGACTTACCACTATTACTCGAAGATTTTGGACGACGGGAAACGCTATCTGATCGGCCTCTATGGGCCGGAAGTGAGCGTCCCTTCCGGGGCAGACCATGCGATCGACATGAAGATTTACTTAGGCCCAAAGCTTCAGCATGTCCTCGAGAAGATTGCTCCCGGGCTTGAGCTCACGGTCGACTACGGCGTGCTCTGGTTCATAGGTAAGCCGATTTTTTGGTTGTTGGAGAAGCTTCACAGCTTCATCGGCAACTGGGGTTGGGCCATCGTGTTTGTGACCGTCATTTTGAAAGTGATGTTCTTTCAATTATCCGCGGCGAGCTATCGCTCGATGGCGAAGATGAAGAAGCTCCAGCCCCGCTTGCAGGCCCTGCGCGAGCGTCACGAAGACGACCGCATGAAAATGAATCAAGCCGTCATGGACCTTTATAAAGAAGAGAAGGTCAATCCCTTCGGTGGCTGCCTGCCAATCCTCGTGCAGATCCCCGTCTTTATCGCGTTATACTGGGTTTTGCTTGAAAGCGTGGAATTACGCCAAGCGCCGTTCGGATACTGGATAAAAGACCTGTCTGCACCCGATCCGTATTTTGTTCTACCGGTGCTAATGGGGGTCACGATGCTTATACAATATAAGCTTAACCCGACTCCAATCGATCCCATGCAGCAGAAAATTATGCAGCTTCTGCCCATCGTGCTTACCGTTTTTTTCTCTTTCTTCCCTTCGGGGTTGGTCCTCTATTGGCTTGCAAACAACGTACTGTCGATCGGACAGCAATGGTTGATCAACAAGCAATATGGCGAAGCGGCACACCCGGCTAAGGCGGGTTAGAAGCGCGCCCGAGCATGCCTGTGCGAAGGGCGGTTCCCGCTAATCTTCGTGCGCTTCCGGCATTGAGACTGCCGCCAGTCATGTTTGTGCTGGCCTTGCCACGTGGCAGTCCCTGAGCGGGATACAATAACCGCCATCGCCTCTCCGCCCGGACGGGGAGGTATCGGGATTGTGCGCATCTCGGGGCCATTGGCCCGTGCAATTGCCGACAACATCGTTCGCCGGCCACTCTCGCCGCGCGTCGCGACCTATGCGCGCTTTGTTGGAACTGGCGGCGAAACGCTGGATCGAGGGATCGCTCTGCGTTACGAAGCACCACATTCTTATACCGGCGAAGACGTCTTAGAACTGCACGCTCATGGCAGCCCAGTGGCGCTGGACCTGCTGCTGCAAGAAGTATCGAGCCTCGGTGCCCGGCTGGCGCGCCCCGGAGAGTTTTCGGAACGCGCTTTCCTGAACGGCAAACTCGATCTCACTCAGGCCGAGGCTATCGCGGATCTCATCGATAGCGCGACGGCCGAAGCCGCGCGCGCCGCTCTACGCTCCTTGGAGGGGGAGTTCTCGGCGCGCGTGCGCGAGATCTTCGAGCAGCTCGTCGCGCTCCGGGCGCATCTAGAAGGGACGCTCGATTTCCCCGAGGACGAGATTGATACGGTGGATACGGCGCGTTTGGGCGAGCAACTGGAGGGCGCGCTCGATGCTACGGCCAGCTTGATCACCCAGGCGACGCTCGGGCGAATGCTAACCGATGGCGTGCGGGTAGTGATCGCGGGCCCCCCGAATGTCGGCAAGTCCAGTCTCTTGAACCGCTTGGCGCGCGACGATTGCGCGATCGTGACTGCGGTGGCGGGCACCACGCGCGATGCGATTCATGTCGAGATCAGCCTCGGCGGGTTGCCGTTCCATTTCACCGATACCGCGGGCTTGCGCGCCACATCCGACCCGGTTGAAAGCGAGGGGGTCCGGCGCACCCGCGCGGCGGTCGCGCAAGCGGATCACGTGCTCTTCGTGCTTGACGCGAGCGATTTCGGAGCCCGCGATTCCGGCGATGAAACCGAGAGGCTTCCCGTGGGCGCGCGCCTATCGATCTCATCGGTGTGGAGCCAGCCGTGCGCGCTGGCCCCAGCGGCGATGCGGTCTACCTCTCGGCGAAGACGGGCGCCGGCGTGGCGCTCCTCGAGCAGTATCTAAAGAGCTGCGTGGATTATCACGAAGCTCCCGCCGCCGGCGCCTTCAGTGCGCGCAGGCGCCATGTGGATGCCCTGCGGCGGGTACAGGCGTGCGTACAAGAGGCCCAAAAAGCGTTCCTCGCCGCGCGCGGACCGGAGCTCGTGGCTGAACACCTGCGCCTGGCCCAGCAAGCCTTGAGTGAAATCACCGGCGACTTTACTAGCGAAGACCTTTTGGGCGAAATTTTTTCTACGTTTTGCGTCGGGAAATAGCGGATCGCTTAAGGCGTGGTACGCTGCGCGAGACGGCGGATCACACCGCCGGGCGATGTAAATTGAGGAGGCGGGTTACTCATGCTTGCCCCAAACACCGAGTCGGCTACGCCGAGCGCGGCGAGCGGTAGGACGCGCCGTTTCGGTTACTTGACCAGGGTGCTCGCCGCTATCATCGCCGTCGCCGGGGCGGCGTGGTGGTTCTAGCGCTACGCGTCGCTGCCCGAATCGCTGTGGCAGCGCCTCGCCGCACGATCGAATGCAACGCTTTCGATAGCCCGTAGTGCGGGCAGATGCTTTTCGTGTCCACCAAACAACGGCTCGTCTCATCAATATGAATGGTGGGAAAAACAGCGTTGCCTACCCTACCAACTCTCGATGACGAGACTCTCAGCGAGATCCGGTTGGCGCTGAACCAAAGCCAGCCCTTGGGCAATTAGCGCTTCCATGCCAAAATCGAGCGCAAAACGGGGAGCCGCGCGAGGCAAGGGCGCGAGATCGGCCACGGTTACAGAGTGATATTGCCGGGGTAGCCATTTAAGGGGCAGGGAGAGGTGAGATTGTGAAAAATATTTTGCTACTGGCGTGAAACTCTTCAGTTTGCGTGGCATACAGGCTCCTCTCAATTGCCATGATATGCCTCACACATAAAAAATCCTGACAGGCTCTGAAGTACAATCAAAAACTTGATACGTACTTCTTGGAGAGGAAGAACCGCCTTGAGCATGCATATGGCGAAAGAACCCATTTTCGCGACGATCGGCAATCCCACGGACAACATCGACGTCCGGCTCAGCTACAAAATCGTCGAGCTGTTCTCCGAAGGGCTCTATGCCAGCCCGAACAAGGCCATCGAGGAGCTAGTCGCCAATTCATTTGATGCCGGGGCCCTTTGCGTTCAGGTTCTTCATTCCGCAAACCTTCACGACCAGAACGCAAGCATCGTTGTCATTGGCGACGGCGAAGGCATGGGCATCCCGGACCTGAAGCAACACTGGCTCATTGGCATCAGCAACAAGCGGCGCCTGAGCATTTTACCGCGTGGCCGGCAGCAGATTGGTCAGTTCGGGATCGGCAAGCTCGCGACCTACGTCTTGGCTGAGCGCCTGACACACATCAGCAAGCGCGACGGCAAGTACTACTCGACGTCGATGGACTACAGTGCCATAGATAAACGCGTTGACAAGGGGGTCGAACCGCAAATACCCATCAAAATTGCGCTCCGAGAATTAACTGAGGCGCAGACGCGGGAAGCAGTCAAATTGTGGGTGGATGCCGCCGCGTTTAAGGCTAGCGGTATGGTCCTATTTGGCAAGACATCACCGTCGTCATGGACGTTCGCGATCATGTCTTCGCTTAAGGAAAAGGTCCACGAGATCAAGCCAGGCGTTTTGGAATGGGTTCTTCGCACAGCTTTGCCGCTGCGTCCAGACTTCAAAATCTGGCTTAACGGCAAGAAACTCACTCCGAGTAAATTGAACAAGGGAATGATCGAGAAATGGGTGCTTGGTAAGGACATCACCACCTTGCCGAAACCGGCACCCAAGGGTATCACCGCAACGGAAGACAAGAATGTCCCTAAGACGAGTGAGCACCGATTCGGTTTAGAAGTGCCTGATCTTGGCCGCGTCACCGGCCACACAGAGGCCTATAAGGATTTACTGACCGGTAAGTCAGACCAGATTGGCCGTAGTCATGGAGTTTTCGTTTACATCCTCGGCCGGCTCATCAACCCCGATGACGGTCATTTCGGTATCTCGCCAGATGAACTGCGCGACGGTACATTCGGGCGTTTTCGGCTCGTCATCAACATCGACAGCCTCGATAAGGAACTTCGCTCCAATCGTGAAAGCGTGCGCGAAGGGCCGCTCCTCGAAACCGCGCGAGACGTTGTACGGGCAATATTCAACTTCGTTCGTCCGCACATCGACAAGCACGATGACGAAGAGGCGCCGGGTGCAAAGCTAGCACGAAAGTTGGCCGCCAGTCCGGGTAGCCTGGCTCGCCAGCCTATTGTCGAGCTAGCTCGCGCCGTCATCGAAGGCAAGTTTAAATCTCGTTATCTCATCGTTCCAAGGCATAAGTCACACGAGGAACGTGATGCTTTCATTGCTTCGCTTGAGCAGCGAGCAGGCGACCCAACGAAGTTCGTCACGGGTCTGACAATTGACTACGACAATGCCCGCGAATCTGGACTTGCCCAGTTTGACACTGGATCTGGCGTAATTCGCATTAACGCCTGGCATCCTTTCGTCGCCACATTTCACGATGAATTCTCAAACAAGAATTCCCGTCAGCCATTGGAACTTCTCGCGATGGCCGAGGTACTCGCGGAGGCACATCTGCATGCGATCGGAGTCAAGCAGGAGCAGATAAGCGACTTCCTCTCCCTCCGCGACCAATTGCTCCGTAACCTAGCCAACGAATCTGGCCGGCAGAGCGCATTCGCGGTCGCTATGGCTCTTCAAAATGCAAGGAACAATCCCGACCTGCTGGAAGAAAAGCTTTGCGCGGCGTTTACCAGTCTCGGCTTTGAAGTTACCCCAATCGGAGGCAACGGCAAACCTGACGGTGTTGCGACGGCGCTGATATCCGGGGAGGCCGAAGGAAGACCCCTTCAGTATAATGCCAACATGCGCTAGTTGCGGGCCGCGCCTTTCCGACTTCACAGGGGCACAAATCGGCACTGGCTAAGGAAATAGACGAAGATCGCTCCAATACCGGCGCCAAGGGCGACGCGAAGACGATCACGCTAATCACTATAGATGCGCTGGCAGAACTTGTGAAGCTTCGACCGATAAAGCAACTCGGGCTTCGGAACTCAGAGACCTTTTCATCACCTGCCGTCTTCCGGAAGAAAGCGCCGAGTGGGTCAGTGCGATCTCCAAAACCAAAGTCACTAAGCCGCCATACAAGGCGATTATCGAGACCGTCGAGCAACTACAGAAGAAGTACAATAAACTCGCAGTCAAGTACTCGATGCTGATGGTGGAGCTCTCGCACCGCGAGCTCCCCATCGAGTATGACACCGAAGAAGCCCTGATTGATCTCTGCAAAGCGATGGCGCAAATGGCGCCTGGAGCAATGTTCGCCGGGTTCACCACCGTGGAGTTAGACCAAAGTACCGCTAACGTCATGAGCGCGATCGACGCAGCGACAAAGGAATACGAGGAATCAAAGTAATCGCATGCTGAAGTTCCACGGGAAGACCATCTACGAAGCCTTGGGGCGCGAATCGGTGCACCCGTTTCCCGCGCGGATGGCACCAGGCATCGCGTTGCAGGTCATGGCAGATACAAACGAATCCATGCGGGTACTCGACCCGATGATGGGATCCGGAACCGTGCTCGCGATGGCGCGCTCGCTCGGTCACCGTGGAATTGGTTACGACATCGATCCGCTTGCTGTGCTGATTTCCAAGGTATGGACGACAGCCTTCGATTTGGAAAAAGTACGCGAGAGCGCAAGGGAGGTGCTGGATACCGCGCGCACGATTTTCAAATCGCTGCCCCAAGGAGAGGCGTATCTCGCCAACTCCGATGACGAAACACGTGCGTTCATCCATTATTGGTTCGATGGCTACGCTCGACGGCAACTGGCCTCCCTGTCGTGGGCAATCAATCTCGTGAACTGTGAAGGCACCCGAGATGCCCTCTGGTGCGCATTTTCTCGCCTCATTATCACCAAGCAGTATGGAGCTTCGCTCGCGATGGATCTCTCGCACAGCCGGCCGCACCGTGCATTTACACGGGCGCCGGCAAAACCATTCCGCATGTTTCTATCCGCAGTAGAGCGAGTGGTCGGCAACGTGATCGACAAGAATTCACCAAGCCGTGGGCCAGCTCCATCCGTTTGCTTGGGCGACGCTCGAAATATGCCTGTAGAGAGCGACTCAGTCCATCTGGTTCTGACTTCGCCACCGTACCTGAACGCGATCGACTATGTTCGCTGCAGCAAGTTTTCGCTGGTATGGATGGGCTATAGCATCGTGGAGTTGCGACAGCTTCGCACCGACAGCATCGGTACCGAAGCGGGAGCAGATTCGCCTCTCGATGATCCAGAAATCCGCGCGATAATGGACGCGTTGAATGTCCGACATAGCATGGCGCCACGGCATCAGCGAATACTTGGGCGGTATATTGACGACATGCGATGCGCCATCTGTGAGGTTGCCCGGGTTCTCTCCCATTCTGGAAAAGCCGTTTACGTCGTGGGAGAAAACACACTCAGAGGCTGTGAAAAAATTGTTTGCAGGGGGATCGCCAATTGATCATGAATATGCGATC
>MUGK01000039.1 GCA_002007425.1 Chromatiales bacterium USCg_Taylor | reverse complement strand
GCTGATGTGATCGCGGCCATCCATAGCCTCCATGGAATCCTACAGCGACACTGCCAGGAGAGCTCAAATTGAGCCTAAATTCGTGGGGATCCCACAGGGGCAGGAGCGCTTCCAGCTCGATGAAGCGCGGACCTGCTTGTCGGTGAGAATGGCAACCCGGTTCACCGCCTCTTGCAGGTTCAGCCCGTCGTGCCGCTGAAGGATCAAGACCAGGTTGTGAAGGTCGTGGTGCGCGCGTTCTTTCTCCAGGGAGAAGATGTCGTTGGACCAGCAGACGACATTGCTGGTGATCCGCATGAGGGCGCGTAGCAGAGGGTGTTTGCGCACCGTAAGCGGGAGGACGGTGCCCTCCGTCATCTCGATGAGGTCGAGCAAGAGATACAGGGCGCCGGTGTAGGGACGCATCTGAATATAGACCGCGGGGTCGGGCCAGACCCTCTGGACGCGGTTGCGAGCCTCCCACTCACAGGCCTCGAAATAGTCGGAGACACCGAGGGCAAAGCGCATCATCCAGGCGTGGGGCATGCAGGCCCGCAGGCGCTTCCGGATATCGCGTAACGCCCCCAATAGCGGCACGTCCGGGCGTACTTTGCCCGCCGCCCGCAGGTCAGATACCGGATAGGTCAATCCCTGCGGGTCTGGCTCCTCGGGCCGAGAGCCCACGAGCACTTTGAGGCAGCGGGCCTGCAGGGCCGCGAGACGCTCAGGCCGCTTACCGATACCGTGCTCGTCGCACTCGTCATCGAGGATGAATAGCCAGGTAATCCAGTCGGATAGGAGCCGGAGCCTATCCAGGGGGGCGTTCGGATAGGCGCGTGCGACTAGCTGGCCGAATTGCGCCGCGCGCAGGCGCTCGAAGGCGCGCGCGTCGGTCACGAGCCGGTGGTGCCCTACCCACTCGAGGGTGTGCTCGTGTACGGCCTCGCGATGGGGGTTCACGGCCGAAGGGAACGGGCAGTAAAGCGTGGGGAGAGTTATGTCTTCAATGGTCATAGCGATTGTTTCGACACGTTTTCACTGCGGGGCGGGTAGTCAACGAAGACCCGGGTGCGCCCTCGTCCTGCCCGTTTAGCTTCGTACATCGCATGGTCGGCGTTGGCCATGATCTCCTCGACGCCGCTCCCGTGGTGAGGCAGGAGCGCGATGCCGATGCTGGCTCCGATGCGGTAACTCTTGTTGGCGTAGACGAAAGGGGCCTCCGCCAGGCGCTTGTTGAACTGGTGCGCGAAGGTCTCGGCGCCTGAAGCGTCGGTGTTCGGGAGGAGCACGGCGAATTCGTCACCGCCGAGGCGAGCCACGACGTCCGATTTCCGGGCGCGGAAGTTTAGCTCCTCGCCGATCATGCGCAGCAGCGCGTCCCCGGCGGCATGGCCGCTGGTGTCATTGATCTCCTTAAAGTGATCTAGGTCGAAAAGCAGGAGCGCTCCGGTGACCCGGGTACGGGCCACCTCGTCATAGGTGCGAGTGAGATCCTCGAGGAAACGGTGGCGATTACAGAGGCCGGTCAAGGTATCGTGATTGGCGAGCCAGCGCATCCGCGATTCCGCCTGTACCCGCTCGCTCACGTCGAGGCCGACCGAGACCACGGCCGCATCGTCAGTGTGTTCGCCGCGCAGCCGCGTATGCACCCACATCACCGGGTGCCGGGTGCCATCGCGCCCTACAAGGTCGTGTTCGTGATCGGCGCGCCGTTGTCCCCTGGCATAGAGATCGTCGAGCTTGCTCAATACCTCCTGATGCGCTTCGACATCCGCAATGAGGTCTACGAAGCGCCTGCCCTGGAGCTTCACCGTGGCGAACCCCGTGATCTGGGCGGCGAATTTGTTGGCCATCTGGATGATGCCGTGGCGGTTCTGCGTAACCACCAGGACCTGAGCGGCGTCCAGGACCCCTTGCATGAGGTCGCGCTCCTCGGCGAGCTCCTGGTTTTTCGCGGAAAGCGCCTGGCTAGCCTCCTCGAGCTGGTGCGAGAGCGTCAACGCCGTGTCGTACAAGAGGTCGATCTCGTCACGGAACGATGCGGCCTTTTGCTGTACCGCCAGCCGTTCGCGGGCCGCGCGGTGTTCCCCTTGCGCGAGCAGTGGCAGCGTTTGGGTGAACCACCGCAGACGCCCGATCAGCACGCGTACCAGATAAAGAAGAAGCAACTCTCCCACCGCCAGTGCACCGGCCGCGGTGATCAGGCCCTGGCGGGTCGCGCGTCCAATCTCGGTCAAACGCTCAGTCACATCCGAGATGAACAGGATGAAACCCGGCTCGGCGGGGATGAATTCAGCCAGCGGGAAGCGCTGCACCTCGAAGCTGGTCCCGCGCGACTGTAGCAGCCGGCCTCCGTCCAAGTCAGCGGGATCGGGGTAGTGTGCGCTCAGCTTCTCTAAGAACGGGCTCAGTCGGTCCGCATCGGTCAGGGCTGGGACCGCGGACGCCCAGCGGCGCAGGATACCGTCGCCATGACCCGCGGCCGGCACGACGATGGCAATGTCCGTCCCGGTCAGGGCCCGGAATTCGATGACCAGATCCGCGATTGATTGGCCGAGCCCCATGACCCCGATGTCTTGCCCCTCGGCGAGGACCGGTACGAAGGCGTGCAAGAGGCAGAGCGGCTCGCACCACAAGAAAGTCGCCGGGCGTTCCTCGGCATGGACGTGCGCCAGCGCTGCCCGCAGCCGCTCCTCGGGCAGGTCCGGAGCCTCGGCCGGGGTCCACCGCCACAGCCGCTCCCCGCCGGGGGCATAGAACTCTATGCGCTGCACGTCCATCTCGTAACCGAGGCTCGCGAAACGCGCCTCCGTCGCTGCCGCCGAATTCTTACCGGGGTTGCCACGCTTGAACGTCTCGACCACGTTGTCCATCGACACGATCGTGCCGCCCAAACGCACCAACCGGTCCGAGATCCCGGCGACCAATCCCGACATTTGCCGGCGGAAGGACTGGACTTCGGCCTCTCGTTGCGCGTGGTACCGGTGCATCAGGTGCGAATGGCTCAGCCAGTAAAACGCGGCGCTCAGGGCCGCCAACAGGCAGCTCATCCACAGGAAGCCCTTCCATTGCAGGCCGACGAACCGCCGGTTCCGGGCTGAATTTCCGCGCCTATCTATGGATGGTCCGGCCATTGCATACGAACGGGTAGAAGCGGTAGGAGAACATCAACGTGAACAAGTCCCAGTGACCATCGCTGGCTCCGCGCGCTAGCAGCGGGTCATTAATGCCGGGATTGTCGATCGGTGACAGCCAGCCGGTGCCGTCAATGTTGTGATCTTCGGCGGCGACCAGCCAATTCTCGACAAATTCCCAGCGCAGGCCGAAAGTCAAGTCCTTGGCGAAGAAGCGGTGCCGCGGCAATCCCGTACCGCGCGCCGTCGCGCTGCCGTCATGGTCGTCAGCATTGGCAAAAAAGGCGTCGTAGCGCGCGAGCGCCGACCAGCCTGGCGCGAAGCGGTACTGGGCTTGGAGGTAGTAGCTCTCGGAGGTGTTGTCCACCAACAAGTTGCGGGCCGTGGGGTCGGGCGGGAGCGCCGGGAAGATACCTGTCCGGTCAAAGCTGATCCGAAGATACTCGGCGGTAAAGCTCCATTCCTCCAGGTTGACCTGCGCGGACACCCAGGGCGCAAACAGCTTGATGTTGCCCGGCAACACATCGCGCGAGTTGGGGTCGAAATCCTTGTCTAGGTCGACGGCCGAGAACAGCAACCGGAAGCGCCCTTCGCGCCACTCGTAGCCTGCGCGACCGATGAAAACTGGCCGCCCGTCGAATCTCCCTTGCGCATCCGGGAAGCCGGTGATGAAGTCCCTCGCCGTCTGGAGTTGCGGCTCGCCCACCAGGAATTCGGCAGTGAAGGCATGGTCGCCGAACTGATGGCGGCCGTACAGGAGCCCGCCATCGGAGGAGAGCTCGGGACTACGTAATCCGATCCCATCGAAATAGATAGACTGCGGCAAGAGCACACTCGGCCGGGTCCAGATGGCGTCGCGGGCCTCGCTATAGAGGCCGAACGGGTTCTTCACGCGCCCGGCACGGACGCCGAGCGTCGAGCTCTCCCCGATCGGCAGGCTATAGTCGATGTTCGCGTAATCGAGACGGAAGTCCTCCTCGTCCGAACCCGCGGTGTCGCGGTAGATGCCCTGTGCCGCCAACAGCAGGTTCGGGAACGGGTGGCCGAGGACATTCAAGCCCAGCTCGGTGAATTCCAGGCTGCCATCGCCCTGACTATTGCCGAAAAAGTCGTTGGCCGAGGTGTAGGTATAGCCCTGGCTCAAGAAGCCGTGGGCCTGGAAGTCGCCGAAACCGAGGTCGATGGCGCGTGCGCCCAGCGGGTGGCTTAATAGCGCGAAAGCAAGGGCGGTCGCGGCGCCGGATTGGTATTGCGGGTTGACTATTGGAGTATACATGTGGCCCCCTATTCCGCTAAGTAACCGATACCGCCCGGTGTGGCTTCCACACGGTTGCGCATTTCATCCACACCTTACACCACCGTGGGAGGCACGCCGGTCCCCGAGTACACCATGCGGTCCCAGGTGGAGCGGAGTTGATAGGGATAGACGCCCAGCACCTCCTTCGCAAACCGGATGTTGAGCGGGTGCCGATCGGGCAAGACGAAAACCCGCCCGTCCGCCCACTTGGTCTGGCGCACGAAGAAGATCGCCCGCAACTGCCCGCGATCGAGAGGAGGGTTAGAATGATTCGAGCCGGTATACGGTCGTACGGTAGAGTCAGCGCTGGCCGGGCCCGCAGGCCAGAGCAGGAGAGGCAGAAGCCCGCCCAAAAGACAACGCGCGAGTGCAGCCCGCCGCCCACGCCTCGCGTCGAGGTACGCAACACACTTTGTTCGCAGATAGAAACCTGACATCTCCCCTCCCATGTTCCCGCGCGAGCAATAGTGTAAGTGTAGCACGGGGTTCGGTATTTAAAGCCTGCGGAGACTTCGTTGTGGTCGAATATCGTCTCCGCATGACGCTCTGAGACCTTCCCCCGGATTAAATCCCCGTGACGTGTTGTGCCGAGACCTGGGCCCATGTACATCATGGTACGCTGAGCGCCAGCGGCCGGGGAGGACTCCATCCGCGTCAGCTCGAAGCGACGTTTGCGGACGGCGCCGGGGCAGGGTACAAGAAGCAGTGGGCGTGATGAGACTGCGTGAACGCCGTGGCCGGCGGGTACTCACGCCGGCAAGGAGGAAAGGCCTTGGGACAGCGCGGATGAAAGTAGCATCCCGCGGGCGGGTCGGCGGGGGAGGGCAGTGTCCCGCCGAGGCGCACCGTTTCGCGTTGGGTGACTGTATCGATGTGCGGTACGGCCGCGAGCAGGGCTTGGGTATAGGGATGCTTCGGGTTCTCCAAGACCTCATCGACACGGCCTTGTTCCACGATGCGTCCAAGGTACATCACCGCGACGTAATGGGCGAGATACTCGACGACGGCGATATTATGGGAAATAAAGAGATAGGAGAGCTTGAAGCGCTGCTGTAGCTCTTGCAGCAAGTTCAGGATCTGCGCCTGCACCGAGACATCGAGCGCGCTGGTCGGTTCATCGCAGATGATGAGTCTGGGTTCCACGGCGAGCGCCCGTGCTATGCAGATCCGCTGGCGCTGCCCGCCCGAGAACTCGTGCGGATAACGCTGTTTGGCGTCGGGGTGGAGTCCGACTTGTTGCAGTAGCTCATCAATACGCCGCTCGCGCACTCGGCCGCCGGTGTTCTGGGCGCGCATGCCTTCCTCGATGATCTCGGCGACTGTCATGCGTGGGTTCAGCGAGGCGTAGGGGTCCTGAAAAATGATCTGGATATCGCGCCGCCGCCGCCGGAGCGCCTCTCCGCTGAGCGCGCGCAGGTCCTCGCCGTCGAACCGCAGGCCCCCCGAGGTGATGGGCGCCAGCCTCAGGATCCCTTTGCCCGCGGTGGTCTTCCCGCAGCCGGATTCTCCGACCAAGGCGAGCGTCGTTCCCCGCCCGATGCTGAGGGACACCCCATCCACGGCGCGCACATAACCCACGGTGCGGCGCATCAGCCCGCGCCGGATGGGGAAAAAGATCGTGAGATCCTCCACCGACAGCATCGCCGGGCCGAGATCCGCCGTGCCCGGTAAATCCGCGTCCGACGCCTTCGCGGTCGCCATCGACGGGCGTTGATTCGGCGCGGATGCGGAGGTGTAAAGGTGGCAGCGAACCGTGCGCTCGCCGTCGATCGCCGCTAACGCGGGAACCGATTGACGGCACTCATCCCATGCGTAGCCACAGCGCGGTGCAAAACGGCAGCCGGTGAAGCGTTGCGTTAACCGGGGCACGGCTCCGGCAATCACCGCCAGCTCCGTACCGCGCTTCGACAGCGTCGGAACGGAATGGAAGAGCTTCTGGGAATAAGGGTGGGCGGGGGAATGAATAAACGACTCGCGATAGGCTTGCTCGACGATCTGCCCGGCATACATGACCGCGACACGGTCCGCAACCTGGGCTACGACGCCGAGATCGTGCGTGATCAGCATAATCGCCATGCCCCGGTCCTTTTGTAGCGCCTTCAATAGATCGAGGATCTGCGCTTGGATGGTGACATCGAGCGCGGTCGTCGGTTCGTCCGCGATCAAGAGATCGGGGGCCGTGCCGATCGCAATGGCGATCATGACACGCTGCTTCATGCCGCCCGACAACTGATGCGGGTAATCGCCTAAGCGCCGCTGCGGGTCCGGGATCCCCACGGCATCGAGTAACTCGAGTGCGCGCGCATCGAGCGCCCGGCCGCGCAGTCCCCCGTGCCGCGCGAGTGTTTCGGTAATTTGCGCTCCCACGTTCATGACCGGATTGAGCGAGGTCTGGGGCTCTTGAAAAATCATGCTGATCCGTGCCCCGCGGATAGCGCTCATCTCGGCCTCGGTGAGTTGCAGCAGATCCTGCCCGTGGAGCCGGATCCGGCCCGAGACGATGTGTCCGCCGGGAGGTAGCAATCTTAGGAGGGAGAGGGCCGTCATCGACTTACCGCATCCCGATTCACCGAGTAATACGAAAGTTTCGCCCTGATCGATGTGGAAATCGACGCCATCGACGGCGTGTACCGGACTTGGTCCGGTGCCGATCCAGGTGCGCAGGTCTGAAACTTCGAGCAGATGAGCGGTCATGAGTGAGCGGACGTGTCGCCTTTCGGCGTTACGGCAACTCCATGGACTCAGATGTTTTCGGGAGGCACCACGCGCGGGCGGCGGTGTTCATCCAGCGCCACGTAGGTGAGCACGGCTTGGGTTACTTTGATGCATTCGGCCCGGGACGGGTTGCGTTCGGCATAGACCTCGACCTGGACCGTGATCGAGGTGCGCCCGACGCGCAACACCTCGGCGTAACAGCTCACGAGATCGCCGACGAACACTGGCTCATGGAACTCCACGGAGTTGACGGCTACCGTGGTGATCGGTCCGCGCGCCCGCCGGATAGCGGCGATGCTACCCGCGATGTCGACCTGCGAGAGGATCCAGCCGCCGAAGATGCTGCCGGCGTAATTGGTATCCGCCGGCATGGGTACGATCCTCAAGGTCGGTTCTTTCCCTACCGGAAGGCTAACCGGATCGGACAGAGCTACGCTTCCCGGCATGTTTATTCTGAATACCCCGCCGTTTATGGCGGGCACTTTAGCATTGGGGTTTCCAAAGGGGAGTAGTGCAACTCTCCTCTTTGGTCAAGCGCGGAGTTCCTACCCCGCCCGCGAAGTAAAATTGATTCCGAGCATGGGCGCTCAATAGATGACCAATAAGTTGAAGACGCTCGGTTTCAACTGGATTTCCTTGACCTTCAGCGTAGCCTCCGCCACACAGCTCGCATTTTCATTACCCTGCGTGCTTTCAGCTACCGCGGTAACCGCCAGCGACGCTCTGCATTGTTGCCCGGGCTGGAGTGAGATTAAGTGCTTCTTCGTTATTGAGGCGAATTCCCCGGAAGTAGGGCTACGCTTGTTGCCCGAGGAATTTTGCGTTGCTTGAGCGATCGTTTTCGTCTTACTGTTAATGCGTAACTCAACCATGATTTTCGCCTGACCGCCGCTCGGGGCCACGTTAAGACGGCCGCGGTAGTCGTAGACGCCTACGACATAGTAACGCCCCGGTTTCCTTGCCTTGACCTCGAACTCATGACCGAGCAGAGATGTCGCTTGCGCTCGCCCGGCCCCGGTGACGCTTGCCGAGACCTTGATCTGCCCGCTGGTCGCGTCTTCCTCGTGGGTGGCGCTGTTGGCGGGGGAGCTGCTGTCCGCGCTGCCCTCGGCAACGGTAAGCTTCGGGGGCCGAATGATCAAGGTTCTAGCATCCAATATCATGAGGATGATGAACACGATAAACGATACGCAAAAGAAAGCGAAAAGTAAGAAGAGTTCCATGCGCGATCTCCGGTTGATTATTTTGCGGCGGCGCTAGCCCGAACCAAGTCGTCAGCATCCCGCCGCCTTGGTTCGCTGAACGCTTTATATTCCGATCCGGTGACGAGCTCGGTAAAGGTCACAGTATCATACGCGCATGGCTACCCCACCGCATGGCGTTGAAACGATTCGCGGACGCGCCGGCCTTGTATCTTCCCTAAAGCGCATGGGTTTCGAGATTCAAGCCCGCGCACGGGCGCAATGATGCGGAGCTGGTGACGATCGCCGTGCTCGCGACCTCCTTGACGAGATAGGTTTGCGCTACGCGTTGTAAATCCGCGACCGTGACTCGGAGAACCCGTTGCCGCAGGCGCCGCCGATACTCGGGCGAGCGTCCGAAAAGCCCGGCGGCAAAGGTTCGAATCGCCTCGCCGGCCGGCGAGCTCGGGCGATCGAGTGCAGCGATGACCCCCAGGATCGCTTCTTCGAGCTTCTCGTAGCCGTGGCCATCGCGGTGCAGCCATTCGAGCGCGGCATCAAAAGCTTCCAAGGTTTCCATGACTCGCGGGTCACGATAGGAGAAAAACTTGAAGGCCCCGGTATCGCCGTCGTAGGCGGCGCCGGACCCGTAGGCCCCGCCTTGCTCGCGGATCGCCCGGTGCAGATAACCGTTGTGCAGGAAGCGGCCGAGCACGATCAACGCCGCGGCGTCCTCGTGGTCGGAGGGGACGGTGGGATAGGCGCGCGCGCAGAAGTTTACCTCGGTGTTCGTGATCCAGGCCTCATTCACGCGGGACGGCTCGATGCTTAGCGAAAATGGCTTCGCGTCGTGAACCGGCGGTTGGACGGCGGCCCACTGGGATGCGAGGTTTGCACCTACGCCCGCGAGGTGCTGGTCCTCGCCCACGACGAGTAGTTGCGGGGCGGCGCGGGTGAGGCGCTCATGGATGCGCTTTAGATCGGCTGCGAATTCTTCCAGTTTATCCCGGTTCTCGATTGCCCGCTCCAAGGCTTTGAGATCGCGTAGTCCCACGAGGCCATCCCAGCGGTGGGAAAGCGCCGCCGCGGGCCCGAATCCTGCGCAGGCCGCGGTCATCGCGAGCACGTGACCCTGGTCGGTCACCGCCGATTCACGCGCGGCCCGGATTTGCGCGATGAGCTCCCGCAGCCGCGCCAGCTCGTCGAATCGGGCCTTATAAAAGGCATCGTGCAACAGCTGCGCGAGCGCTCCGTGGTTGCGGGCTAGGCAGTTCGATGAAAGCTGATAGTAGGCAAGAGTCCGCTGCACGTTTTGGATCTCGGCGCGCAGCGCGCAATGTGCGGCAATACCCCCGCTAATCGCGGCTTGATGGGTCTGCGCCGCGAGGTAATCCTTATCACCGTAACCGAGCTCGGTCACGCAGTTGCAATAGAGGCTCAATAATCCAAGCTCGCCGGGCCCGAGCGCCGGGAGCTCCACTGTGATCTCTTCATACACGAGGCCGTTGGTGCCTTGGCGAAACCAGGTGACCGGAACACTGCCGAGGACGGTGTGTTCACTCGCGGGGACCTTAAAATCGGCGGGAATATCTTCGACACCAACTTTCGGCAGCAAGGCGGCGTCGGGCGCTTGCTGCTGGCGGTCCTTTAACGCCGCCGTATGTTCGATGATCCGGGTTTTCTCGGCAACGCTGAGCGACTGCTTGGTGGCCGCCAGCCGGCTTTTGAGCTGCGCGGCATGACGCGCATTGAAGCCGGTATCCGGGATCATCGCCACCCGCACTCGATGCGAATTGTTTCTCAGCAACTCACGGGCCAAGCCCTCAATGAAGCCGGGCCGTTCGATCGCCACCCGCAGGTGCTCTAGGATGGGATCGATGGCGAGGGCGGCGATCGCATCCCCCCCATGCAAGGCCACCGGAAGGGACGCCGCCAGCAACTGTAGTCCGTACGGATAGCGGCCGCCGCGGATCTCGCGCTGCGAAAGCTCCATTTGATGGAGGACCGAGGCCGCGAGCTCGCGCTCGACACCTTTCTCGGCGACCTCTTGAATCACCTTCATCACCGCCTCCTCGACAGCCTCGGCGTGCTCGGGATCCGAACCCTCGACCCCGCACACGAACATCGCCTCGCGATTGCCTGCGTCGAGCCCGCAAAGCTCCGAGGGCGCCGTGGCCAGCGAACACCTCTCCAGGGCGTGGCGTAAGGGTGAAGCACTATGGTCGAGCAATACGCCCGCCAGCAGCTGCGTCTCCATTGTTTTTTGCAGGTCCGTGGTGTTGTTGAGCAGCCAGCCGAGCACGATATGCGTCTTGCTCCGTGTGGGTTCCTCGCCATTGACCGGGTAGGGGATCGTGAGCGCGCGCGGCGCGCCGTAGCGCTGCTCGTCGTGGATCCCATTCGCCACGGTGCGGGCGGTAAAATGCTTTAAGGCCCACTCGTGGAAATGTGCCTGATGCTCGCGGACGTCAAAATCACCGTAGGTGCAGAAATAAGCGTTCGAGGGGTGATAAAAACGCGCGTGGAACTCCCGCAACTGCGGCCACGTCAAGTCCGGGATCGCTTCGGGATCGCCGCCGCTATTGTAATGATAAGTAGTTGTCGGGAAGATCGCGGCGCTGAGCGCGTACCAGAGGCGAGTGGTAGGCGCGCTCAGGGCGCCCTTCATTTCGTTGTAAACAACGCCCTTATAAACTAAGTCGCTCGCCGGATCATCGGCAATCTCGAATTCCAAGCGGTGGCCCTCCTGGGCAAAGTCGAGCTCATCGAGGTTGGGAAAAAATACCGCGTCCAAGTAAACCTGTAGCAGGTTGTCGAAGTCCTTCTTGTTCTGGGTGGCGAAGGGATACGCCGTCCAATCGCTGCTCGTGAAAGCGTTCATGAAGGTGTTGAGCGAACGCCGCATCATCATGAAAAAAGGGTCCCGTACCGGGAAGCGCCGGCTGCCGCAGAGCGCGGTGTGCTCGAGGATGTGAGCCACGCCGGTGGAATCCCGGGGGAGGGTGCGAAATCCGACGATAAAGGCGTTGTTGTTGTCGTTCGCGCTCAAATGCAAGTGCCGGGCGCCGGTGATCCCGTGCCGGTACTCCTGGGCCTTGATGTTCAAGGACTCGATGCGTTGGCTTCGTAGTGATTCAAAGGATGACATAGTGCCTCTAGCGCGAGTGGTGTTCCAGAAACTTCTCGGCGTCCAGGGCCGCCATGCAGCCCGAGCCGGCCGAGGTTACCGCCTGACGATAGAACGGATCGCTCACATCCCCGGCGGCAAAGACACCGGGAATGCTCGTCGTTGTGGCCGCTCCGCGGCTGCCGCCGTTGACGCCAATATACCCGTTTTCCATCTCCAATTGTCCCTCGAACATGGCCGTGTTGGGCACATGCCCTACCGCAATGAAGACGCCGCGCAGCGCTAATTGCTTCGTGCTTGCGTCGAACGTGCTCTTGATTCTGAGCCCGTTAACGCCGCCCTCATCGCCGAGGATCTCCTCCACAGTATGGTTCCACAACACGCTGACGTTTCCGCTCTCGGTCTTTTCCATGAGGCGCTTGCTCAGAATTTTCTCCGCGCGAAACCTGTCCCGGCGATGGATCACGGTGACCTGGGAAGCCAGATTGGATAGGTATAGAGCTTCTTCGACGGCGGTGTTACCGCCGCCGACGACAGCCACCGCTTGGCCCTTGAAGAAGAATCCGTCGCAGGTGGCGCAGGCCGACACCCCGCGGCCTCGGAAGGCTTGCTCCGAAGCCAAACCGAGGTACTTGGCGGAGGCGCCGGTGGCGATGATGAGCGCATCGCAGGTGTAGATTGCACTATCGCCCGCGAGCTGAAAAGGCCGTTGCCCCAGATCCGCCGTGGCGATATGGTCGAAGATGATCTCGGTCGCGAAGCGTTGCGCATGTTTGCGCATACGCTCCATGAGATCAGGTCCCTGGAGTCCGTGCTCATCGCCGGGCCAGTTGTCGACGTCGGTGGTGGTCGTCAACTGCCCTCCCGGCTCGAGGCCGGCGACGATCACGGGGTCGAGCGCGGCGCGCGCGGCGTAGATCGCGGCGGAATAACCGGCCGGCCCGGAACCCAGGATCAATAGACGGCAGTGTCTGGTCGTTAAATTCACTACTACCCCGCGGACGATATTTTTCTTGTTTCCAGCATCCGGTGCGGGCGCATAGTGTACACGGCCCCCACCTTAGCTCCTAAACGCCGGCGGTGGGTGCCTGTTTATGCATCCGAGCCCTTCGGCGTCCGCGGCTCAGCGGCCGCCTCGCCGCGCTTGAACAAGGGCAGCAGGACCAGGCCGAGCTCATAGAGTAACCACAGCGGTATTGCCAGCAAGGTCTGTGAGATGACATCCGGAGGCGTCAGCACCATCCCCACCACGAAGGCCCCGACGATGACGTAGGGGCGCTTGGCGCTCAGATCTTCCTTGGTGGCGAAGCCTGTATGCACTAAGAGCACCGTGGCCAGGGGGACTTGAAACGCGGCCCCGAACGCAAAGAACAGGGTCAAGACAAAGTCCAGATAGCGCCCGATGTCGGTCATGATCAAGACCCCCTCCGGGGCCGAGCCGGAGAAAAAGGCGAACATCACCGGGAAGACTACAAAATAGGCGAACGCGATGCCGCAATAAAACAGCACCGAACTCGACATTAAGAGCGGTAGGACCAGCCGCCGTTCATGGCGATAAAGACCCGGCGCCACGAACGCCCAGACCTGGTGCAAGACAAAGGGCATTCCCACGAAAGCGGAGACCACGAGGGTAAGCTTAAACGGCGCGAAGAAGGGAGAGGCCACCTCGGTCGCGATCATTGCCGAACCTTGCGGCATTTGGCCTAACAGCGGAAGCGCCAGCAGGTGATAGATATCATTGGCGAAATAGCAGAGCGAGAGAAAAATCAACAACACCGCGGTGAGCGCGCGCAGGAGCCGCGTTCGTAATTCAACCAGATGCGATAGGAAGGGCTGTTCCTCCGCCTCCTGCGGAGCGTCAGGGGGCGTTGTCGGCATTTTCCTGGCGCCCTGGCTCCGCGAGCACGCGCGGCGCCGATGCCGGGCCGGATGGTGCAGCGAGATCCTGGGGCGTATTTGCGGCCCGGCCGGTCTTGGATGGGTAGCTTGCGCTGATATGTTTGAGGTCTTCCAGCTCCAGCTCTCTATTGACCTCTTCCTTGACCGTCGCCAGGGTCCGTCTCGCCTTCGCGAGCCACAATCCGGCCGTGTGCGCGGCGCGCGGAAGCTTCTCGGGTCCGAGCACGATTAGCGCCACGACCCCGACCAGACATAGCTCCCAAAACCCGATGTCGAACATAAGGCTAGGGCCGGTCGTTGCGTTTCTCGGCCGGGCCGGTGTCTGGATCGGAGCCGCTCGGGGGCGCGTCGGCGGCCTCCTCGCTCTCGGCGGTGGCTTTCCTGAAGCTCTTGATGGCGGCTCCGAGATCCGTGCCGACGCTGCGTAGTTTTTTGGTGCCGAACAGCAGTGCCACGATCGCTAATACGATCAGTAGTTCCGAAACGCCTATGCCCATGGGGCGGTTCTCCTCTAGGATGAACGATTAAGATCTCCGCGGCCGGACGTGCATGCGTGCGCCGACTCTACCCCCGCTTCGTCCGGCTTTCCTTTTCATCGATGCCCGACTGTCCGAAACGCCGCTCAAGCTCGGCCAGCACCTCGCCGGGCCCGCTTCCGGCCGCCGCCAACATGACCAGGCTATGAAACCAGAGGTCCGCGGTCTCATGGAAGATCGCGTCGAGGCCCTGGGCGTACAGGCTCGCGACGTAGGACGCGCTTTGCGGGGCGCCCTTGCGTGCCTCGATCACGGCGGCGAGCCGGTCCAGGACAGTGCTCATGATTCATGCTGCATCTTAGCGCCGATCAAGCGTCCGCCGCACGCTGTTATCCCGAGCCGTAAATCCTGCCGGGTCCTTGATGATCGCGGCATCGGCAATCCAATGATCACGCTCAAGGCGCTCGAAGAAACAACTGTGCCTACCGGTGTGACAGGCGATGCCGCCCGCTTGTTCCACGATCAGGAGCACGGCGTCGCGGTCACAGTCCAGACGGATCTCGACCACATGCTGGGTGTGGCCGGATTGCTCGCCCTTGCGCCAAAGTGCCTTCCGGGAGCGCGACCAGTAGAAGGCCTGCTTGGTCTCGGCGGTCAGACGCAGCGCTTCGCGATTCATCCATGCCAGCATAAGAACCTTGCCCGAGCCCGATTCCTGCGTCACCACGGGCGCCAGGCCGTCTTCACTCCAGGCGACGCGATCCAGCCACTCTGTCGACGTGATCTCGCTTTGCATGGTGCTCACGATAGCTTAAAGGCGGACCTCGATGCCAGCCTCGCGCATCCGTTCCTTCGCGGCGCGCACCGTATACAAACCGAAGTGGAAAATACTGGCGGCGAGCAGCGCATCGGCCTTGCCGATACAGACGCCGTCCACCAGGTGATCGAGGTTGCCCACGCCCCCCGAGGCGATGACGGGGATGCCTACCGCCTCGGCGATCTCTCGGGTCAGAGCGAGATCGAATCCGTCACGGGTCCCGTCGCGGTCCATGCTGGTCAGCAAGATCTCTCCGGCGCCGAGTTGTTCCATCTTGGCGGCCCATGCGCGGGCGTCGATCCCGGTCGCTTTTCTACCGCCATGCGTAAAAACCTCCCACCGGGGCGAGCCCTCGCTCGCGGCCGCTGACGCCCGCGCGTCGATGGCCACCACGATGCACTGGGAACCGAAGCGGTCCGAAGCTTGACGCACCAACTCAGGATCGCGCACCGCCGCGGTATTGATGCTGACCTTGTCGGCGCCCGCGTTCAGGAGCCGGCGTATATCCTCGATGCTGCGGATCCCCCCGCCGACCGTCAGCGGAATGAACACCTGAGCGGCGACGGCCTCGACCACGTGCGCCAGCGTGTCGCGCGCGTCGCGGCTGGCGGTGATATCCAGGAACGCGATTTCGTCCGCGCCTTGCTGGTCATAGCGGCGCGCAGTCTCGACCGGATCGCCGGCGTCGCGGATGTCGACGAATTTCACCCCCTTGACCACCCGGCCGGCCTCCACGTCCAGGCAGGGAATAATGCGTTTAGCAAGCCCCATCATCCGCAATCCGTGCACCGTCGGCGAGCCGCTGGGCCTGCTTAAAATCAAGGCTGCCCTCGTAGATCGCCCGTCCCGTGATCGCCCCCTCGATGCCTTCGTGCGCGACGTCGCATAGGCCGCGTATGTCTTCCAGATTGCGGATCCCGCCTGCGGCGATGACGGGCACGGTGATCTCGCGCGCCAAGGCCACGGTGGCCTGGACATTGACGCCGTTCATCATCCCATCGCGGCTGATGTCGGTGTAGACGATGGCGGTAACGCCTTCCTGCTCGAAACGCTGGGCGAGATCGGCCGCGGTGTGATGAGAAAGCTTCGACCAACCCTCGAGCGCGAGCTTGCCGTCGCGGACATCCAGCCCGACCATGACATGCCCCGGGAACTCGATGCACATGTCCGAGACGAAATGCGGTGTCGTCACTGCCTTGGTGCCGATGATGACGTATCGCACCCCGGCGTCGAGATAGGATTGAATCGTGTCTTCGTCGCGGATCCCGCCTCCTACTTGGACCGGCACGTCCGGGAGACTTTGACAAATGGCGCGGATCACAGCGGCGTTGACAGGTTTACCGACCAGCGCCCCATTCAGGTCGACGACGTGGAGCCGGCGCGCTCCCGCCCCGACCCAATGCCTGGCCATGGCCAGCGGGTCTTCCGAATACAGGGTGTCTTGGTCCATACGGCCTTGCCGCAATCGCACGCACTTACCGTCCTTGAGGTCAATCGCGGGAATCAGCAACATCGGGATGAGCCGGCGAGAGGTCCGTTTCGAGGCTAGTCGCGAGTCAAACAGGCGAAAACGATTGTTTCCAATAATAGTAGCACAAGCAGTTCGATATGCGAGTCCCGCGTTGTCCAGGCGCACGGCTTAATTCGGTGTGGGTATAATAGTCGGGGATCCTTTGCAAGCGCTGCTTTCAGGTTTTGGAATGATATTAGAAATCCACGCTCGGTCCACTCGGACCGGCCGCCATTTTTTCCGCGCGATCATTGTCCTCTGGGTCTTTGCCGGTCCCGGTTACGCGCAGGTAGAGGTGGAACCCATCTCCGGCGCGAATATGCGGGCCATCAAGGAGTCCTACCAAAAAGGTGACTATGCGAAGGTCGTGCGGGATCTGACGCCGCTTGCCGAGCGCGGGGATATGGAAGCGCAGTACCAGCTGGCTCTCATGTATGCCAATGGGCGCGGGGTCCCTCGCGACCAGACACAGGCGGCGAAGTGGTTTGAAAAAGCCACCGCCGTGCTCGATCCGGGCGCACAGTTTAACCTCGGCATCATGTATTTCGAGGGCCAGGGCGTACCCAGGGATTACGAGCAAGCCGCGCATTGGTTCAAGAGTGCCGGTGAGCGAGGTGATTCCGAGGCCCTGTTCAATCTTGGCCTGATGTACGACATTGGCAAGGGGGTGCGCCGAGACGTGACGGAAGCGGTCCTATGGTATAAACGGGCCGCAGAACTTGGCCTCAAGCAGGCCCAAGTCATGTTGGCCGGGATGTACCGCGATGGGGCGGGCGTATCCAAGGACGAAACCCTCGCCTATTTATGGTATGCCATGGCCGCCGAACAGGACGATAAGGATGCCGCGGTCGAGCGCGATCGGCTCGCCAAGCGATTGACTCCCGCCCAGTATAAAGAAGCCATCCGCAGGCTGCACGAGTTGCAGGCGCAGGGTCATGTGCGTGGCGGATAAGCGACGGCTCAGCGACCATCGTGAAGACATGCAGGAATTCATTATCAGCCACGAAGCCGCGATCCGCCTGGCGTTTTTCGCCGGCGTGTTCGCGATCATGGGCCTGTGGGAATTCAAGGCGCCTAAGCGTGCGCTCGCGCTAGCGCGAGCGGGGCGGTGGAGCGCCAATCTCGCCGTCGTCGCCCTGAATACCGTTCTGTTGCGATTGGTTTTCCCGGGGGCGGCGGTCGGCATGGCGCTTTTCGCGGAGCGGCAGGGCTGGGGAGTACTCAATTACATCGAATGCCCGGAAGCGCTCGCGTTCGTAATCTCCGTGATGGTGCTCGATTTCGCCATCTATCTCCAACACGTCATGTTTCATGCGTTGCCCCTATTGTGGCGGTTGCATCGCGTCCATCACGCGGACCTTGACTTCGACGTGAGCACCGGGACCCGCTTTCATCCCCTCGAGATCCTATTATCGATGGTGATCAAATTCGCGGTGATCGTGGTACTCGGGCCCTCGGCTGCGGCGGTGCTCGCCTTCGAGGTCCTACTCAATGCCACCTCGATGTTTAATCACAGCAATGTACGCATGCCGGCACCTGTCGATCACTGCTTACGTTGGCTGGTGGTGACGCCCGACATGCACCGGGTGCATCATTCGATCGAAGAGGAAGAGACCAATTCCAACTTCGGTTTCAACCTCCCTTGGTGGGATCGCCTGTTCGGGACTTACCGCCATGCGCCGAGGAAGGGTCATACCGAGATGGTCCTCGGGATCCAGGCATTTCGCGATCCCCTGAAGGTGGATCGGCTCGGGGGCATGCTGACCCTGCCGTTCATCGGGAATGTCAGCGGCGAAGCGGTAAACCGTGGACTCTAAGGGTCGAAAACAATCTTCCGCGCGTTAGCCGGTCATATACGGCGGTCGCAAAGCGTTGGAGCACATTTTTCGACGCCCCTGAATGGGATACGCGCCGACTCACTGCTATAGTTAAGCGATCAACCTCGAGGCCGTATATGCCTATGACCACCGAATTAGAGGCGGGCATCCATGTTGATTTACAGGGACGCCGAACCTATGCGGATTATCTTTGCCTGGATCGTCTACTGGATGCACAGCACCCTTTGAGCGATCCACCACATCATGATGAATTGCTGTTTATCATCCAACACCAGACCTCGGAACTCTGGTTCAAGTTGACCTTGCATGAGCTTAGAGCGGCTTGCGCTCATATACGCCGGAATATGCTCGATCCGTGCTTCAAGATTCTCGCGCGGGTCAAGATGATCCAGCGGCAACTGTTCGAGCAATGGGGCGTGTTGGAGACCTTGACGCCCAGCGAATATGGGAAATTCCGGCATGTCCTAGGACCGGCCTCCGGGCTGCAATCGGCGCAGTACCGGGCCATCGAGTACATACTCGGCAATAAAAACGCGGCCCTACTGGAAATCTTCAAGCATGACGCAAGGGCTTACCAGGCGCTTAAATCCGTTCTCGAAAGCCCGAGCATTTATGATGAGTTTCTCATGCACTTACGGCGCCGCGGGCATGCCGTTCCCGATGCTTGCATCGCGCGCGACTGGTCACAACCCTATCAGCGCAATCCAGCGCTCATCCCCGTGTTCAAGGCGATCTACGATGCCCCGCATGAGCATTGGGACGCCTACAACATGTGCGAGAAACTGGTCGATGTCGAAGAGAACTTCCTGCTCTGGCGTTTCCGCCATGTTAAAACCGTGGAGCGCATCATCGGCTACAAACGCGGCACCGGAGGGTCTTCAGGCGTCGCGTTCCTGAAACATGTCCGTACCGAGATCGGCGCTGCTTAGGGTCACAACGGTAAGGGCGCCCAGGCCGCGGGCGCAATGCCCGCTAATCACTTATCCGTGAGCGGGTACCAGCGCTGAAGACGCTACTCAAAACGCTGCACCTCGGGTTGCGCGCGACTCTCGAGCAACGCCTGCAGTACCAAGGTAGCACCGCATAACGCTACGCTCGATCGCGCCGCCGCGTCCCTTGATATACAGAGGATTGCCCGCTTTGTCCCCGCCAACCACACTGAACCCGACTTTATCTCGACCCACGGTCATGAAGTAAATGGAGCTTATCATGCGCGTGAGCGTCCGATAACGATACGTAAAGCGCACATACGCAAACGTCTGTTCACCGAGCGGCATGGCCTCGTCCTCGATGCGGTAATCGTACGTATCGAGCGGTCCGTCCGCGGAGGTGATCACGATATGGAGATAATCGCGGCTCGCCGCCGGCACGGTATAGAAATTCATAGCGGCACGTTTCCCTCGGGTCTTCGTAGCGTTTGCCGCCACTGCAAACCGTCAGCACCCCTGTATCTGATTCCGTGCGATACGTGCACCCCTTGATATTGAAATGCAAGGTGAGGAGCTTGCACCATGTAGGAAGCTGCCGCAGCGTGGCGCTAAACGACGCAAATGCCCCGGAAGTATTCCGAAGATCTCGCCGCGCATCATGCCGTCGCGATCGTCCGACTCGAAAACGCTCACGACTGCTCGCCCCCGCGGGATGTGGAAGAAGGGCGCTCCGGCGCCAGCGCGGTGAGTCCCTGCTGCGCGCGCATCTCGGCGGTGACCGGAGCCGCATTTCCCTCCGGCGCGATCGCGTGTCCAGCCGCCTTTGCATAGACCCGCGTGAATTCCGCTCCGGTCAAAAGAATCATCGACGTGTAGTACACCCAGAGCAGCACGAGCACGACAGAGCCTGCCGCGCCGTAGCTCGATGCGGTGCTTTGGTGGCCGAGGTAGAAGCCAAGGAGAAACTTGCCGATCTCAAAAAACAGAGCAGTGACTGCCGCGCCGATCCAGACATGACGCCAGCAGACGTTCGCATCTGGCAGCACTTTAAAAATAAGCGCGAAGAGTGTGGTGACTATCCCCGCGGAAACGACGAATCCGGTGATGCCCACGGCCGCTTCCGGAATCGGAAACATGCCGCCGAAATATTTCATGAGCGCCGCAAGCGCCGTGGTGAGCACGAGCGAGGTGAGCAGCAGGAAACCGATGACGAGCACCATGCCGAAAGACAAGAGTCGCTCTTTCACAAAGCCGAGCAGGCCACTGCTGCGAAGCGCTTTCACTTCCCAGATCGTATTCAGCGCATCCTTGAGCTGTCCGAAAACGCCCGACGCGCCGAGCAGCAGCGTCAGGAAGCCGATCGCGGTTGCCCATGCACTATCGCTGGGCTTTGATGCGCTTTGCACCATCGATTGCACGGCCTTCGCGGCTTCCGGCCCCATCATGCCGCGCAGTTGATCGTCGAGATGCCCATGCACGGCGTCCGGTCCGAGCACCCATCCGGCGATCCCGACGGCGATCACGAGGAGCGGCGCGATGGAAAAGATCGAGTAGTAAGCGAGCGCGGCGCTCAGCCGCAAAACGTTGTCCTCCATCCAATCGTCCGCCATTTCCTTGAGAAGACTGCCGGTGGCGCGCAGTTTCGAGCTCCAGGCTCTCATGCCGGTTCTATGCCGTCTTCTTGCGGCGCGCGGGTTTCGCGGCAGCCCTGCGCCCGCCGGCTTTCGACAGGCTTTTCTGGAGGACCGCCACCAGGCCGATGACTTTCGGCGAACGTTTCAGCGCGGCCTTGTTCGGCAAATCTTTTCCGGACGCTCGATTTTCTCATTGATCGTCTGCTCGAGCACTTCGCGATATTCGTCGCGATGCTTTTCCGGGGCCCATTCGCCAGACATGTTGTCGATCAACGCGCTCACCTTTTCAGATCCTTCTTGCCTACGTAGCGTTCGGCGACCTTGAACTGCCGGGTATCAATCAGCTCGTCGGCGAAGTGCATCAGCTCAAGCACGAGGAACCGGTTATGCGGCTTCAAAGCCGCGAGATACTGGCGCCTTTTGCTGACGACCTTCGCGCCGCCGATCTTGCTGGATTTCTTCAGCGCCTCGCGGAGACGCGCGTTGGCTTTGTCGTCGCCTTTCTGCGGTTCCATATAGTAGGGCTTGTAAGAGAACGTTGGGTTCACTATGTAGGAGGCTTGAGCACCCTTCGGTGATATCGACTAATCCTGAACAAAGAAGACCGAAGATGAACCCCACGACCCTTGGAAAGAAAGATATCGCAGTTGAGCGTGTATTGTACATAACCATGGTGTTTGGAGATGGCGTTAGATCCGAGTGGCCCCGGGTCGAGATGTTCTGGAACGTCCGTCGAAAGTCTCGTTGCCCTTTTTTTAACTAAGCCGCTTGCTTTTTTGAGCAGGAACGAAGCCCTTCAGAATCGCCTCGGGCCAAACATCTTCATTTTCTTTCGTGATTTCCACCAGAAGAACGTCCGGACGGTTCCGGATTTCATTTAAGAATTTCAACGGATAATTCGGTACCGTTGCAATTATTTTGAGCGGGGAATTTAATGCCTGTCCTGTGATATCCCGGAAG
>MUGK01000038.1 GCA_002007425.1 Chromatiales bacterium USCg_Taylor | reverse complement strand
CCTGCCACAAATATCGCGAATAGCCTAATTTCTATCCAGCTCTGAGGAATAATGTTTTGCTCTGAAAGAATGGGAACAAAGATTGAAGTCAATACTCCGGTAACGACTGAAACCACAAGCCCCAAAAGAAGTTGCTGAGATATCTTGAAATGAAAAAGCATAGCTTGAACTATCCCCAGCAACAGCGAGAGACCAATGATTAGGAAAAGCGGGTCAAATGGTAAGTTAAAAACTGCAAATACATGTGTTGCCGTCAGCAGTGAGATAGATAGGGCCAGCATGTGCGGCCAAGATATCCATGGTAGCTCAGTCAGGGTGTCTTCGCAGCCTCCCAAGGTATCGGGAAATTGTTGGCACAGCTCGTTGACGCCAGAAGCCCAGTGTTTGTACTGAAGCTCGAAGGCATTCCTCCATGCGAGCTCCCGAATCGATTCCGGCAAGCTCTCCGGAGATGGCATTTTTGCCCCCGGCAGTATCACTGGGATAACTATCTTCTGTTGAACAAGGGCGGTCGCAATTTCCAACCGAACAAAATCCTGTTCCTCATCCAAACGACGTTTACCACTGGCTTCGTTCGTCACATGTAGCCACCGTGGACCAATAAGCGCAAGAAGCGCGTCGCAGGTTTCCAGCTTCTCCGACAAAGCTGCGCGAAAATCCTTGCCGGCTTCAATTGTCAGATCCATAAAAACATGTTCATCCTTGCATCGCCGCCGCAAGTCATCGAACAGTCTGCCTGCATCGGCTGCCGCATCCTCCCGTCTGTAATTAATGAAAATGCCCGCCATTTTAAAGACAATGACTTAGACTTAGCTGGGAGATGCCACTGTAAGAAAAAAAGGTGATGAACCGTTATCTGTGTTTGTGATTGTTCGATTTACATACTTGTACCTGGCGGTGATTTCGTACGTGCCTGGAGCTAAAGTATCGGCCGGAATCGTCAGGGACCAGGAGGCCGGGTCGCCGCGGTTTGCCGTTAGGCCGCTACCAACCTTGTAGGTCTGGACATTATTTACATCGTTTACTTGGGCGACGCTCACGCTCAATCCGGCCGGGTCACCGCCATTCCAGCCACCTGCCAAGGAAGTTTGCACCGTAGATGTCGAGTCCGTCGGCGCAACAACCGACAACTGTGTTTCTGCTGCATTGATGATCAGCAGACGGCCGGGACGGCCGGTGTCGGTTAGGTCTGGACCCACGCAGAGCCCGTCGTCGGTTGCGATACTTTCCGCGCAGCTCTCGTTTCCCTCTACATCGCGAACATAGAACTTCACGTTGTAGGTTGACGAGGGGGTACCATCTGGGCCCGGCGGGCCCGGCGCGAGCCGATCCGTAATGTGCATCGCTACACCTTGAACTTCGTCAACTAAATCTAAACAGAAGTCAGTAGCGTAGCGGCCGCCGAGTGGGTAGGTTTTTTCACCGATGATCTCTCCCTGATCATCAACTTCATGAACCGTGACGCCGGCGGGTATTGCATCCGTGCCGTTTACGATTAGGAACGGACCTCCTCCCTCCTGATTACTCTGGGGGCAAATAGAACCCGGTAATTCAGTTTCTCCCACGCCTCCCCCATTGTTGTCTGGTATACTCGGCGGGGTGGTGTCCGGTGGCGGCCCTGGTGGTGGCTGCACGGTGACCATCACCTGATCGGAGTCCGTGTTCTCACCGTCGAACACATCGAGCAGCAACACGTAAAAGCCAGGCACATCCGGGATGAAGCTCGCCGTCGCCGTGGTGGCGCCCGCGATGTTGGTGACCGCGCTCTCCGGAGGTCTGCTCACGAAGGTCCACTGGAACGTCAACGTGGGATTGGGGAAGGCGTCCGGATCATCGCTGGCGCTGCCGTTGAGCGTGACGGTTTGGGCAGGCGACCCAAGTTGCACCACGATGTCCGATCCGGCGTCTGCGTTAGGCGGCACTTGGCCCGGCGCGGCGGCGGTGATGACGACGCGGTCCGTGTCGGACAGCGTGCCATCGGTGACCGTGAGCTCCAAGTCGTAGTTCCCGGCCACATCCGGCGTGAAGCTGGGGCCCGGGCTCGCCGGGCTCATGATGTCGGCGCTCGTCCGTGCGCTGGCCGATGGTACGCTCAAGAACCGCCAGGAGTACCCGAGCGTATTGCCGTCGGGATCGAACGACGCCGACCCGTTCAGGATCACGGGTAGACCAGTCACGGCGTTTCGATCCGGGCCGGCCTCGGCCACAGGGCCGGCGGTCACCGTCACCTGCACCCGCGCCCTGTTGGACAGAGCGCCCCGGTTGTCTTTGACGCGGTATCCAAACGTGTCTTGGCCCGAGAAGCCGGGATTGGGCGTGTAGATCACCGTGCCGTTGCGCCGTTTGCCTGTCCTTCCGTGCCGTGGGCCAGCGCCGACGATGCGCACCGTCTTGCGCACGATGCGGCCGTCACGGTCGCGATCGTTGGCCGTGACGTTGATTGTCACGCTCGTGTCCCCCGCCGTGGTCGCGGCGTCGTTCTTGGCGATCGGGGCTTTGTTGCTGGTTTGGTTTCCATCGGCCCCGGCGGGCGAGCCGGCCAGGATCGGCACCAGTACGATGACGCACGACAACGACACGGCACGTAGAGAATGACGCATGTTCCTCCCCTCCTTTCGGTCAACCCGGGCCGGCGCTCGGGTATTATGGAGCCGGCCGACGAATGCTACTCAGTCAAGCTCCTCAAGTCTGTGAAATAATACCATTCCGCTCGCCGGGGCGTTCCACCCTGTCGACTACGACTTTGGCGTGGTCAGCCTGCCGAGGGGCTGGGCGCTGGGCGGGCACGGGTCCCCCCGCACCGGTGTTATCTACGGCGCCAGATCACCTTTGCTCTGTACAGTGTCCCGACCCCGGCCACTAACCTCCTACCCTCTGTCGTTCGCGGAGATCCCTTAATACAAAATCAAGTCACTGCCTTTCGGTGGCAGACCACCGCGTCCCTGCACCGTCAGCGAACTGCCGGTTCCCAGGGCGCAATAGTCCTGGCCGATTATGCTGGTATCGAACGCAGGGTTCCCCAGATTGGCCAAGACCCCGCTCAGGTTCAACTGCGGAGCGGCCAGGCTGATGGTGCCGCTGAGGCCGGTCTCGGAGACCGCCTCAATCACATTGTTCTCAAATTCGACGAACGATTGCCTCTGTCCGAACGGGTCGCTGCTTAATTCCTGCCCATTCAGGATATTGCCACTCGGGATCAGGCCTTGCAGGTCTAGCCGGACGTTGCCGCCGTCGCCGCTCTTGGCATTGGCTTGAATGACACCAGTGTCCATGACCAGAGTATCGCTCCTCACCCGGATATCCCCTCCGTCTCCATCTTGTCCGCTCACCGAGGTCTGGAAGTCCGAGTCGCCGAGGCGGATGGTTCCACCACCCTCGACGGCGATCGCACCGCCGTCGCCCGTCTTGGCCGTAGTGCGGATAAAGGATCGGTTTGCCAGTACCAATGCCCGGTCGAAGTTAACCCGTATGTCCGCGGCGTTCACGTTACCAATGGATTGACTGGTGATTTGCCCGCCTTTAGTGAGCCTTATCTCCGGGGCAGCAACCGTCACGCGGCCGGCTCGGATATCAGCAGTCACGGCTTCCGCGTCGTTCTCCAGAGAGATCCTACCCCCATTTGTGATCGCGACCCACTTGCTAGCGGTAATCTTGACGTTCCCGGTCTTGCCGCTGGAAACCGCATCGTTCGATCGAGCATTGATTTCGCCTTGGTCTAGCGTAAGCGTCCCAGCATTAAAGCTCACCTGTCCGGCTTTGCCGGTGCCGAAGGTAAAGCTGGAAACCTCCGCGCGGTTCCGAAGGATAACCGCACCCTTTGAATCCACCCAAATGCTTCCGGCATCGCCGGTATTTCTGATGTTCTTGCTTCCCGCGCCCGTTACGATACCGGTGAGAACATCCTCTCCCCTGCTTTGAGTGACCCCTTTCGCGTCTATGGTTAGGTTGCCGCCCGACTTGACCGTAACAGTGCCTGCGTCCCCAGCGCCTCTGGTGGTGCTGGCAATCTGCCCGAACCGCGATATTGCCATATCGCCTTTGGATATTACTTCCACATTCCCGGCATGTCCGCTACTCCCCTGGTTTGCTTGCGCGGTGATGGTGGTCTGAGATACCCCTTTACCATCGATCGTCAGCCGTCCTTGCGTTGTGACTTTGACGTCTCCGGCATCGCCCGCTGCAAAGGTGGTCGTGCTGATTAACCCGCCGGAGCGGATGACCATGTCACCCTCCGATCCGACGGTGACCGCGCCGGCATCGCCGCCTGTGCTGTCGCGTTCAGCTTGTGAAAATATTCCAGTCCTTACATCCTCCGCACCAGAGCCCGAGCCGTTGATGTTCAATCGCCCCCCGGATTGAACCGTCACGTTTCCGGCTTTGCCAGCACCTAGGGTTAAACTGCTGATATGGCCCCCTGTGATTTCGAGGTCAGCCGCCGTTTTCACGACCACCGCCCCGGCATCGCCCGATGCAATTGCCGTGGAGTTGATGGAAGCTTTCGACAGCGTGAGATCGCGGGCTTTGATCACAACACCATCACTCGGCCCGGCGTTGGTGGAACCGTCATTGTCCGCCGATATGGCGCTGTCGCCCTTAAAGCTGACATTGCCGCCCCAGACGGCGACGCGTCCGCCCCCCTCCCCGGAAGTGGTGATTCGACTCCGCTGAACGGTCACTTCCCCCGCGTTTCTGACCGACGGAGTTGCATTCGGCAGTGAAAGAGTGCCTTCTCGTGTGGGTTCCAAGCTGACGTCCCTTCGCCCTTGCGCTGCGACCAATCGGATTTGGCCCTCCGGAGCGGTCACCTTCGCGCCGTTCTCGATGCGGATACGGCCGGCGACGGCGTCGAAAGTCTTTCCCGACTTGACCCGCAACTGCGCCCCGTTTACCCGCAGCAGCCCGTTGTTGGCCACCGAGGTACCGAGAAAGCCGAAGGCGGCGGGGTCCGCGCTGGTCAGGGTGCTGGCGTTTGGGTGGACGGCGCTGAAGCGGGTGCCGTCCTTGAATTTCAGTTCGTCCGCGGTGCTGACATGGAAGGCGCCCGGCACATCAACCTGTGCGCCTTGACCAAAGGTGACGCCGTTCGGGTTGATCAGATAAAAATTGGCGTGACCTCCGGGGGTCGATTGCAATGTACCGTGAATATCGGAAGTCGACCGGCCCGTCACCCGGGTGATGACATTATCCAGCGTGTTCGGCGTATTTTCCGTGAACGTGACCGTTTGGCCGGAATTGACGTTGAACTCGGAGAAGCTATGGAACAGGTTATCGCCGGCTCTCGAGCCCAGGCTTTCCGAAACATTCACGTTCGACCCGCCGAGCCTTTGTGGATGGCCCAACGCGCCGGGTCCGCCCACCGTCCCGTCCGTGGCGATCCCGCCTGCGGCGTGGATGGTCAGGCTGAAAGCCGAGGTTGCGAGCAAGGTTCCACCCAAAAGGGCTCGCCAGATGGTTGTTCTAGGACGCATGGCGGATTCCCTGACTATCTTGATCGTTCGTATCATAACCAATTCCCTACCAGGATGAACGGCGACAGAAGAACGGATGAGCGAACCGCGGGTTTTCGATCATTGCCTCTTGATTTTTCCCAGTGGCGATTCGCAAAACATCGTTTACGAACGGTTAGCATGTTTTATGCTTATAATTTAGCATCGACATAGCAAGCACCAGCCTAAGTAATAAACACATAACGATAACAACAAAAACTAGAAGGGCTCATAAAGAGACATTATCCATGTACGAATCGTTCTACGGATTGAAGGAAAAACCGTTCTCGTTGCTCCCTGACCCCGCGTTTCTGTTCCTGGCGAAGCAGCACACCAGCGCGCTCGCTATGCTTGAGTATGGCTTGATTAACCAAGCCGGGTTTACCCTGATTACGGGAGACATCGGTTGCGGTAAGACCACGCTCATTCGCCATTTGTTGAACAATGTCGAACGTGACATTACCGTCGGCGTACTTTCCAACACGCAGCGCGCCATTGGCGAGCTCCTTCAGTGGGTATTATTGGCCTTCAACCTCGATTACCACGGTAAGGATAAGGTAGCGCTCTATCAAACGTTTTTTAACTTCATCAATACAGAATACGCGAAAAACCGCAGAACGGTACTGATCATAGATGAAGCCCAAAATCTAGGCGTTGAAACGTTAGAAGAGCTGCGGATGCTCTCTAACGTTAACGCCGACAAGGACCAGATCATTCAGTTAATTTTGGTCGGACAACCGGAACTACGCGCGGTTATAGCGCGTCCCGAGTTAACGCAATTTTCGCAGCGAGTTGCGGTAGACTATACTCTTGCCCCTCTCAGCGTGGAACAAACGCGCGCTTACATCACACATCGTGTGAGCGTCGCAGGAGGCCCTGGCTCGTTGTTCGATCCCGATGCCTGCGATGTGATCTATCATGCCGCACGGGGGGTTCCAAGGTTGATCAATGTCCTCTGCGATACGGCCTTAGTGTACGGTTACGCGGATGGCGCGAAAACGATCACCGCTGAGATCGCGCGCGAAGTCGTTGAGGACAAAGCCGACAGCATCGTGTTCTCTAACCGAAAAAAGCCAGATGCACTGTCCAAAGACTCGAACATCGGGAAAGCAAACACGCTTTCGTTCGATGAGGGAGACGCTGCAAATCGCGAATTATTCCGCGGTCTGTTCTCGAGTTTACAAACCAAGAGATAGTTTCTCCGAGATCCCTGGCCTTTGCGCAAAGTGCGTCCGTGTAAAATGAGGATTGCAATTCGATCAGTGCACTCGGCGCATGAGTAAAACGGCGGCCAGGAAAGTGGCGGCCGTCGGAAACATCGCGCTGAGCACCGGCGATAGATCGAATACCACGCCCAATGATCCCGCCGCCTTGTTGATGATATGGAAAACCAGGCCGATGCATGACCCGATGACGACCCTTTGCCCGATACCCGTTTTTTGCGCCGTGACCAACACAATCGGAATCGCCAGAAAGACCATGACGCCCGTGGCCAACGGATATGACAGCTTCGCCCACAGCGCGTGCCGGTAGTAGCGGCTGTTTTGCCCGTTAACCTCTCGAAAGCGGATGTAGTTATAGAGATTGATCATCGACAAGTGCTGGGGGTTAATCGCGACGAGATTGATTAGCTTGGGATCCAACAGCGAATCCCATGGTGCATGCTCCATTCGCCGCTTGCGCACGCGATCCGCGTCGAAAACGGTCTGCTCGATCTTTTCGAGAACCCACCGGCCTTGCTTATAATAAGCCTGCCGGGCGGACGTGCTTACGCGGAGACGATTCTTGTCGTCGAATTCATAGATGTAAACCCCTTCCACGCGATTGCCGGGTAACACTCGGCGAATGTTGATATAACTCCGCCCGTCCCGAGCCCAAAAACCGCCCGGGGTTCTAAGCGCGATCTGATTGGTCGTCGCGATCGACTTTCTGTGTTGCGCCACCTCTTCGCTGGGCGGGGCGATAAACTCGCCTACCACAAGGGAAGCGAGCACGAATACGGATCCCAGCTTCATTGCCGATAAAACGATCCGCGCCAACGACACCCCGGAGGTTCGAATCACGATCATTTCGCTATTGCGAACCAGCGTTCCGAGACCGATTAGAGTACCGATCAAGGCGGCGATCGGGAACAGCTCGTAGGTCAGGCGCGGGGTGCTGAAAAAAACAAATTCAACGATGGTGAGGATCCCATACCCGCCACGGCCCACCTGATCCAGCTCATCGATAAACTTGAAGAAAGAAAATACCGCGACCAGGACCACCAACACGCTCGCGATCGAGAGCATCACGATCCTCGCGATATAGCGATCCAAGGTACGCATCTCTGCGAGGGGCGGCGCTAACTACGCACGCGGCAAGAGACGAGAGCCGCGGCAAGTAAACCCGCGGCGAGGACGACCATCGGGCCGTTCCCGAACATAACGTAAGGTGTCGCGCCCGTGCGTGCGCGAACCCGTGCCTTGAGTGTGTATGGCCGAAACTGCGGCGCCTGCGCCACCACCTTGCCCCGGTGGTCGACAATGGCGGAAATCCCATTGTTGGTGGCCCGCAAGAGAAACCGGCCGCCCTCCAGAGCACGCATGCGCGCCATCTCCAAATGCTGGTGGGGCGCAATCGAGTCTCCGAACCAGGCATCGTTGCTGACATTAACCAAAAGCCGGGCCACCGGAAGCTGTTCGATGACTTCTTCGCCGAATGCATCTTCATAGCAAATGGAAACGCCGACCGGAACACCGGCGACCACAAGCGGTGCTTGGCCCCGGCTGCCGGCGCTGAAGCTCGACATGGGGATATCCAGGAAATCGAGGAGTTTCCCCAGTAGTGCCGGGAACGGCAAGTACTCACCGAACGGCACCAGGTGGCGCTTTCGATAGATCCCCGCGTGGCGGCCGATAGTGGCGACCGCGTTGTAATACCGCTCCCCGTCAGGGTCTCGATAGGGCACGCCGAGGAGGAACTCGGTCCCCGTTTGCCGTGCCTTTGCGGTAAGTACGCGTACATACGGCGTGATCTCTGTATAAAACTCCGGTATGGCGGTCTCCGGCCACACGACAACGTCGGCCTTCCCCCAAGAGGACGCCGTCAGACCGAGGTAGCGATCGATGGTTGCCTGCCGCTCCGCGGGCAACCATTTCATCGCCTGCGCAACGTTGCCCTGAATGAGCGCCACCGAGAGCGATTGAGTCGCCTGCGCTTCGGTCCATGTCACCCGGCCCAACAAAAACGCACCTATCCAGAGGACCGATAGAAACACAGGATAGCCTAAGCGCGAGGGCCTCCGGAGCATCGCGCAGAGAAGCCCGGCGCTTAGCGCCGCCGCGAAACTTACTCCGTATACACCGAACACGGGGGCGAGGCCGGCGAGCGGAGTATCCACCTGGCTATAACCGACATTCAGCCACGGAAAACCGGTCAATACCCACCCCTTGAACCATTCCATGAGCGTCCAGAGAGCCGGGAGCACGACCAGAAAGCGCGCCGCGGCGGACACGCGAAACCAACGGTTGGCGAGCGCTCCGATCAGCCCGGGATAAAGGGCGACAAAGGCGATAAACCCGGCGGTCACGGTGACCGAAAAGGCCAAGACGGGCATCCCGAATTGATGGATGCTGATTTGCAGCCAAGAAACACCCGTTCCAAGCATTCCGAGGCCATAAAGCCAGCCGCGCCAAAACGCCCGCCGCGGCGAGACCTCGTCCCAGAGATAGAAAAGAGCCGCGAGTGACAGCACGGCGAGCGGCGCCAGCTCGAAGGGCGCGAATGCCAGTGGCAGAATCGCACCCGCGGCGAGGCTGGTTAAGTCCCCGCCACGACTAAGCAGGCCTTTATTCGCCAAACCTTCCCGCCACCGTTCGGCAAGCGCCACGGCCCGGCGATCACGCATTTTGCTCCAAACCTTAGCCAACTCCAGCCTGCGGCTGCTCGCCGGCCCATTCCTGTGCCCGGCCGACACGCATCAAATGGATGCGACGCGGATCGGCACGGAGTATGGTAAATTTCCAGCCCTCAACCTCGATCGTTTCGCCACGCGCCGGCATATGTCCCAAGGCCTTGAGGATGACGCCGCCGATGGTGTCGAATTCCTCGTCCGCAAATCCGGTTTGAAAATAAGCGTTGAATTCGTGAATTGGGGTGCGCGCACGAACGGTATAGCGATCGTCACGGTGCTTCCTGATATATCCTTCCTCGCCGACGTCGTGCTCGTCGCTAATGTCACCGACTATCTGTTCGATGACATCCTCAATGGTCACCAGCCCCGACACCCGTCCGTACTCATCGACTACGATGGCCATGTGGTTACGGCTACTGCGAAATTCCCGCAGTAGCACGTTCAAGCGCTTGCTTTCCGGGACGAACACCGCCGGACGTAACACATCCCAAAGGTCGAAGGGGGCGGACTCTGTCTGCGCCAGATAAGCAAGCAAGTCTTTCGCGAGTAAGATCCCCAGCACCTCATCGCGTTTGTCATGGACCACCGGAAACCGCGAGTGTCCGGAACGGATCACCCCCGGCAGAAACTCTTTCACCCCCGAGTCCGCGGGGACCACGACCATCTGCGCGCGCGGTAACATGATGTCTCTTACCTGCATCTCGGAAACCAGCAGCGCGCCCTCGATCATCGCCAACACCTCGGGATAAATCAGATTGCGTTGCTCGAGCTCACGTAGTAAGTCCGTAATCTCTTGCATGTCCCGCGGATACAGGCGCAGAAATTCCCTAGTCCTTCCAAGCCACGAATTCTTTCGGGTTCTACTAGGGTGGTCTTCGTTCATGCACCGGGCACGTAAGGATTCGGATACCCGAGTCTTTTGAGGATAGCTTGTTCTAGCTTTTCCATCGCTTCGGCTTCACGCTGCGTTTTATGGTCGCATCCAAGCAGATGCAAGACACCGTGAACGATGAGATGCGCCCAATGAGCCTCGGGAGATTTTGATTGCTCATGAGCTTCGCGCATGACCACGGGGGCGCAAATAACGATATCGCCCAGGAACGCCGGGGCTGCGTGATCGAGACCCTCGCTCGGGAACGATAGTACATTGGTCGCGCCGCGCCGCTTGCGCCAACGCCGATTCAAATCCGCGCCCTCCGCTTCGCCGACAATGCGCACCGTGACCTCGGCGCTCGCGCACCGGCGGACCAGGGCCGCGCGTATCCATTTGATCACGGCCCGGTGCGAGGGCAGATCCGCGGATCCGCAGGCATACTGCAGCGCTAATCGGATCGCCATCAACAGGGCTCGGCCGCGCTCCGGCTCCCGGCTTCGTAGGTTTCGTAAGCTTCGACCACCCGTGCCACGAGCGGATGTCTTACCACGTCCTTGGCTTGGAAAAAAGTAAAGCTCACGCCCCGCGTCTGTCGTAGCACGTCGATGACATGCCGCAGTCCCGACAGCCGGCCCGCTGGGAGATCTACTTGCGTGATATCGCCGTTGATCACCGCGGTCGACCCAAACCCGATGCGCGTGAGAAACATCTTCATCTGTTCCGAGGTGGCGTTTTGTGCTTCGTCCAGAATGATCACGGAGTCACTCAAGGTCCTCCCCCGCATGAACGCAAGCGGCGCGACTTCGATGATGTGACGCTCGATATATTTCGAGACTTTGTCAAACCCCAGCATCTCGTAGAGAGCATCGTACAAGGGCCGCAAATAGGGGTCCACCTTCTGGACGATGTCTCCGGGCAGGAATCCTAAGCGCTCGCCCGCTTCCACCGCGGGCCGGGTTAATACCACGCGCCGCACCGCTTCGCGTTCCAAGGACTCGACCGCGCAGGCAACGGCCAGGTAGGTTTTACCGGTCCCCGCGGGGCCGATGCCAAAATTAATGTCGCACTGGCGAATGTTATCGACATAACGGCGCTGGTTCGCGCCGCGGGCTTTCACGACACAGCGCGGCGTTTGGATACGGTGATCGTCGTGCTCAGCCTCCTCCAAAATCTCTTCGATGCCGGCTTCCTGCAGATGCAGATGGATGCGCTCCGGACAGAGCATCTCCTCAACGGTCGCCGCATACAACTGTTCGATGATACGACCGGCCGCGGCTACCGAGCACGGCAGGCCGATCAACCGGAAGGCATTACCGCGGTTGTTGATCTCGACCCCCAAGCGGCGTTCTAGTAACCGCAGGTGCTCATCGAACTGACCGCATAGATTAGCCAAACGCTGGTTATCGAGCGGCGCTAAAACAATGTCGCTCGCAAGTGCGGGCGGCAGCTTCTTGGTCGTACTCAAGCGAGCACTGGGCGATCAGTGTTTGTGAAAAAACCGTCGCGAGCGAAGAAAGGTCGCGTTCCGCCGGAGCACAGGAACCGGAGTGTATATTGAAATACATGAGGATTCCGAGTACCGCCGGAACGCGAGATCCCGAGCGTAGTAGGTTCTTTCACAAACCCTCAGTAGACTCGTTCGCGCACCCGATCAGCTCGCCGCGCAACGAATGCGCCAAGGCCACGGTGATCCGCACCTCGGTAAAATGGCCGGCGGGGTGCGAGCGCGCGGCCACGTTCACCACCCGGTTGTTACCGGTTCGGCCGCACAGTTCCTGCGGGTTCTTGCGCGACGGGCCTTCCACCAATATGCGCTCCACCTTGCCCACCATGGACACACTGATGTTTCGGGCATTTTCGTCGATGCGCGTTTGCAGGATCTGTAGCCGCTCTTTTTTCACCTCCTCCGGAACCTCATCGGGGAGACTGGCGGCTGGCGTGCCCGGGCGCTTGCTATAGATAAAGCTAAACGATTGGTCAAATCCTATGGCGGCGACGAGAGTTAGGGTTTTCTCGAAATCCTCCTCGGTCTCGCCCGGAAAACCGACGATAAAATCCGAGGACACGCTGATGCCTGGCCGAACCTCGCGCAGCTTGCGGATCTTGGCGCGGTATTCCAGCGCGGTGTACCCGCGCTTCATCAGTGCGAGGACGCGGTCCGATCCGCTCTGCACCGGCAGATGCAGGTGATCCGCGAGTTGCGGAATGTCCGCGTAGGCCGCGATCAAGCGATCGGAAAATTCCAGCGGATGCGAGGTTGTAAAGCGGATGCGTTCGATGCCATCGATGTCGGCCACATAACGCAGCAATACGGCGAGATCGGCAATCCTGCCATCGTGCATCGCTCCGCGGTAGGCATTGACGTTCTGACCGAGGAGCGTCACCTCGCGCACGCCTTGCTCGCCGAGCCCGGCGATCTCGGTGATCACATCGTCAAAAGGCCGGCTGAACTCCTCCCCGCGCGTATAAGGCACGACACAAAACGAACAATACTTGCTGCAACCCTCCATGATGGATACGAATGCGGTCGGGCCCTCGGCCCGCGCCTCGGGCAGGCGGTCGAATTTATCGATCTCCGGAAAGCTGATATCGATAATCCGGCGCCCCGTACCTGCGGCGGCGTCCAACATCGCCGGCAGCCGGTGGAGGGTCTGAGGTCCAAAAATTACGTCGACATCGGGGGCGCGCTCCCAAATCGCCGCTCCTTCCTGGCTGGCCACGCAGCCCCCCACGCCGATGACAAGCTCGGGCCGGGCCTTTTTCCACCGGCGCCAGAGTCCTAGCTGCGAGAATAGCTTTTCCTGCGCCTTCTCCCGCACGGAGCAGGTATTGACGATGAGAACATCGGCCTCCTCCGGGTCCGCAGTCTTGGACAACCCATGCGATTCCTCCAAGGCAGCGACGATCCGGGAGGAATCGTATTCATTCATCTGACAGCCAAAGGTTTTTATATAGAGCTTTTGCGGCATGTGCTCCTTAGAAACGCCCATCTCTATTTAACCTACACCTAATGCCGCGGTTTTTCCATGCGTTCAAGCGCCCAGAGCTCGAGTTTCGTCGGGACGCTGTCCGCCTGGGTATCGGGGACCTGCGCCGCCCTCCCCCGCCGCGCAGCTATTCATTGCTGAATTGCTGCATTGGACCAAAGTCCAATATAGCCGGAGCGTTGCACGCGCTACCATCCTGCATAGCGGCGGAGTTCTATACCAAGAACTCCGACACCGATTACCAGAACGGGGAGATCTTCCGGCTAGATTTCACGGCCATCAAGCGCTTTTCAAACAATCTCGGCATCGGAATCGTGGGCGGCTGGATCCAGCAAGTCTCGGATGACGAGGGCGGCATTGCCGCCGAACTCGATGGCTTCCGGGGCCGCGCGCTCGGGATCGGCCCCATCGTGACATGGGCCTGGAAGCTCGGTGGCAAGGACGTGAGTTTCGACCTGCGCTGGGTGAATGAATTCGACGTCGAGAACCGGCCGGATGGAGATGCGCTGCTATTCAACGCATCTCTGCCGTTCTAGCCACGCGAGCGCTCTCGCTTGGGTGGATTGGCTGCATGTCGCTTCGGCATCGATCGGGTTTGGTCTCCGCAGCTGAGCTTTCTAAATTCGGGAAGGGTTTTCCCGAGTCGCCGGACAGCGTGCACGCAAGACAAATAAACACCCTAGCGAAGGAGAATTGCCATGACACACACATTCAGAAGAAAACTTGCCGTTGCGTGCGCCCTGGCCCTCGTGGCGGAAGCGCAAACTCTGGCGGCAGATTTCGAACAGCTCGCCAACAGTACGATGCATGACGATCGGCCCACTGCCGAGACCAGCCGGCTTCTGCAAGACGAACTTCTTTTTCAACGCGCAACCCAGGTCTATCTCTGGGCGATGCCGCTCATCAATACCATGGGGTGCCGATCTGGAAGGATCGGCTGAGCGCCAAGACCTTGGTGACCACACCTAACTCCGACGTGATTTACGCGATGAGCTATGTCGATCTCGGCAAAGTCGGTCCTCTGGTGATGGAAGCTCCGGAAAAACTACAAGGCATCCTGCTCGATTTCTGGCAGCGTTCGATTCCCGGCCCGACGATCCGTGGCCGCAACTACCTTGGTGACATCGGCTTTTTCGGTCCAGATGGAGGAAAAGGCGGCAAGTTCCTGTTGTTGCCGCCTGGCTATATAGGTGAAGTGGCGGACGGCTACCATGTCTATCGGTCGGAAACTAACAATGTCTTCATTTTCCTGAGGGGTTTTTACCAGGATCCCAAGAACGTAAAGCCTGCCGTAGATGTGCTGGAGAAGACCAGAATCTATCCTCTGAACGGTAAGATCACCGCCAAGAAGATGGCATTTCCAAATGCCTCGGGGGTTCCGGCGAACATGCTGCCTGCGAGTGATATTCATGCCTTCGAACACTTGAAACAACTCATGGATAGTGAGCACGACGGATTGGCCGACCCTGACTGGATGGGCATGCTCGCCTCGCTCGGTGTCGAGAAGGGCAAGCGGTTCAATCCAAACGCCCATACGCGGAACATTCTCGACCAAGCTGCCAAAACCGCTTACAAGATGAGCCGCGTCGTTGGTTTTCAGCAAGAAAACATCAACGGCGTTTCCTATCTGCTCTTCCCCGACCGGCAATGGTTTAACCCCATGGCGGAGGGCAATCCCTTCGACATGTTCTGGATGAAGACCAACACCGCCTATCGTGCCGTGGATGCCCGCACCAATTTCTTTACCAACTACTACTCGTGGAGCCCCGGCATGGTTTCCCAGGTGCCGGGGAAAGGCGCCAACTACATGATTTCTCATCGCGACGCCGATGGCGAATACCTGACCGGCGCCAACAGCTACAAGGTGACCCTGCCGGCGAATGTGCCAGTGGCGAATTTTTGGTCGATGACGCTTTACGACGCGGCCAATTCATCAGGACTCGATAACGGTCAGCCCTTCCCGTCGCTGGGTTCCCGAGACGAGCCGGTCGTCAACAGCGACGGCACCATCGACCTGTACTTCGGACCGACCGCGCCCAAGGGCAAGGAAGGCAATTGGCTACGCACTGTTACCGGAAAGGGTTTCTTCGCCATCCTGCGTCTCTACGGTCTCACGCAGAGTTTTTTTCTCTCTCCCCAGAAACCGGTGGGCGGCTGGATCGTGGGCGGCGGGCCGGTGTTCCGCTATCCCAGCGCCACCGACAGCGCGCTTGGCGGCGAGAAATGGGGTGCAGGTCCGACGGCGATTTTCATCCGCCAGGACAGCGGCTTTACCTATGGAGGACTGGTCAATCATCTCTGGGATTTTGCGGACGAAAGCGACCGGAGCGATTTGAATCAAACGTTTATCCAGCCGGTGGTAGCCTACGGGTTCAAATCAGCCACGACTCTGGCGGTGACCTCGGAGGTACTCTACGACTGGCCGAGCGATCAATGGACGGTGCCCGTCAATCTCATCGTTGCCCAAATGTTCAGGATCGGCATCAGCCCGTTCGCGTGGCTATCGGTCCGCGCATCTATGCAGAGCGTCCCAGCGGCGGGCCCGATTGGGGTATGAGGTTTCAGGTCGTATTTCCGTTTCCGAAATGAGCTGCCCTTTGAACCGTTAATGCCGCGGTTTTTCCATCCGTTCAAGCGCCCCGAGCTCGAGTTTTGTCGGGACGCTGTCCGCCTGGGTATCTGCGACCTGCTCGATTTCCCCGGCGGTGGCACGAGATGGATCGAATCCAGCTTGGCTGGTCAATTCCTTGACAACCGCTGTAGCGCGCCGCACGGCTAAAGCTTCAAGGTCGGCCGTTGCCAACGGAGTCTTTTCTACCAGATGTTGGAATAATTTTTCGTAGAAATCGACGTCCTCGCTGGCCTGGCCCATCAGTGACAAGATTGCGCTGACCCTTTTTGGCTTCTTACCCTGAGATTTTTCGTAGCTCGCCTCAAATTCCTCGATGGCATCTTCGCCGTCGCGTTCGTCGGACAACGCCTCCAGCGCGCGTTGGGTCTCGGCTTTATCGACGGCCACCGGGCCCGGGTCCTCGCCCGGTTGCAAGGCGACGTCGAGCTGCCGCGCCAAGGCGCGCCGCACCTGCATTGACCGAAGCGCTTCGCCATCGGCCGCGGGGTCGTACGCCCCGCGTACCGTTAGCGCTAGCATTGGCCGCTTAGTCAATGCCTCCGCTACTTTTGCGAGCTTTTCGCGCTCAGGCGGCGGGATCGTATCGATACCCGGCCGGAACAGGATCGCGTCGATGCCCTCCTCCCCACCGGCGAGGGCGCCGAGCGCCTTGAAAGGCGCGGTGACGGCAGTGGTAATGAGGTTGACAATCGCCTGCCAGACCAGGTGCCCGACGCTGAATTCAGGATGGTCCACGTCACCTTCGATGGGCACGGACGCGTTGATCTTGCCCTCGCCGTCGGTGAGCAGGGCGATCGCGAGATCGAGGGGCAGATTTACCGCTTTCTGACTTTCGACCCGCTCACCCAAGGTAAATTGATCGAGGATGATGGTGTTGTTGCTCTTCAACCTGCGATCCTCAACTTTGTATTCCAGATCCAGGTCTAGCTTTCCGGATTGGATCCTACGCCCGGCAAACGTGCCGCTGTAGGGCGAAAGCGGTGACATCTCAACGTTGCGGAACACCACTTTAACATCGCTAAACGTCTCAAGCTGTAACGGGCTTAACGACCCCACCACATTGACCTGGCCGTATTCGTCCACACGGCCCTCAAGCTTGAGCCTGGTTCGGCTGGAAGGCGCCAACGAGATGCCGGTTACCGCGCCGGACAATTCGTGGATGCGGGCGGCGAACGGAAGGACCAGGCTTAAGTCGGCGAAGTCGACGTTCGCCCGCTCGATCCGGACACGCTCCACGGTCACTGGAAATGGATTGGCGGGATCGCTCTTCTGCTTTTCCGTCGTTGCCGGCTGCCCGGAAGATGGCGCGCGTTGGAAGGCAGTGGCGAGGTTAATTGTTTTATCCTTGAAGATCACGATCTTCGTGCCCGGCTCGACGAGTCGCACTTCCTTGATGGAGATCTTGTCGGGGCCGAGGCTGAAGTCAAAGCCATCGGCAGACAGCGACTTCCAGGATAGGAAGGGCTTGGCGCTCTTGGATTCGTTTAGGAGCAGTTTATCGAGGCTAAACGCACCCGCCGCCTTGAGTGATGGACCGGTCTTGGCTTGGCTATAATCGACCCGCATATCGGCGGAGACAGCGGCGCTCTCGAGTGTAAGCGCCGCGACCTGTGCCACCAGCGACTTCAGCGGCGTCAGGTTCATTCCTTCGACCTTGACCTGCGCCTCGGCGCGATCAGCCTTTTGTGACAGTTGTCCCGTCGTGCTCAACGCACCGCCTTGTTTGATCTTGAGCTGCACATCGAACGCGATGGGTGTCTGTCCGTCATTGCTGATCTCCGTGAGCGCGACTTTCATGTCCTCGATGTCGTACGCAAGCTCGGGCGATACGCTTTGATCGGCAAGCGCCATGCGAAACCCCTGTAGGTCGACCGCCTTGAGCGCGAAGCGCCACGGGTTGGCCTTCTCCTCGTTTTCCGTTTCGGTGACATCGATCCGGACCGAGTCCCGAGGCCCGAATAATTCAAGCCAACGGATTGATTGATTCGCATCTCGGGCTATCTTGGCGCCGCCTCCCTGCAGGGCCACTTGTTGGATGGTGGCTTCCCGTTTCTCGAGATCCATTTGTCCGCCCTCGACCTTAATGGAATCCAAGGTCGCGAGCGAATCGCTCTTATCTCGCTCGGCGATGGCAATGCGCTCAAGACTGACGCTCAAGTCCCGGATCCGCGCCTTCGGCGCGGCGGCGCCGATTTCCGCTTCCGCGCCCAGCCCAAGCTTGAAAGCCCCAACGGAGACCATGGAGGGTTGAGCGTGACTCGCATCGGCATAAGTGATCCCGATGTCCGCTACCTTGAATGCTTCGAGCTTGACCCGCCAAGGCGGCGCTGCGGGCGCACCGGCCGAAGGTCTAGCTGCGGGCGGAGTGGGCTGCGGCGCATCGGTGGTAGCTCCCGTCTTCACTAACGTCTCCCAATTGGCGATGCCCTTCTCGTCGACGGACACGGCAATGCGCCCCTTGAGCACGTTGAATGTCGGCACCGTCAGCTCCCGGCTCGCAAGGTTAAAGCGAGCCCCCGCAACCTCGATAGTGTCAAGGACCAGGATCGGCTCCGGAGCAGCGGGGGTAGACAGCCGCAATCCCGCCACTTTGACGCCCACATTGTTCAAAGTGAGGTCGGCCTTGGCTTGGTCAAATCGGAAGCGGTAACGGGCTGTTGCGCCCACGTCCCCTAACGGTTCAGCCAGGTCCAACTGGTCCCGGATGAAGTTCCAAGGCGTCGCTAGCTTTAGGCCCTCGAGTCGGACTTCACCTTCCGATAGGATTGGGTTAAACGAGACATGGCCCTTCCATTTCACTACCCCGCCATTCGCCAGCTTTGCGCTGACGACGTGAGACCCGCGGTTCTCAGGAAGCGTCGAGATTGCGTCGAACTCCAGGTCGATCGGACTGACTGTTTCCGTGACTGGAGTCGACTTGGAGCGATCCGTGAATTTCACCGAGCCACCTGTGAGTGCCATGTGCTTCAGCAAGAGCCGTGGCGGGTTCTCCGCCGGCGGAGAGGGCTCGTCGGATTCAGGCAGGGCGGCGGCGATCTTGACCAGGTTCAGCCGGCCTTCCCGATCGATCATCAAATCAGCAGACCAACCTTCAAGCCGTATATCCGCAAACGTCCATGCCCAGCGGAACAGGCTTTCCAGCTCGAAATCGACGAACAGGCGCTGAAAACCAAATATCGCCTCCCCGGCCGCGTCTTTGAAGGAAAAATCCTTCGCCTCGAAGGCAAAGAGGAAGGGGTTAAACCGTACTTCGGCGATAGCGGCCTGACACCTGAGCTGCTCGGCAGCCAGCTTCGGAACATAATGTCGCACCAGATAGGGGATGAGCAGAAACCCAGCGAGAGTGTACACGGCCAGCGCCGCGGCAATACCAAGCACCCAGGGATTCCGGGCCCGCTGAACGAACTGCTTCATTTTTGTTCCATCCTGATGCCCATGCTTGGGTAGGTGAGCAGAGTGAGCATATTTTTTCGAGAGGCTTCGCGCCGGATACGATTTTCGGGCTACGACGGGGTTTTCTTAGGCGCGGATGACGGCTTGTTTTCGTCCTTTCCAGCGCTTGTGGTTTATTCGACGGCCGCACATCCCCTTATACGTGCGTCAGAAGCCAAACGAAGCCGCTCGCGGCGGCGAGGCCGTGAACGATGCCGAGCCACTTTGGAATGCTGCGTCCAGAAAGATCAATGCTGATCATAATCAACCCTCCGATAGCAACTACGGCAAACACCCCGATCGGTCCCCAGTAGTCTCTCCAGCCAGACTCGTAGCTGGCAAATGCAAGAGCAACGAGTCCTGCCGCAGCTAAAGGCCCATGGAGAAATGCAAGACCTTTAGGCGTTTCTTTTCCTCTCAGGAGAAAGGAGAGCAGATAGACCCCAAGAGATGCTGCCAACGCTAAAAGACCTATTGATAGATAAACCTTTGTCACAAGGGCCTCGCTTCGAGGTTTCTTAACGCAGGGCCCTCGATCACCTTGCCGTTGGTCTCAAAGCGGCTGGCATGGCAAGGACAATCCCATGACTTTTCAATTGGATTGAACGTCAGAATGCATTTCATATGCGTGCATACGGCCGACACGCATTCGTACGCCGTTTCGTCTTTTCGGTAAACGGCGAGCTTCTCTCCCTGGCGCTCGATGATGCCGCCTTCACCGGGTCTGATGTCTTCCAGCTTGCACGTACCGACAAAGGGAAGATCTTTCTGATACTGGCAGTAGACATCGAAGCCTTCTTTGAGAATCGCCTTCGCAGATTTAAGAGGGCGACAGCGATCCGGAGTATAGAGATTGCTCCAGGAATTTTCTCGACCAAGGATGTGGTCGCTAACGATCATCGCTCCCAAAGTGCCAAAGACAAGCCCATCGGTCGAAAATCCTGTAAGGAGAAACAGTCTGTCCTTGTATTTTCCTATATATGGCAGGTGATCCGCGCCCTGGTAGGCTTGCGCGGACCAACCAACCCTTTCAGATGCCAAATTGAAACGACTTGAAGCATATGATTCGAGGCTATGGATAGGGTCCGAGCTGGGAGGCTTGTGACCCGTTTTATATTTCTCTCCGATGACGACCAAATATTGCTTTCCAGAACCATTGACGCAGCGCAGCGAGTGTTTCGGTTGGTCTATGCCCCAATAGATTCCTGGCACCATGCTCGCCTCTTTCAGCTGGGCGGCGATGCCGAACTCTCTGATAGGAGAAAGAGCCAGGTGGAGGGGGGAAACTCCTTTAGGGGTATGTGTCGCAACAATGATATGTTTGGCCCGGATCTCCCCGCCCGGGCTGGTGACTTTGCCTTGGGTGTGGTCAATCTCAGTTGCGGGTGAGTTTTCAAAGATCGAGCATGACTGGGCCAAGCGACTAGCTATAGCTTGCGTATAGAGAAGCGGATGAAACTGAGCCTGCCCGCTGAGTCTTAGCGCCGCCTGGGTCTTGAAAGGCAACGGAGCCTCCTGGAGTAGCTCCGCTTGAAGGCCGCATTGCTGAGCCGCCTCAAACTCTTTCGCAAGAAAATCCTGGACTCTTGTTTCGGCCCGTTCAAGAAATTGAAAGAACGGAACTCTCTGAAAGTGACAGTCGATACCCTCGTCTTTGACGGTCTGCTCAATAAAATCAATCGCTGCGGACCTGGAGGCGATCACCTCTCTTACGGTGGCCAACCCATAAGATCGTGTAAGTGTTGACAGATGCTTATCTGTCGTGACGTAAAGGTTTCCGGTGGATCGCCCCGTCGTGCCAAGACCTACACGCCTCGCCTCGAGCAACGCAACCTTCTGTCCTGCGCGACTGAGCAGAAGCGCAGCGGTAAGACCCGTAATGCCGCCGCCAATGACGACAACATCAACATGGGTCTTTCCTCTGTGGTGCGAAAAGCTGGTTCCCGCTCCTGCTGTCGCTGCCCAGATTGAGCTGAGCCCAAAGCGGGATCCGGCGTCGCGTATACGTTCTGTCATAAGCGATTCATCGGTGTAGTCGTGGCTCTCCCCGTCTCCCAGCCGCCCGGCGGCTCGCCCAATAGAAGGTATGTTCGGAAACAAGCACTATAGGGGTTTGATACAAATCACCGCAAGTCACCGCCCCGTTCTTCCGCTGGAGTTGACCGTGCTACAGGCGGAGCGCGAGGGGGTCAAAAACTTTTCATTGTTCTGCAACCACCTCACCATCATTCCGACCATCAAGGCAATTCTCGATTCACCGGAGTTGACGCTCGATGGTTTCCTCGGACCCGGCCACGTGAGCATGGTGATCGGGACCGATCCTTACGATTCATCGCGCGCCACTAGTGTCAGGGTACAATTTTCCGGCTACGACCCGGGGGTTTTCTTAGGCGCAGGTGACGGCTTGGTTTTTTCTTCCTTGGTCGTAAGCGCCGCCACGGTCTTGGTTAACAGCTCGCCCTTGTGACTTGGCAGCACGTAGGCCCAATGGATGGTTTTTTCGCTCAGCGCTTTGACCTCCTCGGCGACCGATGGCGCGGGTGGTTTTGTCTTACCCTCGGTGTTCGCATCCGCCTTGCTATCCCCGGAAGCTGTCTTCTTCGCGGTATTCGCGGCCGCCTTCTTGGCCGCCTCGGCGTCAAAAGAAAATTCTACGCTAGCCCATGTCTTATCCTTCACGATCGCGCTTTTTATGACCGCAACCAACCCATCGAAGGTGCGTAAGGTCGTGACCGTCGCGTCCGCGGGGAGTTTTAGATCCGACCGCGGCGCGACATCATCGAAGCGCAGGTACTCCACAGTCGTCGCCAGGCTGTTCACGGTCAACTGGGATTTTACTTTGTGCCCTTTCGGGAGCGCGTCCAGCGTGTAGTCCTCATCCTTGGGATCGCTCTTATAGACGCGCACTAGCGCTTGCCCCGGCTTTCGGATAACGACTTCCCGGATCCGCTCAGAGGGGATATGGGCAACATCCTTGATCAGCCACTCCATCGGATTAGCCGGCACATCCAGACTGCCTTTGACCAGCAGTGCTTGTGGTTTATCCGGAAGCCGCACATAGGTTCCGGCGCTTTTACCCTTACTCGGATTGCCGATGATCAATGACGCCAGCGCTTGGCCGTCCGTGCCATGCAAGGTCACGAGCCTCGAGGCGGCGGCTTCGCCAGCGGGATCCTCCACACCTAGTTTGGAATACAGTTCCTTATTCGCGGTCTTGCCCTCCATGACTTGCAGCTCGGCCAGCGACACCACGGCGCCCTTCACCTTTTCAAACAGCGCCGGGAAGTGGCCGCGATTCTCGACCTCCCAGGTAGCGCCTCGCTTGACTAAGACCGTCTGATCGGTCTTGGACTTGATCTCGATTTTGGAAACCTCGTTCACGCGCTCGAGCAGATCCGCGAACACCGGCGTGGTCCGGATTTCAGTCTCCGGCGCGTTCCTCTCCTGGGTAAAAAACGCGGCGGCCACCACCGTCAAGGTGATCAGGGCAAGGATATAAAAGGCGTTCTTTTGCATGGCTCAGAGCTTGTGAGTAAACCGTAGCGAGCAAGGCCGCCCGCGAGGCGCACGGCGCGCAGGACGGTTTCGCTGGGAGCGAAACGGAGCGCAAGCCCCGAAGGGGCGACTCTCAAGGATGAGACGAGCAACCGCAGTGTATGTGGAAATACATGAGGATTCCGAGCACCGCGCAACGATGCGGGCGGGCTGCGCAGTAGATTTATTCACAAGCTCTCAGGGGTGACGCCGTGCGCGCACGATCCCCAGACCCACTCCGAACAACCCGATCAAGATCGGCACCAAGCCGATGTTGATAAAGCGCAACTGGTCGCCCAAACGTTCGATATTCTTGCGCAGATCGTGCTGCACGGCGCGCAGCTCCTTACGCGTCGCGATCTTCTCGCCGCGGAACGCCTCGATAGCCTGTTTTTGCTCCGGGCTCAGAAGCAAGGCGCTGCCCTCCTCTTTCTTGCTTTGCAGCTCTTGGATCTTGCGCTCGGTCTCCTCGAGCTTGGCTTGGAGAGCGCGCTCGCGGTCGCGGAAACGCGCCTCGGCCTCCCGTTGAATGGTTTCGACGCGCGTGAACGGACGCGCATACTCGCCGCGGCTGCGCAAGCTGATGAGGTCATCGTTACCCCCGAGGTTGTCGAGGGCATTGATCACGAAATTGGCGTTGTCCGCGAACGGCGAAGGCACCCGCAGCCCTAAGAAGCTCTGTACCTGCACCCAGAAGCGGTCGCTCAAGAGATCGGTGTCGGCCACCACGATCACATTGACCGGACTCTTGGATTCCGCGATGAAACCGGCATCGCTGGCATCGGTCTCGAGCTTTTTTGGCCGGCCCTTGGGAAAGGCAGTCTTGACTTTACCGCTGATGCGCGCGGCCAACGTCAGCGCTTTATCGCCCGGGGCGAAGCTCTGGAGCAGCGCCGCCGGATCGCGGTTGAACATCACCATCTCCCGCTCCAATAACGCGCCGCGCTGACCGGTGGAGATGAGCGGCGTGAAGCGGGTGCCGGCGGCAGCGACTCTCTCCAACACGCCCGCGGTGCCGACATGGATGGTTTTAAGCTCGTTGGTCACGAAATCCTCGCGGTTGAAGTGCCCGCGGCCCAGGCGCAGCCAGGGCAGATATTCGATTTGTTGGGGCCCGGCGGGACCGTTATAGGAGACGCGCAGCGCCGATTCCAAATCGCCCGCCACTTTGCCCGCGACGAGCTTCAGCCCCCATTTCTCGAAAAGATCGGGCAGGTTGGAATCGGTTTGCGGCAAGGCGCCGGGATTCTTCGGCGGCGGCGCGGAGCGGTCCTCCTCGGCGAACGGATCGACGAAAACCATCGCCTTACCGCCCTTGAGCACGAACTGATCGATCGCGTAGCGCATCGGCTCGGACAGCGTCTTGGGATGGATCAGAAGCAAGGTGTCCACGTCCGCGCCGATGTCAAGCGCCTCCGGCCCGATCTCCCTGATCTCAAACGCTTCCCGCAACATCGTCGCGAGCGTCCACTGCGACTCCTGCTGCGCCGCCCCCCCGAACAGCGGCAAGGAACTGAGGACGCCGATCACGCGTTTCTTGGGATGCGCGAGGGCGTAGAGGAGCTTCGTGATCTCATACTCCAAAGACTGCTCTTTTTCCGGTTGGAAAAAGGCAATCGCGTGCTCGTCGTCGGTCGAGTTGGTCCCGGCGAGCCCTAGATATCCGCGATCACCTGTGGTGCTGATCGGCAACTGGGTAATGCCGTAGGCCACCGCCTGGTCCTCGGCCTCGGAAAAGGGCTCGGGATCGATGACATTCAAGACCAGTTGACCGTTAGATACGGCGACATATTCCTCCAATAAGTCGCGGATGCGGTGACCGTAGTTTTGCAGCGCCGGGATCCCCGAGAACAGCTTCGAGGAAAAATAAAATCTTAGGGTGATCGGTTCCTCGAGTGACTTGAGAATGTTGCGGGTGCCCTTCGAGAGCGTAAACAACCGGCTCTCGGTCACGTCCAATCGCCATGAGCTTAAGGTCTTGCCGGTCACAATGTTGACGGCCACGAATAACGCCGCCGCCAGCATCAGCGCCCCTCCCGAGAGCCACTTGCGAGTCAAATCGGTCGCCTCCTTGCGCGCGCGCGTTTAACTGGCTTTACGCGCATCGATCGCGACCGTCGTGGCGTATAACCAAAAGGCGATCAGACTCAGAAAATAGACCAGACTCCGCATATCGATGACACCCTTGCGGATCGCGGAAAAATGCGTGAGGAAGCTGAAGGAACCGATGGCATCGACCAGCGCTTGCGGCATCCAGGCCTGGAACAAATCGAGCACGATGGGGAAACCGCTTAGCACGAAGCCGAAGCAGACGGCCATGCTGAGCACGAAGGCAACGACCTGACTCTTGGTCAGCGCCGAGATGCACCCCCCGATGGCGAGAAACCCGCCAGCCATGATCAAACTCCCGAGATATCCGGCCACGATGACACCATTGTCCGGATCGCCCAAGTAGTTCACGGTGATCCAGATCGGAAACGTCAAGGCCAGCGCCAAGGTGGTGAAACACCAGGCCGCCAGATACTTGCCCAACACCGCTTGCGTTAGCGAAACCGGCAGCGTCATCAACAGCTCGACCGTTCCCGACTTACGCTCCTCGGCCCAGAGACGCATCGAGATCGCCGGGATCAAAAATAAGTACAGCCACGGATGGAACTGGAAAAAGGCATCGAGATCGGCTTGATTGCTCTCGTAAAAGCCGCCGAGATAAAAGGTAAAGACCCCGGTCAACAACAAGAAGATCACGATAAAGACGTAAGCGACGGGCGTCGCGAAATAGGCATGAAGCTCCCGTTTAAAAATCGCGAGGGTGGTCCTCATGTACGCGCACCCTCGTTAAAATCCGCGGTGATGGTGCGGAACACCTCATCGAGGTGCCCGGTCTCCACGCGCAGCTCGTCCACCTGCCAGCCATTGCCGCGCACGGTCTCGCCCAAGCCCTGCTGCATGATCCGGAGGTCTTGATCCTGGACGAGCCGACCGATGGCCTCGATCCGAATCAAAAGCACGAGGTCCGCACGCTCATCAAGGAGATGGCCCCTCATAAGGCTATCATCATCTCGACGCATATTCTCGAAGAGGTCGAAGCGGTCTGCACCCGCGCCATCATCCTCGGGCGTGGCCGAGTGCTCTTTGCTGGGACGCCGGCCGAGCTCGAAGCGCGCTCACGGTATTACAACGCGGTCGCCCTGGTTCTGAACCATGGCGCGGCGGGCAATGCCAAGAAGCGCTTGTTGACCTTGAGCAACGTCGAGGATATCGAGGAGCTCCCGGTGCGCGATGGGTTGGTGCGTTTGCTGGTGCTGCCGAAGAACAGCCGCTCG
>MUGK01000037.1 GCA_002007425.1 Chromatiales bacterium USCg_Taylor | reverse complement strand
CACCGGTCGTCGCACCGATCGCATTGGCAACGCCGCCCACAAGCGTCCCGAACAGAATGCCGCCGGTGATCGAGAGGATGAGCCCGCCGGGGATCGAGAGCGCCACCACCACCACATAGGCCGCGATGAACCCGCCGACCGCCGCAATGCCATGGTGGTCGATGAACGCGTCGATCGCCATGCGATGGCGGACCAGCGTTTCGAGCGAGATATGGCGATACGCGCCGGTTGCGAAGACCGCCAGCATGGCGACCACGATCAGGGCCACCGGAGCAAACCGGCGCAGGCGGGCGCGGAATACGTGCCCGGCGTCGGTGGTAGCCGTGGAGCGGTTGGAGGTCATCGTGCGGACGTGAGTTCTGGCGATCAATTGACCTGCGTCTTCGTCGATAACGGCTTGCTGAGACTGAACGAGGCCGATCAAGTCATGGCGACATTCACGCGCCACCTTGGTGTCCAAGTGCTGCGCGTGAACGCCGCCGATCGCTTCCTCAATGCCTTGGCGGGCTTGCACGATCCCGAAGAGAAACGTAAGGCTGTCGGCCGGGAATTCATCCAGGTATTCGAGGAAGCGGCGCGGACACTTCCCAACGTAGCCTGGCTGGCTCAGGGCACTATTTATCCCGATGTCATCGAATCGGCCCATGCGGCGACCGGCAAGGCCCACGTCATCAAATCCCACCATAACGTGGGTGGCCTGCCAGAACGCATGCGGCTGAAGCTGCTCGAACCCTTGCGGGAGCTATTCAAGGACGAGGTCCGCAAGATCGGTGTCGATCTCGGTCTGCCTTACGACATGGTCTACCGCCACCCTTTCCCCGGCCCGGGGCTCGCGGTCAGGATTTTAGGGGAAGTCACCGCGGCGCGCGCCGAGACCTTGCGCCGGGCGGATATAATTTTTATCGACGAGCTTCGCCGGCAGGAGCTGTACGAGAAGGTCAGCCAGGCCTTCGCGGTGTTGCTGCCGGTCAACTCGGTGGGCGTCACCGGCGATGCGCGCCACTACGCGCCGGTCGTCGCCTTGCGAGCCGTCGAGACCTTGGATTTCATGACCGCCCGTTGGGCACCGCTCGCGCACGAATTCCTGGATCACGTGGCGCGGCGAATTCTCAACGAGGTTCCCGGCGTCTCAAGGGTGGTGTATGACATCTCCGGCAAACCGCCGGCGACCATCGAGTGGGAATGAACGGCGAAGAATCGGCGTTGCGGGCACGGTACCTAACGGAAGCCAATGATGAGCGCTGGATGCGCCAGGCGCTCGCTCTCGGCCGCCGTGCCGAAGAACATGGCGAAGTCCCCGTCGGCGCCGTCGTGGTGCTGAATGATGAGATCATTGGGGAAGGCTGGAACCAACCGATCCACCGGAACGATCCCACCGCCCATGCCGAGATCGTCGCCCTGCGGCGTGCGGCGGAGCGGATTGGAAATTACCGCTTGGCCGGTTGCTCTTTGATCGTGACCTTGGAACCTTGCGTCATGTGCGCGGGCGCCAGCGTGCATGCCCGGATCGCGCGGGTGCTCTACGGTGCGCGTGATCCGCAGGCGGGGGCCGCGGGCAGCGCCTTCGAGATCCTAGGCAGCGGCCGCTTTAATCACTACGTGGAAGTACGGAGCGGGATCCTCGAAGCCGAATGTTGTAGTTTACTTAAACGATTCTTTGAGCGGCGCCGCGCCGAAGAGAGTTTGGCCGCGACGGTGTCCCGGTGCGGCGGCTAGCGCGAGATCTCGGGCGGCGTTTGCAGCATCGGGGGTACCGGCTCGCCACTGCCGAGTCCTGCACCGGCGGTTATGTCGCCCAGGTGGTGACCTCGATCGCGGGCAGTTCCGCGTGGTTCGAGCGCGGTTTCGTGACCTATTCGAATGCCGCCAAGCAGGAGATGTTGGGCATCAAAGCCGAGACGCTCGAACGCTTCGGCGCTGTGAGCGCGGAGGCCGCCATCGAGATGGCCAAAGGCGCGCTCATGCATAGCCGAAGTCAGATAAGCGTTGCCATTACCGGGATCGCGGGGCCGGAGGGCGGCTCCGAGGACAAACCCGTCGGGACCGTATGGTTTGCCTGGGCCGGCGGCGGCCGTCCGCCGGTCGCGGTGTGCGAGCATTTCGAGGGCCACCGGGGCAGCGTGCGCCGCCAGGCCGTCGAGACGGCGTTGCGCGGTCTCATCGAGCGTCTGCAGTGAATGCCGAAGGAGAGAAATCGCGCCTTCCTCGGGTTGAGGCGCCCACCCAACGCTTGTTCTTTGCCTTGTGGCCGAGCGAGGAGGTGCGTTCGGGCCTAGCCGAGGTGATGGCCTCGTTACACGTAGGCCGCGCCAAACCCGTGCTTGCGGAAAACCTCCATATCACGCTCCTTTTTTTAGGCTCCGTCACGGCGCAAACACGGATCTGTGCCGAGACGGTAGCCGAGGGGATCGCGGGACACCCGTTCGAGCTCCGACTCGATCAAATCGGCTTGTGGCCAAAATCCGGGATCCTTTGGGTCGGTGCGCGCGAAGTGCCGGAGAGTCTCGCTGCTTTGGTTCGGGATCTACACCTGGGGATCGCCGGCTGTGGCATCGATCTCGATGCGCGGCCGTTTAAACCCCATGTGACGTTGATGCGCAAGGCGCTGGTGGTCCGGCGCGAACGGCCGCTCGTTGCCGTCGCCTGGCGCGTCGATGACTTTGCCTTGGTCGAGTCCAAAACCACTCCCGACGGCGCGCATTATCAGGTGCTTACGAGTTGGCGGCTCGGCGCTGATTCACGTGGAGTGCAAGGGAGTCTTGGAGCATCGTCCCCATACCCTTAAGCCCAGCAAGCGCGCCAAGCCTAGTGCGATGTGGTAAGCTTTTTTCCTGATAATCCTTAGTTAGCCGCAGCAACAGAACAATAAGGAGGAGCCACTCCATGACCGATTACACATCTGTACTGACAGAAATCGCTAATGCGGTTAAGATATTGCGGGAGCACCCAACTATTGGTGGATTGCGCCTATAGCAGTTCTAGTAAGCGCGGGTATAGGTTACTGGGCATCACAAAGAACTATAGCGAAACAGATTGAGAAGCAACGTACTATCGATGAAGAAAAGAAGAAATTAGTATTTTATCTGCTACACGACGAGATAACAAAGCGCTGGAAAGGTCGGATTAGGCCGTACCTTCTCAGTCTTCTAGATATGAAACCTATCGAAGGCCTCGATCATTTGGTAAAAACAGCAATTCGCCCTGAAGATCTCTTGGTCTTTAAATTGGTGAGTGAGTCGTTTTCGGAGCACTATTACATCGGAGACCACAGACTAATTTCCGAAATAGTACATGGCCACATCCTTATGGGTGACCTAATCGATGTAAAAAACCAGGTTGCTCTAGTCATAAATGATCGTAGGAGAATGAGTGAAGATCTCCGGTCCTTATCTGCGGAGGAGGTCAACAACAAGCTTAATGAAACCTTTTCGAGACCGATTGAGAGATGGTGGAAAGATTTCTCAGAGATACTTAAGGAAATCGATGAAAGGTTTGACGATTTACTCCCCAAATTAGGGAATGTAACCAGCACGGCTAATCGGGTGGGTGTTTAGCCCGCGTAGGTGTGCTGAGGAACGAAGCGCATCGGTCGAGTGATGTCCCGCGACTGATGCGCCTCCTTACGTCGGCACATCCTACGATTGTTTACATGGGAGATAACCGTCGGTCCAACGTTTCATTCAACTCGGACTGGCGCGATAAAGCCGCGCCAGCCGGTTAATTCTTACGATTATCTTACGCGCGCGGGAGGACGGAAAACCAATGGATGAGAATCGAAAAAAGGCACTGGGAATGGCCTTGAGCCAGATTGAGAAGCAGTTCGGAAAGGGATCGGTCATGCGCATGGGTGATGTGCAAGCGGTCCGCGACGTGGAGACTGTCTCTTCGGGATCGCTTGGGCTCGATATCGCGCTCGGTATCGGGGGTCTCCCGCGCGGCCGGGTCATGGAAATCTACGGTCCGGAATCCTCGGGCAAGACCACCTTGGCCTTGCACGCCGTGGCCGAGATACAGCGGTGCGGGGGCACCGCCGCCTTTGTGGATGCCGAGCATGCCTTGGACCCGAGCTACGCGGGAAAAGTCGGGGTCAAGGTCGATGATCTGCTGGTCTCGCAACCGGACACCGGCGAGCAGGCGCTCGAGATCACGGACATGCTAGTGCGTTCGGGCGCGGTCGATTGCATCGTGATCGACTCGGTCGCGGCGCTGACGCCGAAGGCCGAGATCGAGGGTGAGATGGGCGATACGCACGTGGGCCTGCAAGCGCGCCTCATGTCGCAAGCCTTGCGCAAACTGACCGGCAACATCAAGCGTGCCAATGGCTTGGTAATTTTCATCAACCAGATCCGCATGAAAATCGGCGTCATGTTCGGCAACCCCGAGACCACGACCGGAGGCAACGCCCTCAAGTTCTACGCCTCGGTTCGGCTGGACATCCGCCGCATCGGTTCCATCAAACGCGATGAGGAGATCGTCGGCAACGAGACCCGCGTCAAGGTCGTGAAGAACAAGTTGGCGCCCCCCTTCAAAGAGGCGATCTTCGATATTCTGTACGGCGAGGGTGTCTCGCGCGCCGGAGAGGTGGTGGACCTCGGGGTCGCGGGCGGGATCATCGAGAAGACCGGCGCCTGGTACAGCTACGGGGGCGAGCGCATCGGGCAGGGAAAGGAAAATGCCCGGACCTTTCTCAAGGAACATCCCGATAAAGCGGCCGGGATCGAGCAGGCAATCCGCGCGAAGTTCCTGCCCGGTAATGCGGAACGTAGCCCGGCGGCTGAGGAGGCGCGGGCCTGAACGACGCGGCGCGCCGGTATGCTCTTAGTCTTCTCGCGCGACGCGAATACAGCCGCAAAGAGCTCGCGGCGCGGCTTACGCGGCGCGGCAGCCCGGAGGATCTCGCGCAGCAGGTTTTGCGCGAGCTCGCGGCCGCGGGCTGGCAGAGCGATGAACGCTTTGCGGGCGCCTTTGCCGCGTCGAAAACCGAACGCGGATACGGTCCCTTGCGGATCATTGCCGAGCTGAAGGAATGCGGCATCGACGCGGAGACCATTGCGGTATCAATCCGTACCGGGGACCCGTGCTGGGAAGAACGTATGCTTCAAGCCAGGGTCAGACACTTTGGCACGCGGGTACCTGCGGATAGGAAGGAACGGGCGCGTCAAGCACGCTACTTGGTAAACCGAGGATTCATTCCGGAGCGGGTCCGGCGCGCGTTAGATACAGACGATTGAATCCTATGTCGATAAAAAGCAGCTCCGAGGTCCGGCGGGCATTCCTGGATTTCTTTAGCGCGCGCGAGCATACGATTGTTCCCAGCTCACCGCTGGTGCCGGCCAACGATCCGACGCTATTGTTTACCAATGCCGGGATGGTGCAATTCAAGAATGTCTTCTTAGGGCGCGAGCAGCACCCCTTTCAGCGCGCCGTCTCCTGCCAGGCATGCGTGCGCGCCGGCGGCAAGCACAACGATCTCGAGAACGTCGGATACACCACACGCCACCATACCTTTTTCGAGATGCTTGGAAACTTTAGCTTCGGTGATTATTTCAAACGTGAGGCGATTCACTACGCCTGGGAGTTTTTAACCGAGTCCCTGGGCATCGACCCCGCAAGGCTCTGGATCACGGTGTTCCAGGACGACGACGAGGCGGCCTCGGTCTGGCTCGATGAGATTCGCGTCGATAAGCGCCGCCTTTCGCGCTGCGGAGAACAAGACAACTTTTGGACCATGGGCGCGACGGGCCCCTGTGGTCCCTGTTCGGAGATTTTTTTCGACCACGGCGCGGCGATCGCGGGCGGGCCGCCCGGGAGCCCGGAGCAGAACGGGGATCGCTATGTGGAGATTTGGAACCTGGTATTTACCCAGTATAACCGCGATGACAGCGGCCGCTTGCACCCGATTCCGCATCCCTCGGTCGATACCGGGATGGGCTTGGAGCGCATCGCCGCCGTCATGCAAGGGGTCCACAGTAACTACGACATCGATGTGTTCCGCGCCCTGACGGGCGCGGTCACCGCTTTGGTTAGCGACAAAGACGGCGTCCATCGGACCTCGGTTCAGGCGATTGCCGATCACATCCGTTCCTGCGCTTTCATCGCCGCGGAGGGCGTGGTCCCCTCCAATGATGGCCGGGGTTACGTGCTCCGGCGCATCATCCGCCGGGCCATTCGGCACGGGCATCGGCTCGGGTTTGGGGAACCTTTCTTTCACCGGCTGGTAGCGGTGCTCGCAACCGAGATGGGTACGGTTTATCCGGGATTGCTGGAGCGGCGAGCTGCCATCGAGCGGGTTTTGAAACAAGAAGAGGAGCGCTTTGCCGAGACGCTTGATCTCGGGCTCAAGCTTCTGGAGCGTTCGATTGCTGATCTGTCTGGGAGCGTGATCCCGGGCCGCGACGTGTTTCAACTCTACGATACCTACGGGTTTCCGGTCGATCTCACCGCCGACATCGCGCGTGAGCGCGGCTTGACGCTGGACATGGCGGGATTCGAGCGGGAAATGGAGCAACAGCGCGAACGGGCGCGAGCGGCCAGCCAGTTCGGGCAGCCGGGAGCAATGGAGGCGCTATTGCCCGCACTTGCGGCCGATGATCCCCTGCGCGTCTCGGGCAGCGAGTTCACCGGTTATGCGGGGGTAAAGTGTGAGTCGCGGGTCGTGGCGCTGTATCGGCAGGGGGAGCGGGTTCCCGCGCTGCAAGCCGGAGAGCAGGGGGTCGTGGTGCTCGATAGAACACCGTTTTACGCCGAAGCCGGCGGACAAGTGGGTGATATTGGGGATGTATGCGCACGCGAGGGCCTGTTTCGCGTCTCGGATACCCAGAGACTCGGCGGCGCCACGCTGCATCTCGGATGGCTTAAGACGGGAGCCCTAAAAGAAGGGGAGTCCGTCTACGCGCAGGTCGATCCGGCCTTGCGCCGCGCCACGGCGCTTAATCATTCCGCGACGCATCTGTTGCACGCGGCCTTGCGTCAAGTTCTGGGCACGCATGTCATACAAAAGGGCTCTTTAGTGACGCCCGAGCGTTTGCGCTTCGATTTCTCACACACGGGGCCACTCGAGTCCGATGAGTTGCGTGAGGTGGAGCGCTTGGTCAACGGCGAGATCCGCGCCAATCGCGAGGTCGAGACCGAGATCATGCCCGTGGGCCAGGCGCTTGAGAGCGGTGCCCTGGCGCTTTTCGGGGAGAAATACGATGAGCAGGTGCGGGTGCTCAAGATAGGGAGTTTCTCGGTCGAGCTATGCGGCGGTACGCATGTGCGGCATAGCGGCGACATCGGTTTATTTAAGATCGTGTCGGAGACCGGGGTTGCGGCCGGAGTTCGCCGAATCGAGGCCCAGACGGGGGAGGGGGCGCTCGCCTGGGTGAACCAGAGCGACCAGCAACTACGGCAGATCGCGGATCTCTTGAAAGCGCCGCGCGAGCAGCTCGGCGAACGAATAGAGCAGTTATTGCAGAAGCTCAAGCAGGAAGAAAAACAGAATCAGCAGCTTCGCGCCCGGATCAGCACCGGACGCGATCTTGCCGAGGCCGCGGTGGATATCGCTGGCGTCAAGGTGCTTGCGGAGAGCATAGAGGAGGCCGACTCCGCCTCCTTACGCGCGGCCATGGATCGCTTGAAGGATAAGCTCGCGCACGCGGTCATCGTGCTTGGGAGCGTGCAGTTGGGAAAGGTGGTCCTGGTGGCCGGCGTGACCAAGGATTTGATAGGCCATGTGAAGGCCGGCGATCTGGTGAATTTCGTCGCCCAACAGGTCGGCGGCAAGGGCGGGGGGCGGCCTGACTTTGCTCAGGCCGGCGGTAGCGAACCGGGCAAATTAAAAGCCGCGCTTGCCACGGTGAGCGATTGGGTTCGGGGCCAAATCGCGCCGTGAGGCTAGCCTCTGTTCTCGTTCCTTCGCTCTTCGGTTAAAGTGGCCGGCCTTTGCGGCGACGTTGGCCATGGCTTTAATCGTCCAAAAGTTCGGGGGAACCTCCGTCGGTAGCGTTGAACGCATCCGCGCCGTCGCGGATAAGGCTAGCGTGGCGCACCGGACGGGTGCTCAGGTGGTCGTGGTCGTCTCGGCAATGAGCGGCGAGACGGATCGGCTCATCGCGCTGGCGAAAAATATCACCCCGCGACCGAACCCGAGGGAGCTCGACGTGTTGCTGGCGACGGGCGAGCAAGTGACGATTGCGCTCCTGTGCATGGCCTTGGAAGCGTCCGGGCAGCGCGCCCGCTCCTACACCGGTGCGCAAGTGCATATCCTGACGGACAGCGCTCATAACAAGGCCCGAATTCTCGACATCAACGGCCAGCGCGTGCGGCAGGATCTCGACACCGGTATGATCGTGGTGGTGGCGGGATTTCAGGGGGTGGATAAAAAGGGAAATATCACCACCCTGGGCCGCGGGGGGTCCGATACCACGGCGGTGGCGTTGGCCGCCGCCCTCAAGGCGGACGAATGTCAAATCTTTACCGATGTGGACGGGGTCTATACCACCGACCCGCGCATCGTGCCCGAGGCGCGCCGCCTCGATCGCCTTACCTATGAGGAAATGCTGGAGATGGCGAGCCTCGGCGCCAAGGTCCTGCAAATCCGCTCGGTGGAGTTCGCAAGTAAATACAACGTGCCGCTGCGCGTGCTCTCCTCGTTCGCGGAGGGCGGCGGAACGCTCATCGCTCCTGAGGATGCGTCTATGGAACAACCCCTACTGTCCGGAATTACCGTTAATCGTGACGAGGCGAAACTCACGGTCCTCGGTGTGCCCGATAAGCCGGGGATCGCCGCGCATATCCTGGGTCCGATCGCCGATGCGAATATCGAAGTCGATATGATCATTCAAAACGTCGGAGCGGATGGGACCACGGATTTCACCTTTACGGTGCATCGCAACGACTATGACAGGGCATTGGAGTCACTTGAAAAAGTCGCCCGCGATCTGGCGGCACGCGGAGTCGAGGGGGATAACAAGATCGTGAAGATCTCGGTGGTAGGCGTGGGCATGCGTTCCCACGCCGGGATTGCGTCCAAGATGTTTCGGGCCTTGGCCGAGGAGGGCATCAACATTCGCATGATTTCAACCTCCGAAATCAAGATTTCCGTCGTTGTTGATGAGAAATATCTAGAGCTTGGGGTTCGGACCTTGCACAGTGCGTTCAGCCTGGAAAAAAGTTCCACCTAAGCAGTTAATAGCTCAGCGATTCATCCATCTCGCATTTAGCGTTTGCACAGGTTAAACTGATCAATGTAGGGCAGGAGTCCTTTGCTTAAAGGCGGGGAACAAAGCGCAATTTCTCAGGCGTCAAGTACGCTAGTGATAATGGAGGCAGGAGATGCTGATACTGACTAGGAGAGTCGGCGAGTCATTGATGATTGCCGACAACGTCACTGTAACGGTGCTCGGAGTGAAGGGGAACCAAGTACGTATAGGCGTGAACGCACCGAAGGAAATCGCCGTGCATAGAGAGGAGATCTACCAGCGGATCCAACAGGAACAGGCGGGGGGGATAGGCAAGGCCAGCGTCGCCGTGGAGCCGGAGTTAGAAAAAGAAGGTGTACAACAACGATAAACCTTAACTTTAGACTGGGCGCGTTTGCGATAACTTAGACAAAGCGCAGGTGTTTAAAGCGTGGAGAGATGGCCGAGCGGCTGAAGGCACTCCCCTGCTAAGGGAGTATGGGGCTAAAAACTCCATCGAGGGTTCGAATCCCTCTCTCTCCGCCATCCTCGCGTTTACAACCCACGGACGATCGGGGATCCTCGACTGCGCCCGTAGCTCAGTTGGATAGAGTACCTGGCTACGAACCAGGGGGTCGGGAGTTCGAATCTCTCCGGGCGCGCCAAATCATATAGATATAGCTGGGCCGCTGTGATGGCTTAGAGTACCGCCCCGTTTCTATCCCAGCGCGTGAGGGAGAGCGCCCCGTGACCCATCTCGTCGTGGATTACCGCCAGCAGGCAGAAACCCTGCTCCAATTGGGCCGCGAGTTCCATGCGCGCGGATGGGTACCGGCTACCAGCAGTAATTTTTCCGCCCGCGTGGATGCCGGCCGCGTCGCGATTACCGTCTCTGGCCGTCACAAGGCCCGCCTCACAACCGACGACATTATGCTGGTGGATTTGGATGGAAATAGCCTGTCCCCCGGCAAGCGCCCGTCTGCCGAGACACTGCTACACACGGCCCTTTATCGCCGCCATCCCGAGGTCGGTGGCGTGTTGCATACCCATTCACCGGCCGCCACGGTGCTGTCACTCACAGTCGGTGACACGCTGATGTTGCAGGGCTATGAGCTGCTCAAGGCCTTTGCTGGCGTTGCTACCCACGAGACCCGGATCCGGATCCCGATCTTTGCCAACGACCAGGACATAACGCGCCTGTCGGCCCAGGTGGACGCCTGGATTACGGAACACGGCGCCCTCCACGCATATCTCATTGCGGGACATGGCCTCTACACTTGGGCGCGCGACCTGCGTCACGCCGGCATTCAGATCGAGGCCCTGGAATTCATGTTTGAATGCGAGCTGTTGCTGAGGAGGATCGGATCATGAGTGAACTGCGCATCTATGGAGAAGCCGCGGTGCAGCCGCTGACGGTGCTCACGCGCTTTGAGGAGATCGTGCTCGCGCTGGGCGGGATTGATGTCCTTTTCGAACGCTGGACGGCGGACCGTGATCTCGACGCCGAGGCCACCCAGGACGAGGTGATCGAGGCCTACCGCGAGTCTATCGAGCGGCTGATGCAGAAGTACGACTTCCAGTCGGTGGACGTGGTAAGCATGCATCCTGGCCACCCGCAGAAGGATGTGCTGCGCGACAAGTTCCTGCACGAGCACACCCACAGCGATTTCGAGGTGCGTTTCTTCGTGGACGGCGAGGGCCTGTTCTACATCCGCAAGAACTGCAGGGTCTACGCCACGCTGTGTACTCGCGGTGATTTGATCAGCGTGCCGGCCAGTACCAAGCATTGGTTCGACATGGGCCCACGCCCGTACTTCAAGGCCGTCCGTCTGTTCACCACCCCCGAAGGCTGGGTGGCGAATTTCACCGGCGACAAGATCGCCGACCGCTTCCCGCGGCTGGAGAATGCTGGTTGAGGCCCGCCCGTACTTCGACAAGCTCAGCACGAGCGCCCGCCCAGGAATGGTTCAGATCAACTGACGTGATAAATGCAATCCTGACGGATATCGAAGGTACCACCACCGACATCGCCTTCGTGCACAAGGTGCTGTTTCCCTATGCGCGCGCTCACATCGGCGACTTTGTGCGCACCCACGCCCAGGATCCCGCGGTACGCGACCAGATTGAAGCCGTCGCGGCGGAGGTCGGGCGGCCGCTTTCGGTTGATCAGGCCATCGCGCAACTCCGCCGTTGGATTGACGAGGATAAAAAGATTACCCCGCTCAAGGCCCTTCAGGGCATGATCTGGGAAACCGGCTACAAGGCCGGTGATTTCCAGGGGCACATCTATCCGGACGCGGAGAAGAATCTGCGTGCCTGGCATGCGGCGGGCAAGAAACTTTACGTCTATTCCTCCGGCTCGGAGCAGGCGCAGAAGCTGATTTTCGGCTACACACCCTACGGCGACCTGACGCCGCTGTTCAGCGGCTATTTCGACACCCGCATCGGCCACAAGCGCGAGGCGGCAGCCTACGAACGCATCCGCGAATCCATCAGCCGGCCGGCGAGCGAAATTCTGTTTTTGTCCGACATCGGCGAGGAGCTGGATGCGGCGTTTGCCGCCGGCATGCAGACCTGCTGGCTGAGGCGGATCGCAAGCCTGATCCCACCGCGCGCCATCGCCAGGTGCAGGACTTCGACGCGATCCAAGTCTAAGTCCGCCCGGTGAGCGTCCGGTTATACCGCCAGTCCGCAACGAAGAGGTAATGCGTGCAGGCCAGGACAATCATGTCTGCGCCCGCCGCATCGGCTGGATGAAGCCGCGCAGCAGTGTTTCCGTTTCCGCGCCGACGAGCAATGGATATCGACGAAATAGCGATCGAGCACATCTCCGTAGAGGACTTGCGAGTAGACAAGTCGGGGGTTCTGATCGAGCAGATAGCGTCCCTGGCGTATCGGGCCTTCCGCGAGCCCCCTTGGAACGACGACTGCGCGTTGGCGCGCCTGCACCTCGGTCTCGGTGTCGATCTCATGCGGAGGAATGCCGTGGCCTTGATTGCCAAGACCCGGGGCTCCGGCGAGATCACGGGGTACGCCCTCGGATATGAGGTGCTGCGAGAGAGCGAAGACCCTCGGGACCTCACGCTCAGTACCATCTCGGGCACCACCGCGCTCGATTACCTGTTCGAAGCAGGCGGCCGTGTGTTCTATGGAGATACGCTCTGCGTGGACCCCGATGCTCGGCGGCGGCGGATCGCCTATGGACTCGTGGTCGCGCAACTCCGCCTGATCCGCAGCGAGGGATTCACGTACCGCATCGGGCGCACCGCTGTCAACGCAACCGCGATGCGGGCGCTCTTCGCCAAGCTCGGGTTCGAAGAGCTACCCGTGCAGGACGCCGTATTCGCAGATCGAACCTATTGGCTGCTCAGGCTTTGAGTTGAGGCTGAATCTCGGACGCCGTCACGGCCGAGCACATCGACATCCTGGCCGTCAACACCCTCTCGGACCGCAGCACCGAGACGGCCCGCATGACCTTCGTGGTCGAGATCGAGAGCGCCGAGCAACTCGATCACGCGATGGACCGTATCACGTCCGTCCCCGCCTTACTCAACGCCCGTCACCTCAGCCGCACCGTGAGGCGGATCTTGTCCGTGCCTCCCGCGCTGTTTCTGATCTGCATCTCGCCCCTGAGCTTTTTCCTACCCTGCTGGACCAGCATGCTCGCGACCTCCCTGCCCTTCGGCGTCAGCTTGAGCGGCACATTCGTCGTTTGACCCCCGGGGAAATTCCTAATAACGGCAGCGAAGGGGACCAACCTGGGCGCCCTCGCCGCGCGCTGGTTGCTCTGCCGGCGCGCACGCGTTTCAACGAACAACGTGACTTGGTTGTCACAGGTCCTTCCGAGCAAGTCCGATAGGTTGCAGGTAAGTCTGAGCCTACAGCGCTTGCTGTTGCAGGTGGTCTGAGGCGTGGGCAGATCGAGGGCGCTCGTTAAGGCGAAGTTGTTCTCCGGTACGGGGTCATGCTGCTCCCCGTTTACCGTGGCCCGGTTAGGAAGGGTCTCCTCTTCGGTGCGAATGACGTCGATCATCACGGGCTCTGCCGTCGCGCCGCTCGCCAGCTCGCCGAGGTCACACAGCATCGGATCGGTGTCGCTGCAGTTAGCCTGACTCGCGGTCGCCGCGCCGAGGGCAATGCCTCGGGGCAGGTCATTCGTGAGCTGCACGCCCGTGGCCGTGGCGGGACCGTTGTTTGTGACCCTGAGCGTGTAGGTAAACCCCTGGCCGCTTGCCCTCGGGCCGACAGCGGCGGTGATAGCTAAATCGGCCCTGGCCGGATCCTCTGGCTCGACCGTCGTCGTCTCGGTCCTGCTGTTGTTCGCGGGGTCTGGATCGGGCTCGACCGCGGTCACATGCGCGGCATTGCTTAAAAGTCCTGTCACCGTGGGAATGACGTTTATCGTCACCGTGGCCTCATTATGAGCACCGGCGGCAAGCGTCCCGAGATCGCAGACCACCGTCACCGTACCACTGCACTCGCCCTGACTGGAAAAGGCAGGCCCCGCGAGCACGGCCCCAGGCGGCAGGGAGTCCACGACCCGGACGCCCGTGGCGGTCCCAGGGCCATTGTTCCTGACGGTGATCGTATAGGTGAGCTGCCCGTTGACGGTCAGGGGGTCGGGGATGTCCGTCAGACTGAGCACGAGGTCGGCTGCCGGCGGTGGTGGTGGCGGCTGCACGGTGATCGCCACCGTGGCCGAATTGGAGGTCGCCCCCTGATTGTCGTTGACAGTGTAGCTAAAGCTGTCCGTGCCGGAGAAATTCGTGGTCGGCGTATAGGTCAGGGCGCCACTGCCGTTAGGGACCGCCGTGCCATTCGTGGGGTTGCCCACAATCGCGACGCTGGCTAGGTCGAGGTTGCCGTCGGCATCGGTGTCGTTCGCCACCACGTTGATGTCAACGGGGGTATTGAACGGGGTCGCGTCGGTGTCGTCGTTGGCCACGGGGGGCACATTTTCGGGCTGCACGGTGATCGTCACCGTGGCCGGATTGGAGGGCGCCCCCTGATTGTCGTTGACAGTGTAGCTAAAGCTGTCCGTGCCGGAGAAATTCGTGGTCGGCGTATAGGTCA
>MUGK01000036.1 GCA_002007425.1 Chromatiales bacterium USCg_Taylor | reverse complement strand
ATATCGCAGGCTTCAAGAAGGTGGCCGATGCAATGCTTGCTTACGGCGTTGTATGAATATAAATTCGGCACCCAATACCCCCTCCCTCAACCCTCCCCCTTACAAAGGAGGAGGGAAGGGAGGGGGTTTGCAAGACTTTGGATGCGCGCCGGGCGACCCGATCAGCGCGTGTGCCCGACGCGCGTTTTTTGTTACAGCGTTTTCAAAAACTCGATCAGCGCCCGTTTATCCTCATCGCTGAGACCGGGCTCGTCCTTGAAGTAGTCGCTGCCGAAGTAGTGCCCCCGGTTGACAACGAAGTCTGGGCACTTACTGGCCGCTAGCAGGGGATCGACGAGATTGCTGAAGACCTTGCGCGCTTGTTCGTCAGTGGCGTTTTTGGGAAGTGCCTTAAGATCTTTCTTGATTTTAATCAGCAGTTCCACAATCTGACGCTTATGTCTCAAATTCGCGGCTAACCCCTCTCGCCTGTCCAAGTCGATGTTGGAGAGCAGGTTGACTGGTGTACCTTTTGGAATCGGGCCGAGCTCGAGCCCTTGTTCATTGAAGAAACTACCATGGCTCAGCGCGCCTACCAGAGGCTGAATTTTCCGCAGAAAGCTCGGTAGATACCCTGTTGCCACGCGCAGGTAGCTCGTCTCATAGGTTCTGTCGATCCAGCCCGGAAGTGTCTTGCCGGAAGCAGTCTTATAGTTAATGTTTCCCTTGCGTTTTTCCGGCCAAAGCATCTGCTCGATCGAGTTGTCAAACGATTGCATCCGGTCCTTGACGGATGGGCTCGGGTTGAAATCACCGACCGTGTTGTTCAGTAGGAAAGGAGCGGTAGACCAAAGGCTGATCAACGAGGCGGGTCGGGTGTAACCGCGACCACTCGCGGGCATTGGGTACTCCTTGGGCTCTCCAGTGAACGGGTGATGCACCGTGATCGTTCCCACCGAGGGGAGATCCTTATAGGATTGGGACGAAAAGTTGTCCCAGATGTTGCGCTCAATGGCGTTGGTGGCAAGCGGACTGCAGGCGTTAGTTTCAAGCAGGGTCGCCGGCACGCGCAACTCGGTCGATAGAAAATTATCCTTCTGGAAATCGTCCGCCCGCACGATCTCTTTGATCGCTCCCTTGAATTCGTCCGTCTTGGTCCAGGCCCAGTACCGGTTCCAGCAATTGAGATAATCCGGGCCTACACAGCCATTGTTGGGGAAGAACGTATACGCCTTCTCGGGAAGCTTGCTCGAATGACACCGAGCGCAGCGCTCGCTGAACGCAGCCTTGCCGCGAGTCAATGTCGCCGCATCGGCGGTCAGATAAGCTTCGCCGCCAGGCGCATTTTTCAGGTAGTCGGGCTTGGCGGTCGCAAGGAAGAACAGCGCCAGATTCGGCGTCTGGTTTTCGTTCGCCTGCCAATAAACAGAGTTCTTGCGCGCAACCTCGATTGGAATGGGGGTTATTTTCTTGCCGCCGACCAGCGGATTGAAGTGCTCCAGCCACTCTTCGCTGAACAGTCCGATGTTGATGAATACGCGGTTCAGAGCGCCCAATGCCCCAACCGAATCGGCGCCGTCCTTGAGGACGCGCGGCGTCCAGACCGAGTCGGGTTTCTTATAGAACTGTGCGAGCGGGCTGTCCGTGGGCACGTACTCGTTGAGCTGCTTGTTGTCCAGACCGCCGCCCGCCAGTTTCTCACCACCTAATTTTAGGGCGGTCTGCAAGCGCGCTCCTAGGCTGTAGACCGCATTCATCGTGCGCGGGTTGTTGATGTGGTCGCTAGAGACTAAGGATGTATCCAGAGCCCCGGGACGGGAGGTATGGAAGAGTTGGTAAGGAAAGTTCGACGCATCCCCTTCCCACATGAAGATCCGATCGATCCAGAAGTACTGGGCGCCTGGGTTCGAACTGAGGTTCTCCCACTTGGGATTTTCGGGATCTTGGGGCGGCTTGGTCGGATTCGGTCCGACGTGGCAGAAGCCACAGGACATGCCTACCCGATAAGGTCTCACCAGATTCTTGTCGTTATAATATCTTGGATCGGTATAATATTTCTCCGGATCCCAGCGCTTTTCCGCCGCCTCATCAAAGTCGGGGTTGGGAAACAGTCGCAGACCGACGACACCCGTCGCGTAGCCATAGTAGGAGCCGTCTGGAATATTTTTGCCCCGAGCACCGATCTTTACCCCCGGGTACTTGGTCTCGTTTTCGAACGGATCCGGCGGACAAGCTTGCTTGCGCACGTCAAGCCACAGGCCGTATCGGTCCTCCCGCCCCTTGGTTGCTTTCTCGAAGCAAGGCTCATTAACCAGCCCCTGGTAATTCCAGCGGTTACTGCGACTGAACTTTAGCTTGGGGTGATTCGACAAGGTTTTCAAAAAGTCGAGGGCGCCTCTGCTCTCATACCCGAGCGTATTCCATAGACGGTCGTTCCCGGCCGTCCACACAATCCAGTTGTTGCGGCCTATCCTCGCGGCCTTGACGGCGTCCTCCGGCGAGATCCCCGGAACATAGGGCGCAAGATCTTTGGCCACCTGCTCGGGATCTTTTGTCGCCTTGTTGTCCATGTCGTCAAAATAGTCGTCGTCGGCGCCCGGAAAACTTTCCGCCGTTCTTCCTACGCACAGCGCTTCATCCTTGATGTTACCGGCTCCCGCGCCGCAAGCGCTCGGCCCTTCGCCGTAGCTTACAGGGGCCAATATTCCGGCTCCGAGGAGAATAGTTGCAATAGGTAATGCTTTGATCTTCATGTGCCCCTCCTTATTAATCGATTAGTTTTTTCTTCTAAACATAACAACGCACGCCGCCGATCGAAAACCGGCTGTCAACGCACCTTACACCCGCTTATGCGGGTGGCGGTCGACCACCGCATACCCTTGGTACGGATCAGCGAAGAGGGCGTCCCGTACTTCGGACAAGTGCAATCCTTTATACGCGCGATCTTGGCCGGGTGAACTGCTCCGTCCCAAAATAGGCCGGTTCCATACGTCCCTCCCCAAAAAATTACGTTGGAGAGTTTATTGTTAATTATAGCCGATTGTTTCCAGTACAAACTGTGAGTTATTTCATATTCTTCCTGCCACCGACCACCTGCGGTACACCGACCTCAGCCGCGTTCATCCGGTGCTCGAAGCACTCGTAAAGAAATGCGGGATTCTCCTCCCGGTGCACGGAGGTGGTGGACCCCCGAGGCCGATGTCGTCAACCGGGACGGCGCATCGAGCGGGTGCTGGCCGGTCGCCTGCGGCTCGCCGCGACCCTCAACTCATGATGAACCGCAACGTCCAGTAACGTGTTACAGTGTTACACGATGATCTTAGATCTTCTTTCCTGACCGGATGGGGAACAACATGTCCAACCAGAGAATTGGATAACAGTTAGACAATGTCTAACGGCGTGTCCTATTCAGGAGAACTTCAATGGCCAAAGGTCAAAAACGCAGTAATCGTGAAGCGAAGAAACCTAAGCAATCGAAAAAGGCTGCTGTTCCAGCGTCGCCTTTTGACGTGACGAAAAAGCCCGCTGCTCCCGCGCCCAGAAAAAAGAAATAGCGGGCGCGAGGCGAATTCAAGGATCGAGCGAGAGACTAGATAATCGCTCGTTGTTGATAATGTGTTCGCCCGCGGCCCTGGACAGCGATTGCCAATATGGTAATCTCAAACTAACTGCCTGAATCCGTAGGCAGTTTGACTAGAGCTTATTTCCACGGTGGACTTGCCGGTGTATTGAGTTATTTCGGTGTGTCATCAAAGCAAATGCTTAAGCGCAAGCTGAGTGCCTGTCTGCTGGTCTACCTCATGATGGGGGCGGGAAACGGGTCGGCACCGGTCCTGTTCATGATCCTAGGTCACGCCCATGGGATCTACGTCCATTACAGCGATGCGGGCATTCGATTAACCCTGCACCACCCAGGACACCCTGACGAGCACGAACCGACACCGTTCCTTCCCAGCCCACATCAGCCCGATGTCCTGGACCAGGTGTTGGCCGCGATCACGAGGCAGGATAGTCAAGAAGATCACGTCATCCAGATCCACCCACAGGAGCCGCAGGGCCTGGTAGCATTCAAAACGATCGAAATCCCTAAGGCTTTATCTCTACCGGTAACGACTCAACCATTTCCTGTTGAGCTTGCGTCCGTACCGACCCTGGCGCGGCCGCCCCCTGGGATCAATCCCACGCTTGCCTCCCGCCGTACCACCGTCCTGCTGATTTAGATTCCTCTGGAAAACCCGCACGCCTCGACTACGGGCGTGTGCAATCCGTGGGTCATGGCCGCCGATCCATCCCTTGGGTTAGCGCCCGCAAGAAGTCTTTCAAATTAGACTCCACCCTGTAGCGCAAGCTGTAGCTCTCGAGGACAGGCTGCTGCTTCTCTAGACCGGTACAATAAGGCTCATTCAGAAAATACCAACTTTGAATAGGGAAGGGATACGGTTATGATGGTGGGCATAGAAATACTAGTCATATTGCTGTTGGTCTTGCTCAACGGCGTTTTTGCCATGTCGGAACTTGCGGTAGTGTCCTCGCGCAAAGCGAGGCTAAAGGTGCTGGCAGACAAAGGGCACAGGGGTGCCCCTAGCGCACTCGATCTCGTTGAGAATCCCGGGCGTTTTCTCGCGACGGTTCAGATCGGCATCACCCTGGTGGGTGTGTTGGCCGGAACTTTCGGCGGTGCCACCATCACGGAAAGGCTTGCGGCATACTTGGACAGTTTCCCGGATATCACGCCCTTCGGTGAACCGATCGCCATCGGGATTGTAGTGATCGGTATAACTTACCTATCCTTGATCATCGGCGAACTGGTACCCAAGCAGTTGGCCTTGAAAAACCCCGAACGCTTGGCGTCAGCGATAGCGCGTCCCATGATGTTTCTAGCCAAGGTCGCAGCACCTATAGTTTACTTTCTTGAGTTATCCTCTAGATTGGTATTGCGCCTCTTGGGCGCCCGCCGCACACCTGAGCAGACCGTGACCGAGGAGGAGGTGAAGGCCGTCGTTGCCGAGGGTGTCACCGCTGGGGCGCTCAAACGCGAGGAAAAGGAGATGATCTCGGGCGTCATGCGCTTAGCGGATTGGCCTGTGCAAGCGATCATGACGCCGCGCCAGGAAGTTGTCTGGCTCGACCTCGATGAGGGTGATGAGGCGATCGCTCGCAGACTTCAGGAATCGCACTTCTCCCGTCTCCCGGTGGCGAGGGGCAGCCTCGACCGCGTGCTTGGGATCGTCCAAGCCAAAGACCTCTTGAACCGAGCCATCGCCGGGAAATCCCTAGGTATCGAAAGCGCTCTGTGCCAACCTGTCATCGTGCATCGCTATATCTTGGCGCTACAGCTATTGGAGATGTTTAGACAATCCCCGATCCATATGGCCCTGGTTCTAGATGCCTCGGGTGGCCTTGAGGGAATCGTTACTGCGGCGGACTTTCTGAAAGCAATCGTTGGCGGTCTTGCGGAGGCCGGTGGAAAGGACGAGCCCGAAGCCTTCCAGCGGGAAGATGGATCGTGGTTAATCGACGGTGATCTGCATATCGATGTGGTCAAGGATCGGTTGGGCCTACGCGAGATCCCGGACGAACGCGATTTCCATACGGTTGCCGGCCTCATCTTGTGGCGACTCGAGCGGGTGCCCGCTGCGGGGGATCACACCGATTTCGGCGGTTTCCGTTTCGAGGTTGTAGATATGGATGGACCCAGAATCGATAAGGTGCTCGCCGTGGCGCTCACTGGATCACCGGTAGAATCGGAGAACCCCACAGGTCGCTAAGTCCCCACGTTGGCATTAAGCCGGTAACCGCATCGGTTGCAAGACAATCTGAGTTTAGTGACGATGGCGGTGGTGAATGTCGGGATAGTGCGGGTACCTGTGTAGCAATGGCGCGTGTACGTGAAAATGTGCGTGAGGCTCCCCCCTTCCGTCCCATTCAAACGCGTGTTCGTGGAGGTGATGATCGTCGTGCACGTGGCCGTGGGTATGCGCAAATCCCCTCATGATCATGCTCGTGCGCGTGGTGCTCGGTGAGATGTAACCAAATCTGGCAACGGGATCCCGATTGCCCGCGTTAGCCCGAGGTTGACGAGGCCGGCTTTCACGCCCGCAATGAGTACCGGGTCTTTGGGTGAGATCTTGCGCGTCAGGTTATTATCGACGGCCCAACAGAGACAGGCGCCGACGACCGCGAAGGGTCCCACCGGAAGGGTAAAGGTGGGGCTCCCGTCCCAAGACAACACCATTCCTCCAAGGGTGATGAGGAACCATCCCCCACACAATGTTCCGGCCGAAATGTTCATGAAATACGAACCAGGCCAGGACGGCGGTCAATACCCCTTCGAGATTGAGCAACAGCGAAGCGCTGGAGGCGGGTGTTAACGTGAGGCCTACCATGAGCAACACCGGGCCAATGACACCGCCCATCACAATAGCGCCTGCCAGCCACGGGATGTCGTGACGGTCCAATCCCGCCTCGTGCCATGGGGGCACGGCCGACCACGTGCGATGCAGAGCCCACCCCGCTAAGAGGCCTATCCCCGATCCGAAGTAAAGCACCGCCGCCAGGGTCACCGGATGCATCTGGCCAAGTAGAAGCTTCGCGAGCGGTGTACTCGCGCCAAAGAGGACCGCCGTGCCCAAGGCGCTCGCGATGCCCGGATGGAGGAGGCGATGGGGTTCAGTCGCTGCCGATCAACACGCCTCGGGCCGCCAGAGAAACGCCGATTGACAATCGGTTTCTTGTGCGGGATATTGCGCTTTCATCAAGTCATTCGCAAGCAAGGGGATCCCAGAGGTGACACCCGTCCCACGCATTCGGCTCGGAAAGCTCGAGATGGCTGTCCTAGAGCACCTTTGGTCGGTGCGATTTGCTGATGCCAAGGCCGTGCATAGTATCATCGGCACCCAGCGCGGCATTACGTTAAACACCATCCAATCCACCCTTGAGCGTCTCCACGATAAAGGGCTGCTCAGTCGTGGAAAGATCAGTCACGCCTATATTTATGTCCCGAAGCTGCAGCGTGAGCAGTTGATGGGGCGGATCATCGAGGATGTCATGACGGCGTTCTCTGATGGGAAGAGCCAGCCCATGCTCTCTGCCTTCGTCGATTTCGCCGCCCGTGTGGACGAGAGAAATCTCGAACGTCTTGAGCGGTTGATCGCGGCCCGTCGGGAGGCTCAGGAGCCGAAACCATGAACCTGGGCCTTCCTATGCTCCCATTCGCGGTATTGGCAGCGGCGGTGTTTGCGGTTAGCAGCGCCATGCTCTGCGCTATCGCTTACCCCCTGTTACGCAGAATAGTGCTGGGGCTAGACTCGACCCGACGCACCCGCGTCCTGGTCGTCTGGTCGATGGTACCACTGGGACTGTCAGGGCTGCTGACGCTGCTTGGCGTTCTGCCGCTTGGTTTATCGCTCATGGGGTGCATGGGGGAGGGTCATACACACTTTTGTGTGGCACATCCGCACTTGATCTTGGATGAGCGCCTTCTTTGGGCGGTCTACCTGGTGCTGGCGTTGTTGATGGTCTCTGCCCTGGGGACACAACTGTATGGGTGGTGGCGTACGCGCTGCCTATTAAATTCGCTCGCCACCGTCAGCCATTATGATAGACAGCGAGGCCTGCGAGTGATGGACTGCGCAGCCCCGCTCGCGCTCACCGCAGGCCTGTCTCGGCCCATAGTCTACATTTCTTCCTCTCTGGTAACCGCTTTGCCTTCCGACATGCTCAGGGTCATCGTTGCCCATGAGCGGGCCCATGTACGCCGGCGCGATGGCCTGATCCAGTTTGTCGCCCACCTCGCTTCCTTGCTGCATTGTCCCTGGGTACGTCGGCGGCTGTTGGCGGACTTGTCGCTGGCCTGCGAACAGGCGTGCGATCAGGAAGCTGCGCGGGTAGTCGGTGATCCTCTGCGGGTGGCGGAGACGCTCGTGGCCCTAGCCCGTGGGTTCACCTCCGCCAAGTGGGTGCCGGCCGTGGGCGCGCTCTCGTTTGGCAGCGGGGACCTCGTGCCCCGAATCGAGGCCCTCCTGTCGACCGCGCCGACACCACACGGCGTTTCCCTCCCGCGGCAGGTGTGGGGAGTGCTCTTCCCCCTGTTCTTGAGCGCTGCTGGCTACGCGGCGGAGCCTCTGCACCGCTCCGTCGAAGCGCTGCTCGGCCTCCTGTCCTGGTAGTTCCGCATGCTCTTCCCTTGCGCTTTGGGCATGGACAAAAAACCGACTTACGGTCGGTGTTTTTGGTCGTTAATCGTCGCGTGCCTTCTGGCGAGCCCGTCGCCCCCGGCGGGAGAGGTCTCGGCCTACGACGGCTTTCTTCTCGCGCGGCACTTCCGGCTCGCGTTCCTTCTATCGCTTCTTAATTCAGCTCTCTCGCCGAGAGCGTTCCCCGTCGTTCGGTCTGATTCTCCAATCAGTTTCGTGCCGTTTCCGTTGTTGGTTTGAATTTATGAAGCGATTTATTTTCGTCACAAACTTAGCTGTGGCCGGTCTGATTTTCGGGTTGGCCGGGTGCGTCACAACACCGCTAACCGAAAGCCACGCCCGGTCAGAGCCGCAGGCCCAGAGCGCCGCGCTCAATCCGCCTGGCGACGTCACGACACCGCCAGAGCCTGCCGCGCCGGGGAAGCCGGTGACAGAGCCGGCGGGTGTCCTCACCCTGCGGGAGGCGCTGGCGCTGGCGTTGACTGAAAACCCGGAATTAGCGCCGTTTGCCTGGCGGGCCCGGGCCAACGAGGCGCGCATACTGCAAGCGGGACTGCGGCTCAATCCCGAATTGGGTTTGCAGGTGGAGGACATTGCAGGCACGGGCAGTTTCAGCGGCGCTCGTGTGGCGCAAACCACCCTTCAACTCAGCCAGGTCATCGAACTCGGCGGCAAACGGTCGGCGCGCATGGAAGCGGCTTCGCAAGCGCGCGGCCTGACGAAGTCGGAGTATGAATTGAAACGGGTCGAGGTGCTGGGGGAGGTCACGCAGCGTTTTATTCAGGTCGTGGCGGACCAACACGCTTTGGACCTGGCGCTGACGAATCGCCAGTTGGCGGAAGAGACGCTCCGCACCGTGCGGCAGCGAGTGAAGGCGGGGAAAGGTTCGGCTTTGGAAGAGAGGAAGGCGCAAGTCGCTTTAGCACGCGGCGAGTTGCTCGTCGAGGGATCCAGACATGAACTGAGCGCCTCGCGCAAGAAGCTCGCGGCGAGCTGGCGCAGCGCGCAGCCGGTGTTCGAGCGGGCGGAGGCCGACCTTTTCGCCCGCAAACCGGTTCCGCCTTTCGCGGGACTGATGAATCGCATTACCCAAAGCCCCGAAATTGCCCGTTGGGTTTCGGAGACAAAACTTCGCGAAGCGGAAATCAAACTGGCCGATGCGCGGCGGGTGCCGAACGTGACCGTGGGCGGAGGCATCCGGCGGTTGGAGGGACCGGGTGAGCAGGCGTTCGTGTTGGGCCTTTCGATGCCGCTGCAAATCTTCGACCGGTACCAGGGTGGGGCGGCGGAAGCGCGGGCGTTGCTGGGCAGGACGGAGGCGGAACAGAAGGCGGCGGAGATCCGCCTCGGCACTGTCCTGCTGGGCCTCTACGAAGAGATGGCGCATGACGTTCACGTCATGGAGGGGCTGCAAAAGGAGATTTTGCCGAAGGCGGAAGATGCGTTGGCGATTTCAAGCGATGGCTATGCCCAGGGAAGATATTCCTATCTCGAAGTGCTGGATGCTCAGCGCACGCTTTTTGACATCAAACAGGAATACATCCGAACAGCCACTTCGTATCACCAATTCCTGGTCGAGATGGAACGGTTGATCGGCCAGCCCCTCGAGAGCGACGAGCCTCAACCGTAAACCGCATGGACGAAACCGAACCGAACATCTAGTTACCTATGAACAAAGAGCAAATTGCGGCAGTTATTCTCGTTCTCCTGGCCGGCATCGGACTGACATGGCTGGTGCTGCAGAACGCCAAACCTGCGGTAAACGGCGGCGGCGAAGCCGCTGCCGCCGAAGCCGTCAAAGGCCCGCACGGCGGGCGCTTGTTGAGTGAGGGCGATTTCGCCGCCGAAGTGACCATCTTCGAGCGCGGTGTGCCGCCGGAATTCCGCGTTTTCTTCTACGATAAGAACAAGCTCATCGACCCGGCCGAAGTCAAATTTACGATTGAACTTCATCGGTTCGGAGGGCGCGTTGACAAGATTGGTTTTTCGACACGGGAAGACTACTTGCTCGGAGACCAGGAAATTGTCGAACCGCACTCGTTCGACGTGAAAGTCATCGCCGAACGCAGGGGGGAAACGTATCGCTGGGAATACGATTCCTACGAGGGCCGCACGACCCTGACGCCCGAGGCAGTGAAGAATTCCGGCATTGTCATCGAAACAGCGAGGCCGGCCAAAATAAAGACGTCCATCAAGGTCCATGGCCGCGTCCTCCCCAATGAAGATCGCATGGCCCACATCATTCCCCGTTATCCCGGCATCGTGAAACAAATCCGCAAACGCCTGGGCGATGCCGTGGCCAAGGATGAAGTAGTGGCCGTCGTCGAGAGCAACGAAAGTTTGCAATCATACGACGTCAAATCCTCCATCGCCGGGACGGTGCTTAAAAAGACCATCACGCAGGGCGAATTCGTCAAGGAAGGCGAGGCGATTTACACCGTGGCCGACCTCGGCACGGTCTGGGTAGATTTGAATGTTCACCGGAAGGACTTCGATAAGCTCAAAATCGGGCAGGCCGTCGCCATCTTCGCGGGCGAAGGCACGGCCAACGCGTCAGGCACGGTGAGTTACATCTCGCCGTTCGGCGCGGAAGACACGCAGACGATGCTGGCGCGGGTCGAGCTGCCCAATCCGAAAGGAGGTTGGCGTCCGGGCCTGTTCGTCACCGGGGAGATCATTGTGGAGGAAGCCACGGTGCCGCTCGCGGTCAAGGCCAGCGCCGTCCAGACCTTCCGTGATTGGGAGGTGGTGTTCATGCAGGACGGTAATGTGTTCGAAATCGCCATTCTGGAGGTGGGGCGTCGCGACGCGGAATGGGCGGAAGTGGTGTCCGGTCTGAGCCTCGGCCAGAAATACGTCGCCGACAACAGTTTTGTCATCAAAGCCGACATCGGGAAATCCGGCGCGACGCACGACCATTAACCGGACGACTCTTATGTTCGAACGTATTATCAATTTTTCCATCCGTCAGCGCTGGCTCATCCTAATTGCGACAGCAGTCATCGTCGCGCTGGGAATCTACAACTATCAACGCCTCACGATTGACGCCGTGCCGGACATCACCAATGTCCAGGTGCAAATCAACACCGAAGCTTCCGGCTACTCCCCATTGGAAGCCGAACAGCGCGTTACCTTCCCCATCGAAACTGCGATGGGCGGCCTGCCGCATCTCGAATACAGCCGGTCGCTGTCGCGCTATGGCCTGTCGCAAGTGACCGTCATATTCAAGGACGGGACGGACATTTACTTCGCCCGCCAACTCGTCAACGAACGCATCCAGGAAGTCAAAAGCAAACTGCCGCCCGGCGTCGAGCCGAGCATGGGACCCATCACCACTGGTCTGGGTGAAATCTACATGTTCAATGTCGAAGCCGAAGCGGGGGCGCGCAACGCCGAGGGAAAAGAAATCACGACCACCGATTTGCGAACCGTCCAGGATTGGAACATCAAACCGCAATTGCGCAATGTGCCTGGTGTCATTGATGTCAATTCCATCGGTGGCTTCGTCAAGCAATACCACGTCACGCCGCATCCCGATAGACTTCGCGCTTACGGCCTGACCTTCCGCGACCTGATGGCGGCGCTGGCCAACAACAACGCCAACATCGGCGCGGGCTACATCGAGCGGAACGGGGAACAATACCTCATCCGCAGCCCCGGCCAGGTCGCGGGCTTGGAGGACATCGACAACATCGTCGTGGGCAACCGCGATGGAGTTCCCCTTCACATCCGCGATGTCGCCGACGTTTTCCTCGGCAAGGAACTCCGCAATGGCGCGGCCACCAAAAACGGAACGGAAGTCGTGCTTGGAACCGTGTTCATGCTCATTGGCGAGAACAGCCGCACCGTTTCCGGACGCGTTCACGAGAAGATGGCGGAGATCAACAAGACGCTGCCGGAGGGGATTGTCGCAAGGACTGTCTACAACCGCACCGACCTGGTCAACGCCACCATCGAGACCGTCAAAACGAACCTCTTTGAAGGCGCGGTGCTGGTCGTGGCGATTCTGTTTCTGTTGCTGGGCAACATGCGCGCCGCGCTCATCACCGCGCTCGTCATTCCCCTCTCCATGCTTTTCACCATCACCGGCATGGTCGAATCCAAAATCAGCGGCAACCTAATGAGCCTCGGCGCGCTCGACTTCGGCCTCATTGTCGATGGCGCGGTCATCATCGTGGAGAATTGCATCCGGCGGCTGGGCGAGGAACAGCACAGATTAAAACGCCTGCTCACGCGCCCGGAGCGATTCGAAGTCGTGCGCGAGGCAACCAAAGAAGTCGTTCGTCCGAGCTTTTTCGGCGTGTTCATCATCATGGTGGTTTATTTGCCCATCCTCAGTTTGAGCGGAGTCGAGGGCAAAATGTTTCACCCGATGGCTTACACCGTCATCATGGCCCTGGCGGGCGCGATGATTTTTGCGGCGACCTTCATTCCCGCTTCTATCGCGCTGTGTCTCACCGGAAAAATTTCCGAAAAGGAAAACATCCTCATGCGCGCGGCGAAGGCGATTTATTTACCGACGCTTAAGTTCTGCCTGCACTTTCGCGGGGCTGCCGTTCTCGCGGCCGTCGTTTTAGTTGTGGTCAGCGGCATCGTCGCCTCGCGCATGGGCACGGAGTTCATTCCGAGCCTGGATGAAGGCGACGTGGCATTGCACGCCCTGCGCATCCCCGGCACGAGTCTGACACAGGCCATTGAGATGCAGCACGCCTTGGAACGCCGATTGAAACAGTTTCCGGAAGTGAAAAACGTCTTTGCCAAAATGGGCACTGCTGAAATCGCGACAGACCCCATGCCTCCCAGCGTGGCCGATGGATTTGTCATCATGAAACCGCGCAAGGAATGGCCCGACCCGAAAAAGCCCAAAGCGCAACTGGTCTCCGAATTGGAAAAGGCGGTGAAGGAAATTCCCGGCAACAATTACGAGTTCACCCAGCCGATTCAGATGCGTTTCAACGAACTCATCGCCGGGGTGCGAAGCGACGTGGCCGTGAAATTGTTCGGCGAGGACATGGCCGTATTGCAGCAATTCGGCAAGCAGATCGAGAAGGAGATCAAGACCATTCCCGGCGCCTCCGACGTGAAGTTGGAGCAGACCACCGGCCTTCCCCTCATGAGCATCGGCCCAAAACGCGACGCTCTGGCGCGCTACGGATTGAACATCGCCGATTTGCAGGAAGTAATTGAAATCGCACTCAGCGGCAAAGCAGCAGGCGAAGTGTTTGAAGGCGACAAGCGTTTTGAAATCATCCTACGCCTCCCGGAAAATCTCCGCACCGACATCAACAGCCTGGATCACCTGCCTGTGCCTTTGCGCAAACGCGAGGGGACCGGCAACGGAGCAGCGCGCGTCACCCGTATTTCCAATCCCACCCTCCACAACTCGCAATCCTTCATTCCTTTGAGCGAGGTTGCCGAAATTTCCATTGCACCCGGCCCGAACATGATTAACCGCGAGAACGGCAAGCGCCGCATCGTCGTCACGGCCAACGTCCGGGGACGCGATCTCGGCTCCTTCGTGGCGGAAGCGCAGCAGCAAATCGACGCCAAAATCAAGGTTCCGGCTGGCTACTGGATTTCCTGGGGCGGCCAATTCGAGCAATTGATTTCCGCGACCAAGCGGTTGCAAATCGTTGTCCCCATCTCGCTGCTGCTTATTTTCCTGCTCCTTTTTGCCGCGTTCGGGACGGTCAAGGACACACTGCTCGTTTTCTCGGGAGTGCCGCTGGCGCTGACCGGGGGCGTTGCGGCTCTTTGGATGCGCGACATCCCGTTGTCCATTTCCGCTGGGGTCGGCTTCATCGCTCTCTCGGGCGTCGCTGTGCTCAACGGCATGGTGATGATTTCGTTCATCAACAAGCTCCGTTCCGAAGGCAAACCACTCGACAACGCCATCACCGAAGGTTCGCTGACCCGCCTCCGCCCCGTGTTGATGACGGCCCTGGTCGCCTCCGTGGGGTTTCTACCCATGGCCATCGCTATCGGCACCGGGGCCGAGGTGCAGCGGCCGCTTGCCACTGTCGTGATCGGCGGGATCCTGTCCTCGACCGCGCTGACGCTGCTCGTGTTGCCGGTGCTGTATCGGCTGGCGTATCGGCGGGAGCCGGACCCGGCCCTGTCGCCGAGCCCAGCCCTTTCATGACGGAGATACAGCGCATGAGCATTCAGGATCCGGCCCCTTCGCGCCACCTGCATTACTTCCTAGGCAAGCAGCACGAGCGCAACGAAAAGCGCGTCTGGCTGGTGGTCGCGCTGACCGCCAGCATGATGGTCGGCGAGATCGTCGCCGGCTTTGTGTTCGGGTCCATGGCCCTGCTGGCCGATGGCTGGCACATGTTCACCCACGCCGGCGCGCTGACCATTTCCGCCCTGGCCTATCGCTATGCCCGTC
>MUGK01000035.1 GCA_002007425.1 Chromatiales bacterium USCg_Taylor | reverse complement strand
GTCACGGTCTCTGCGCGGCCGTAGCTGGGCGCGGTATCGATGAGGCTGCCGCCGCCGTCGAAAAGCCCGCGCAGCACCTCGACCAGCGGCGCGCGCTCGGCCTCGGTGGCGCCGACGTCGAAGGTGCCCGACGTGCCCATGCCGATCACCGGGAGCTGTTCGCCGCTACTAGGGATCGCGCGCTTCTGCATCCCGGCCGGCGCGACCGACGGGCTCTCTGCTGCCCGGGTGTTCGCAACCGCCGCGAAGGCAGCCGCGCCGATCGCAGCGATGAATTCACGCCGGTTCATCCGAAAGCTGCTCATATGTCCTCCTCCGCCGATCCAGAAGTTGCTTACTTCGATGCTGCTCGCTCCGAGGGGTTCCGCAGGCTATGGCCATCGCCTTTCGTCGCCCCTTGATCTAGATCCCCGCACCTTCACACTCTCCCGGCCGGAGAGGGAGTTAATGGTTACCCACCAAATTCTACGGACAAGCCTATTTTTCAAGCAAATAATCCTCGATTACCAAGGCATCCATTCCCGTGGTAAAAAAAACCGCCAATGCGTCCTCAACGGTGTGGACCATCGGCTTGCCCATGATATTAAATGATGTATTGAGCAGGAGCGGTATGTTCGTCAAACGGTGGAAAGCCTCGATGAGTGCGTGAAAACGGGCATTCCATTCCCGTTTCACGGTCTGCAAGCGCCCGGTGCCGTCCACGTGAACCACCGCCGGCACTTTAGCACGCACTTCTTGCTTGAAGCGCAGCGTTCGCTCCATGTACGGGGACTCCTGATAGTTCTCGAAATACTCCTCGCCGTACTCGTGCAAGATGGCCGGCGCGAAGGGTCGAAACTCCTCGCGGAATTTCACCTCCCGGTTTAATCGATCTTTCATCTCGCGCGGCCGCGGATCGGCCAAGATTGAACGGTTACCGAGCGCGCGCGGACCGAACTCTGCGCGCTCCTGGATCCAGCCGAGAATTCTTCCTTCGGCAAGCCGCCTGGCCGCCTCCAAATGCACCGTTTCGGGAAGATGGCGCAATGTCCGTAGACCACTCCACCTTGCCACATTCGTCAGGGTCTCGGCCGACACCCGAGATCCGAGATAGGGTGAGAACAATTTCTGTCGAGTCTTGCGCGGCCCCGCTGTCTGCTCGTAGGCGAGTAAAGCCGCGCCCACGGCGTTGCCGTCGTCGGCGGGTGCGCTAGGAATATGCAAACGCTTAAACGGAGTGCTTTCAAAAACCCGGCCCGCATAGGATGAGTTCAGCGCACAGCCGCCGCTAAGAACGAGGTTGTCGACGCGGGTTTCTGCGTAGAGATTTTGCAACAACTCATCCATGATCTCGGAAAAGACCCGCTGCCAGGTATGCGCGAGATCGGCTGCTTCTAATGCAGATGCGCCTTCGGCCCGCCGATACCTGCAAAGCCGCGTAAGCCCTGCGCGCAGTTGGCGCATCGGTGGGTATCTCAAGCCGCATCCGGCGACCTTGATCATCGGCCTCAGCAAGCGATAGATCGCTTCGTCGGTGCGGCCATAGGGCGCGAGGCCCATCACCTTCCACTCCTCGCCGCCAAAGCTGGAGAAACCGCATAACTCCGTGATGAGCATATAAAGCCCGCCCAAGCTTTCCGGGCCTCGGTGGCGGGACAAGCGATCCAGACGCCCGTTCCTATAAGTGTAGCAGCTTATCGAGCCGTGCTCTCCGGTGCCATCGACGATCATGCACACGGCCTCCGAAAACGGGCTGCCGTAACAAGCATAGGCCGCGTGCGTGAGGTGATGATCGAAATTCAAAAAGCGAAGCTTGCGATTTCCAAAGCGATGCCGCATGACGAGCGCAAGGTTAGCCCCGGCTTTGAGATGCGCGCTCTGCACGCACAGCATGAGATGATGAAGCTGATAGCGCCGCATCAGCAGCGTGCGCGACCAGCCGTCGAGCGGGGCGCGCGGGAGCCAGTCTGGACTCAGGAGGCCGAGCCGGCTTGCCGCGCCGGCCAGAAACGGGAGGCGGCTGGAGCTTGCGCTCCACGAGCGGGCGATCGTAAATTCCGCGTCTTGCTCGCAATACTCCTTGACCAGATGGGCGATCCTAAATAAATGATCAGGCTCCGCATTGATGGCGCGTTTATCTTGCAGGAAACGCTCGGCCGCCTCGGCGAATACGATCTCGCCCTCCGCATCCACGATGGCCAGGGCCGGATCGTGGAAAGTGGTCGCTAATCCGATGTAATACCGCTTCATCTACGACGCGATACGGCTCTTAAGTGACCCACCGCCGTTGTACACGCTTGAGCCCGAACCGGGAGACGAAGCGGATCAAGAGGTCGAACCACGTTTTCGCGGCCACGACCCGCAGGGATACGTAACCGCGCCATACCCGCCGCCAGTGCCGCTGCACTTCTCGCTCTCCATAACCCGCGCCCAGCTCCTCGAGATAGGCGACGATCGCCGCCTTGGCCAGTGCCGCGTGACCACTCGCGAGGTTGTCGCTCGCGATGTGGACACTGATGATGCGCGCATCGATCCGCCAATAGCTCAGCTCATCGACGAGCTTCATGTAAAACGCGCCGAGGCCGCTCAGCTCGATGGCTAGATTGAGGCCGAGCAGCTCCGGCAGGAACGTCCGAGGATATTGGGAGATGGACAGCAAATAAAGCGGGAGATCGAATACGGCGGAAGGAAATTTACTACATCGAATGAACTCATCCGATGAGACTTCCGGAAGATCGATGCCTTCCGATCGCAACAGCTCGCGAAAAATGGCGGCGTGACTCGCCTCCGGATCCCCGCCACCCACCTCATCGGCGTAGATCTCAAGCAAACCCGCCGCGATCCCTGGGTGGCGTGCGTACAGGCAGCCGACGTTGCGCAGCCAGCACCCATCGACGAGGATCAACGGCGCCAGTTGCACGAATAGCCACAGATACTCCTCTCTGGACAGTCGCGGCGGAGGGACAAAGGGCCGATAGGCATCCACGGCCTCGCGATAGCTTACCTCGATCCGATGCTCGAACGCAGCGCGGCTGTACTCGAATGAACATAATTCCGGATAAAGCCGGGACAGCCACATGGCCCGTCGTGCGCGGGCGAGACAACGCTCGACGTAGTGCTTCGCCGGGCGCGAAGACTCGGGATAGCGTTCCGCGTTGACCAGTTGATAATAAAGCAGCCGTTTGTCCAGGCGCGGCGATCTCGCGTCTTGGACCGGGCTAGCCGACGCGCTCTCAGGCTCGCCCATGCCCGTCCCAGGCCACGGGCCGGTGGCGTCCCCTCGGCCATCTGGCGCCTGCGGTTCTACGTTGCCTCGGGGGACCGGATCGCCCGTCGATCCCAAGGTGCGGATCCATTCGACCACAATTCCGATCTCTTCCTCGGTAAATACCCGGAACATCGAGCCGCGCGCCGAGACCAGATCTGAAATCAATCGGCTGCTCTCGGGCGCTGCGGTATCCACATAGGGTGATTCCGCGAGGGCGTTCAGTAATCCCTCGAGATCGGGATATTCAGCGCAAAACCACTCCTCGATCCGCCGCCCCCCGAGCAGTTTATCGCGGTGATGCCCGCGCGCGTACGGCAGTTTGCGCGCGATGATCTCAGCCGCGCGCTGACGCGGGCTCGATCGCAAGTCTTCTCCCACCGTCATCCTGCCTTCATTGCCATGCGCGACCGCCTACTCCGGGGACCACGGATCTGCCCCTAAAAGTGGCGCATGTTATACTAAATCTAAGCACATAAAGCTCAGCCCGGCATCGTTGCCACGCATTAGACGCAGCTAAATAGAAAAAACTTACCCGCGGCGCCGCAAGAGCCATTCTCAAGCGCTGCGCGTGTAAGGCAGGAGCACCTCATGGCCGGCAATGTCCGTTTAAACCTAACACAACGTCTGCAACGCTTAGAAACCCATTTAGCGCAAGAAAACCCGATCCTGCTCGATGTGGTCAAGAGCTTCCGGACGTTGGACGGCGTCGCCTACCGCATGGGTCTGCTCGATCTTGGGGACTCCTACGCCACCCGCGTGCCTTGGTGGCCCCTGCTTTCGGTACTAGGAACGTTTTCCTCGGGCAAGTCTACGTTTATCAACGATTATCTACGCTACAAGCTGCAACTCACCGGCAATCAGGCGGTAGACGACAAGTTTACTGTGATCTGTTTCAGCACCGACGCTACGCCCCGGATCTTACCGGGCCTCGCGCTCGACGCCGATCCACGCTTTCCGTTTTACAACATAAGCCGCGACATCGACGCGGTGGCCCAGGGCGAAGGCCGGCGTGTGGATGCCTATCTGCAGCTTAAAACCTGTCCGAGCGAAGCCCTCCGAGGCAAGATATTAATCGATTCCCCGGGATTCGACGCGGATCTGCAAAGGACTTCGACCTTGCGGATCACGAACCATATCATCGACCTCTCCGATCTGGTGCTGGTGTTTTTCGATGCCCGGCATCCGGAACCGGGGGCAATGAAAGATACCCTCCAGCATCTGGTCGCCGAGACCATTAGCAGGCCCGACTCCAACAAGTTTCTGTTTGTGCTCAATCAAATCGATGCGACCGCCCGCGAAGACAATCCCGAAGAAGTCTTCGCGGCTTGGCAACGCGCCTTGGCGAGCGCGGGATTGACGGCCGGCCGTTTTTACCGCATTTACAACCTGGAAGCGGCCAACCCGATCGACGATGATAATCTGCGGCAGCGATTCGAGCAAAAAAGGGGCGTCGATATGGCGGAGCTCGTCGGCCGGATGCAACAGGTCGAGGTGGAGCGCTGCTACCGCATTATCGGTGTTCTGGAGAAGACGGCTAAGGCCATCCAAGAGGATTTCGTGCCGAGGATTAGCGCGACCAAACGAAAATGGAAACTACGCGTTTTGCTGTTGGACGCACTCGTCTACGGATTTGTATTCAGCGTACTCCTGGCATCGGGTATTTCCGCTGGGTGGTGGGCCGATGGTTCTCCTGCGTGGCTGCAAAACCTTCCCGATTTCCTCCAACTCGCCGGCGCCGCGGTGGTGATCGCGCTTCTAATTTACCCTCATTTCGCGTTGCGCCAACTCGCCGCCAAGACCGTCATCAAAGGACTACGTCAAGAAGCCTTATCCCAAGAAATCAAAGACTCCTTGATTCGCGCGTTCAAGCAAAACACGCGCTTTATGCGCTCGATTTTTCGTACGACACCCGTGGGATGGGGGCGGCGGGCTCAGCGCGGCATTATCCGCGTCCTCAGCGACGCCGACAGCTACGTCGAGAGCCTCAACGACCGCTTCGCCAATCCGTCCGGTCACGAGCCCGCCGGCTCGGCCTCACGGGCATCGCTTCCTGCGGATCATGAGAACGAGCAAGCTCAGCGAGGCAACGGTATCCCCGGATTACTGGAAATCCAGACAGTCTCACGGGTGGCGGACACCAAGCGCGTCGAACACGGCGCGAAGATAACGCCGGCGGACGATAGCGATCCACAGCGCCGAAGCGCGCGCCGCATCATTCACTTTGAGGAACCTCCACCGGTTCGCCGCCCACCGGTTCGCCGCCGAGAATAGGACCAGCTCCCACTACTGTTGTTCGGCCTGATTGCCTGTTACTTCGGCGAGCCTTCGTTCAAGCTCGGCCTTCATGTGTTCCATGCCATCCGTCGCGGGATCGTCCGGTCCCTTCCGGTTCGCCAGCATACGGTTAACCGCCTCGAGTGAGTTCCTGACCTGCTGCTCTTCCGAGAGTTCCGACGATTTTTCGCCACAAGCAACGAGTGTTACCGCTAGGCATGCTAGAGCTATAATTTTAGCCGTTCCTCGCATAATCTCCACCCTCATAAAACCCCGGCAAAACCAGTTGCCGGGGTCTAAATCTATTCCCCGCGGTCTTGCCGCGGGGACCTTAGCGATGGGGTTTCCAAAGGGGAGAGGCGCCTCTCCCCTTTGGTCGCCCCACGAGGTTGCATACCCCGTGGGGCGAAACCTAAATTGACTAACAACGCGTTTGTATCTCAGGGCAAGCTAAAGACACTCAACACGCCACCGAGACGCGTATAGCTACTCAATCCCTTATACGCACCTACCGCGCCTAAACCCTCGGTGTCCTGAATGAGGCCGGCGGCCATGCCGATACCGGCCCAACCGCCAACGCCGGAGAGCACCCCGACATACTGCTTATCCTTGTGCGTCCAGGTGTTTAGGTTACCGATGATGCCGGAGGGCGTTTTGAACTTCCAAAGCTCCTTACCGCTCTTGGCATCGATGCACTTGATGTAACCGTCCAGGGTTCCGTAGAAAACCACGTCACCCGCCGTGGCCAGGGCGCCGCTCCACACCGAGAAGCGCTCCGGAATCGACCATTTGATCTTACCGGTGCCGGCGTCCCAGGCGATGAAATTACCCAGGTTATTGGTCCCATCGCCCGTGACCTTGCCCGCCGGAAACATATTGAGCACCGCGTTGACATAGGGCTGACCCGCGGTGTACTCGCCGCCGCTCACCGGCTCGTAGTCCATGCACACATGGTTCGTGGGCACATAGAAGAGCCCCGTGCGCGGCGAGAAGGCGGCCGGTTGCTGGTCCTTGGTCCCGAGCGCGGCCGGACAGATGTTGGTGGTGTTGACGTCTTCGCCGTTCTTGTGGGTGCTGTAGCGGGGTACCTGCTCTGGCCGGCCCGTCTTCATGTCAACGTGCGTGGCCCAATTGACGGAAGGATCGTATTTCTCGGCCACGAGCAGTTCGCCGGTGACCCGATCCAGCGTATAAGCGAACCCGTTGCGGTCGAAATGCACGAGGGCTTTGCGATCCTCGCCCTTTACCTTGATATCCGCGAGAATCATTTCGTTGACGCCGTCGTAGTCCCATTCATCGTGGGGCGTCATCTGGTAGACCCACTTGGCGACGCCGGTGTCGACATCGCGAGCAAAAATGGTCATCGACCACTTGTTATCACCAGGGCGGACGACGGGGTTCCAAGTGCCCGGGTTACCGGAACCGTAATAGACCAGGTTCAGCTCTTTGTCGTAGGCATACCAGCCCCAGGTCGTGCCACCGCCGGTCTTCCATTGATCGCCTTTCCAAGTCTTAAGACTTGAATCCTTGCCGATGGGTTTGCCCAACTCGGTGGTCTTTTCGGGATCAATGAGCATCTGGTCATCGGGTCCCACGCTGTACGCCTTCCACGCCAACTTACCGTCTTTGATGTTGTAAGCGGCGAGGAAGCCGTGCACCCCGAACTCCCCGCCGCTGATCCCGGTAACGACCTTATCCTTAATGACGTGGGGGGCGTTGGTGTTGGTCTCTCCTCTCTTGGGATCACCGTTTTTGACCGACCATACTTTCTTACCGGTCTTAGCATCGATAGCCACCAACTCGGTATTTGCCTGGTGCAGAAAGATCTTGCCGTCAGCATAGGCCACACCACGATTCACCGTATCACAGCACATGACCGGGACGGTCTCATCGTAGTTTTGCACCGGGATGTATTCCCACACGACCTCCAGGTTATCCAGGTTTATCGCGAAAACGTTGTTGGGGAATGGCGCATTGACGTAAAGCGTATCGTGATCGAGGCCGGTTGCACTGCCCGGGAGCACCAGCGGGCCGCCTTCGTGCCCGCGCAGGACACCGGTCGAAAACGTCCAAGCCGCCTGCAGCTTAGAAGCATTCGCGGCGTTGATTTGGTCTAACTTCGAATACCGCTGAGCCCAAAAATCGCCATTCTGCATCACCCAATAATTCGGGCTGTCTTGCAGCTTGAGCAGTTCTTCATTGGCGAGCGCCGTAGCCGGTACGGCCGTGGCGATTGCGGCTAAGAGCATGCCCTGAAAACGCGTTTTTCTCATGACCTCCTCCTTCCAATGTTATGTCGATCTCTAATTCTTATTCTCCGAGTGCCTCAGAGATCGCAAAGGCGCAAGGAGTGAATGCAATAATCCGCTGCCACGCCCGGATAGTGTACGCTCGGTTGGTAGTGATTATACGCAGTCGCAGCTGTCCGGAAAATTATAACGAATCGAGTCGATTCATCAACAAGTTAAGCGGGGAAGCGACTACGGTTCTAATCGATCCGCGCCCGTTGGGAGTTACCGCCTCCCCGCGGTCTTGCCGGATACCCGCGCACGCCGGAAGAAACAGGTACGAGCGGCGGCCCGCTCCGCTTCCTCTAGCCGCGCCACGAGCGCCTTGCCTCTTTTTGAATCCCGAAACAGGCCTCCGCGCTCCCCCGGCATCGCGCGAAAGGCGCGAAAAGTGGTCGCCTCCACGTAATCATCGAAGCGGATGGCTACGGCAATCGCATCGATTTCGCACGCACACGCATAGAGATTATCGACCGTCTGCCCTCCCTGCTTGGCCATGCAGGTCAGCACCCGATCGACCCGATCGAGCGTTGGATAGACATGGGCCTTTGAGGCGGCCGACAAAGTCACGCCGAGGATCAGGGCCAGGGTCAGATTCATGTGATTCTAGGCTGGCACGACGCCTTGCGCCACGAGGTGATCGATAATACGTTGAACGCAACTCGCGACCGGTTCCGTCCCCGAGTTGATGCGTAGTTCCGGATTTTCAGGTTCCTCGTAGGGCGCTGATATTCCGGTAAACTCTTTGATCTCCCCGGCCCGCGCGCGGCGATACAAGCCCTTGGCGTCGCGCTGTTCGCAAACGTCTATCGCGCACTCACAGTAAACCTCGATAAAGTCCCCGGGCGCCACCAGCTTGCGCGCCCGATCCCGATCGGCGCGATACGGCGAGATGAAGGCCGTCATCGCAATCACCCCGGCATCCATGAAGAGCTTAACCACTTCCCCGATGCGGCGGATGTTTTCGACCCGATCCTGCGGTGAAAAGCCTAAATCGCCGCACAATCCGTGGCGGATATTGTCCCCGTCACATACATAGGTATTGCACCCCATCGCGAACAGGCGGTCCTCCAAGGCATGGGCAAGCGTCGATTTGCCGGACCCCGATAACCCGGTCAGCCAAATGATTGCGCCTTTATGCCCATTGCGCTGCTCCCGCCGCGGCCGGGTAATTGTTGCCTCATGCCATACGGTATTGCTGCTTTTGCCAGCGATTACATCAGATGTGTCGTTCATGTGGCTTTTCCTAATCGTATTTGATGTACTTGAAGCGCGGATCCTCCGGCGTCCCCTCAAGCGCAGTCCCGTCCTCCTTGCCGGGCTGCCACATCACCACTTGTTCGATTTTTTTAGCGAGATCAAAATCTTTATTGGTGATGCCCTTGGCCGCGTGGTTCATGAGCTTTACGATAACGAAGGCGTAGGACACGGTGAGATCGGGGTGATGAAAAGCCGCTTCCGCCAGGTGCCCCACGGTGTTGACCACCATCAGCGTGCCTTTCCAGCCCGACGTCTTATATTTGCGCCTGATCCAACCCTCTTCCAGATACCAATGCGGGAGCTCGTCCTTGAGCCTCGCTTCGACTTCTTCATCGGTATACGTTTCTTCGTGTTGCTTAGCTCGCCAGCCCATTGCAGGTCTCCTCGCGTCTAAAAGTCAGTTTCGGTATTTTAACCCTATAAGCGGAGATGCGCATGCGAATATGTTTCACGCGCCTAGGGTCGAGCGCGCCGGTGCGCCGGTGCTGGTCGCACAACGCCCCTCGAAATCCGAGATAATCCGGGCCGAGAGCCATCAGCGGCTCAATATCGTTAGTTTGCAGCGATCCCGCGAGTCCCGCAAACAGCCCGAGCCGCCGGCACTCTTGAACGAAGGCCACAAGCTGAGCTTCGTCGAGGCAGGCGCGCAGACCCCGGCCGCGCTTCTCGGCCGTATCGACCATAGCGCCCACCAGCCCGTGATCGGCAAAGGCGCGCAGGGCCGCAACCGGACTGCTTTCACGGTCGGCGAACAGTACCGCGACCACGCGCGCCCCTTGCTTTACTTCCTCTTCAATCGCAGCGAGCACGGCGGCCTGGCGATCGCACTCACAAAACCCGACCTTGACGAACGCGACGCCGGTGGCTGCAGTTTCCGCTACGGCCCGCCGCACCCGCTTGGGAATCGCCGGAAGATTGCCTGTTGTGGCGCTCACCGGCCGGCGCGCATGGACCCACGCGACGACCTCACGCATGGTCGCAAACGACACAGCGCCGAGGGCGCCTCGGGCAGGCGCCTTCAGATCGATGATATCCGCGCCTTCCTGAAACGCGGTCCGGGCCTCGGCGATCGTTTGGACGCTCGCCAGAAACCCGGTCATGCGACATCGCCTAAGCGGCCGCGGCGAAAGGCCTGCACGCGCTCCATCAGCCATGCCCAGGCCTGGCGCTCGCGCTCACCCGCGGTTTTGTCAATCGCCGTGCGCAGGTAATCAATCTCGGCATCGACTTTGGCCACGGGCAAGCGGGACAAACGGCTGACTAGGATCGCCGCTTCGATCACGGCTCCCTGGGCGCGATTGAAGCCTTGGAAAGCCCGATGCGCCTGCTCATGCACGACCTCGCAAACAAACCTGGGCCGCAGCTCATCGGGCTCCACCCGCAGCGCGCGGACCTCGATATGCGCCAGGGTATCGGCCAACCTGCAGCCCTGAATCGAAGCGACCGGCGCCGTCGGCCACGCGCGCCGGCCGGTTAAACACCCGGCGATGATCGCGACATTGTCAGTCAGATTGAGCACCGCCTCGCCGGTACGCTCCAGATTGGACAAAGTTCGGCACGGGCGGAACGGCGCGATGATGACTCGCGGCCCCTCATAGTGAAAGCCCATCGGCGCGATATGCGGGCTCGCGTCTTCGTCCAGCGTCGTGATCACGGCTTCAAAAATCATCTTATGCGCCTACTTTTTCGCTTTCGCCAAAGTGCTACCGGACGGTTTGTAGGCGTGCAGCGCGTTGGGATCGCGCCGTGCCCGCTCCCGCGCCGCGCACCCCCACTGGAGCGGCTCGTCCTGCATGTAACGTTTTCCCAGTTGCCAGGCCAGTTGCGCGCGCGCCAGCTCGACCCCCATGTAAAAAGCATGCGGCGCATCGCTCTGCAATTCTTTCAGATGCGGAAATAGATCAAAAGGGTCGCGCGCCGTGACCATCCCGTCGCGATTGTACACATGAATGCCCGCCTCGGAGACCTGGACGCGATAACTGGGATCGCGGATTTCCTTGGCGGTCTCGGCGATCTCCATCTCCGTATACGGAAACGGCTTGCGATCATGGATCGTGAGCAGCGAGCCGTCATAACCTTTAGGCAGGCTGGTGTCCTCGCGGGCGGCAAACATGATCCGGCGCCCGACGTCGAGCTCCCGGACCACCGATCGCGCGTGCGCGCTGACCTGGGTCGTCAATAGGTTATCGATCCGCAATTCGGACAGGATCCCCAGCATGAAAGCATTAAGGCCGGTGGTATCGGCGTCGGTAAGCTCGGAGAGATTACCGGTGCCCATCATGATCTCGATGCCGGGATAGCGTTGTCGTAATCGGCTATAGCGTACCAATGATTCCGTCAGCCCGAAGTGTATGGGGTCGAGAACACTGTCGGCGAGAAACGGTCGGCCGCGTTCGAGCATGACGTCGATGGCCCGGAAAAGTGAATCCAGATCTCCCGCGCGTTCCGGAATCAACACCGGCACGGCGTCGACATCAGCGGCAAGATCGACGGTGCTTTCCTTTAGGCTCAGTAGATAGTGGGCGCCTGACCTCGCTCCACGCAGGAGATCATCGGTCTCCAAGGAATCGACGCTGATTAGATAGCCGCGCTCGCGCAGCGCCGCGATCGACGCCTCGAGGTGCGGGAAAGGCACCGCCGGCAAACAACCGAGATCGATGACATCGGCGCCATCCCTCACGTAGGCATCGGCCTGGTTGATGATCGCCTCGATCTCCATGCGGGGCGCATCGACGATTTCCGCGAAAATCCGAATCGTGTAGCGATCGAGCGGCCGGGCTTTGGCGCCTTGACCGAAAAAGGCAGGCAGGTCTTTCATCTCCTCGGGCCCCCGCAGTACCGGGATCCCGAGGCGGCGCGAGCTTTGATCGAGATCCCCGGCACACAGGCCGGGAACGATGATGCGATCGATCCCATCCACGTTTTGCAAGCGGCGATTGATCATTTCGGCGCTCATCAAGGCCGCCACATTCACCCCGATGTTTAACACCCGGTAGGTAAAATCCGCCGGTTGCATCGCCTGCAGGATACGTTCGAGACCCCGTTCGGCTAGTTTCCCCGTCAAGAATAGGATCTGCTCCACGCCATTCCAATCGAGCTTTGTATTTCAGTCCCCCAATCATACGCGCTCTACGGGCGCAGGGAGAAAAACCCGCTGTCGCGAGCACCCTCGCTTGCGGCCGTCGGGCGTGCCCCGCTTTGGTGCGTACAGTGATTCTACCGCTCCTGCTCGAATACGTCTCGACCTTGCCGGACGAACAAAACGCTCGGCAGTTCTTACACCAATCGGTCGAGGTGGCGGCGCTACTCGCGCGGCCCATACCACTCCACCTTTCCGGTTGGCTTACCGCTTTACTAAATGCCCTGGCAAAACGAGCGTCAAAAGTCCAGACTTAGCCCCACACCGAAGATGAGTCATCTTGAGCGCACGGACGCCGCTTTCTGCCTTGATTTCCTTTAACGGGGACCCGCTATGAGTTTTGAACAGATTGCGCCGCTTAAGCTGTTTTGCTTTACTGGCAGGGTACGCGTCCTGCACTTTACCTGGTTCGCCTTTTTTCTCTCGTTCGTCGTTTGGTTCAATCATGCCCCGCTTCTGGCCTCTATGCGCGAGGCGATGGACCTGAGCGATCAACAGGTCAAGACGCTGTTGATCTTGAACGTCGCACTGACCATTCCCGCACGTATCGTTATCGGGATGCTGGTCGATAGGTTCGGCCCTCGCATCACCTACTCGGCATTGCTTGCGATCGGGGGAGGGCTTTGTTTCTTTTTCGCGTTCGCGCAGAGCTTCCAGACGCTTGCGCTGGCCCGCTTTTTACTTGGCTTTGTAGGCGCGGGCTTCGTCATCGGGATCCGCATGATCGGAGAGTGGTTTCCGGCACGGCAGGTGGGCTTCGCGCAGGGGGTTTATGCCGGTTGGGGCAATTTTGGCTCCGCGGCGGCGGCGCTTATCTTGCCGACCCTGGCGCTGCTATTCGGCGGAGATCAGGGTTGGCGGTACGCCGTCGCGTTAACCGGCGCGATCGCCCTCGGCTATGCCTTGGTCTATTACCTTGGGGTGCGCGACATGCCCGAAGGCTCGACCTATTTCAAGCCCAACAAGCATGGCGGCTTGGAAGTCACGAGCCGGGGCGATTTCTTCGCCTATCTGCTGATGAACATACCGCTCTACCTCGCCCTCGCTCTGATCACGGGGAAGCTCACCGAGCTAGGGCTAATGCCCGAAGCGGCGGCAAAGGTAATTAATTTGGTCCTAGCCGGGATTTTTGCCTATCAGAGCTATGGCATTTACCGCGTCAATGCCAAGATCTTCGGGCAACCAGTCCCTAAGCTCTTCCGTTACAAGTTCAAGCAGGTGGCTATTTTGAGCCTCGCCTATCTCGTGACGTTTGGCTCTGAGCTGGCGGTGGTTTCCATGCTCCCCCTATTCTTCGCGGAGACCTTCAAGCTCTCGCAGGTAGCAGCGGGTATGCTCGCGGCGCCCTTCGCCTTGGTCGTGCTCTTCATGCGGCCGCTCGGGGGATGGGTGAGCGACCGTTTTGGGCGTAAGCGCACGCTGATGGTGGTGATGATAGGCCTCTGTTGCGGTTACCTTCTCATGAGTCAGATTGAGGCGACCTGGCCGCTCTGGCTCGCGGTGGCCGCGATCAGCGCCTGCGCCTTGTTTGTGCACCTCGGTACCGGTGCGGTATTCGCCATCGTACCGGCGCAGTGGAAAAGTAAGTTCATAAGGCTTGTCTTTTTGCCAGGCTTCTTTTACATAAGCAATCACTCTGTCTATATGCGCCGGGTGATGCACTTTTTGCCATCCCCAGCCCTGCATTTCTTCCAACGTAGTGCCGGTGTAATTATACCATCGTTCGTTATACCAATATATCCAGCCATCGCCATCAGCCATCCATGCCAATTGCGAAATAGAGTTGGAAAGCGTACGGAATTTTTCTTCGCTTTGCTTTATTTCTTTTTCAATTTGCCGCTGCCTGGTAACATCTTTAAACGTCCACGACCATGCATAATAAGTACCATCGTCGCCTATAACCGGATAGCCATGCCGTTCCACAATTTTACCATCTTTATATTCCAATTCATCAATACTTGTTTCTGTTGGGTTGTCGTACAGGTATTTTACTTTTTCAATAAACTGTTGCGGGTTCACTAATTGCGACATCGCAAATGAGAGTGCTGCTTCATCATCTTTTGCATCTACTATCTCCTGTGGCATATTCCATATTTCAACAAAGCGATGATTATAGGAAATAATTTTTCCTTTGGCATCTACCAGTAAGATGCCATCGAAGCTTGCTTCATTATGTGCTTCCAGCAGCGCCTTTCGGTAGCGAAGAGCATCTTCAGCTGTTTTTTGAAGTGTTATATTTGTAGAAGACGTAAGTACCATAAAAAGTTCACCCTTATCATCATAAAGGGGTGATGATATAGATAAAAGCCAAAAAGAGACCCCGGTTTTACGGTTAATAAATTGGGAAACAACTTCTGCAGGCTTACCGGTTTTAAATGTAATTGCCGAGGAGTACTCATTGAATTGCAGCGGCTTGCCCCATTCATTTAATACCTCAAACGCTTCATCTAATTTTTTTTTAAGCTGAGAAACATCTTTTTCTTCCA
>MUGK01000034.1 GCA_002007425.1 Chromatiales bacterium USCg_Taylor | reverse complement strand
CGGGGATAAAGCACACCATCCACCCGTTGGCCGTCCCACTCCTCTCGATACTTGGAGTCTCTTTTCTGGAGTGTGTCGCTGCCATAGTGGCGGACCCAGAAATCCCACTTCATCGCTTCGTTCTCGACGGAAAAAGGATGCAACACGGGAACCTCATAGTCCTGCGGGAGCCGGTTCGTGGCAGGATACAAGGCGTCGCCGCCTTGCATCTGCATGGGATCACCGCCGGCCTCCAGTACCAGCACCCGCCGCCCCTGCTCCGCCAAGCGCGCGGCGAGCGTCCCACCCCCCGCGCCGGAACCGACGATGATGTATTCGTATTCTGTGCTCATACCCCCCTCCTCTTCTTTTACGTCTTCGACTTGCGCGCGTCTTCAAAAACTCGATCAGGGCCAATTTATCCTCGTCACTGAGACCGGGCTCATTTCGCCCCCCTCCTAGTCCGAACGGATGTTGTTGCTGTGATGATGAGCCCGGAGCCCTCGAATGGTTCGGAAAACTATCGGTGCGGTGGTTTCCTCAGTCGCTCCAAGGGACCCGCTGGAAATACAGGATTCGGCGCCCCCTGGCCACTACGGCCAAATCCCCGGCGCGAGTGCATCATGATATGGCTCATCACCCGGATCTGTCTACCGGGCCGATTTCTAGCTCAAACCGGGACGGCACTCAAGCGGCCACCGATATAGTCCATGGTGTTGCCTAAATGCATTGCGCTGAGGGCCGATACAGCGCTTACGTCTGAGCAGGGATCACTGGATGAGTTTCATGAAGGCACGGCTTAGGCGTTTTGGGCGTCTCGCGGCCTAGGGCACGCGCAAATATTCGTCACCGCTACAAATAACGCGCTAGGGATTGAGGATTCGCGAACTTGTAGTTTCGATACCAACGACAGAAGGGATACAGAATCGTAAGGACGATGCCCGCTGCACCATAGGCCCACGCGAGTCCACCCGCGCCCCCGACCCCGAGTACGCCCTTTGATAACGCTAGTAGCGAGAAATGTAGGAAGTAGAAGAACAGCGGTGTCTGGCCAAAAACGACAAGGAGATTGTTGCGACTCGGTTTGATGTAGCGTTCTAGAACCATTAACACCACGCAAATCAAGGCCATTAAACCAAGTTCGATCGTTATAAAGCTCAGGCTTGGCGGGTACTTGCTGACATGTAGCCATTGCACCCAGCCCTCATCGTCGCGTAACAGCCCCATGTTGCCATAGCCATTGGCCGCGCGGACCACGATATATATCCAAACCAGCACAACCCCCAGCAAGACTAGTAACCTCACAGGGTAGTTTTGTGGACTTGCGCCCTTCTTCGACAGGTAACGCCCAAATACCCATCCGCTCAGCATGACCGCGAGCCAAGGCAGTACGGGATAGAGGATGACGAGATGCGGACTGTAGTACACCGCCATGAGGACGGCGAGCCCGACCGGTGGATCGCGTTGGCTCGGCTCCCAATTGTGGGTGGCAAGCCATTCACCGCCCAGAAACCACCCCAGCGCGAGCAGCAAGAGCCAAGCGTCACACACACGGCGCAGGGCGACCATGAGCACCATGCTCGCCCCGATGGCGAACATGACTTGCAACACCCACTTGCCCCCGATGAGGGGGGCGAACACGAGGTCGAAGGAAGCAACCGCCGCGCCGCGGATCAACAGGTCCCGGTCGATATGTTGCGGCGGATCTGCGCGGGCCACGCGTTGATGGATACTCAGGGCGAGCACCGTGCCTGCAAGGAAAACAAACGTCGGCGCGCACAGATGCGTTAGCCACCGCGTTAAAAACTGCTCCGGCGGTAGGGGTACACCCGCTGTATAGGTCGTTGCCGAGTCCAACGCCAGCCGCCCTGGATTATAGAAGATCGAGGCGTGATCCAAGGCCATGAGCACCATGACCAACCCGCGCAGCCAATCGAGCGCAATCAGACGATTCAACGCCTTTCCAGTCGTTGTCGAACAGCGTGCAACAGGTTTAGCGCTGGCACATGATACAGAAATACGCCGAGCGCTGACCGATCCGCTTATGCCTTATGCGCGCGCCGCAGCGGTGGCAGACAAGGCCGTCGCGATGGTAAACCTCAAGGTTTTGAGCAAAGTACCCGGGCCGCCCACGGCTGTCGACGAAGTCGCGCAAGGTCGTGCCGCCCGCAGCGATGGCGTCATCCAACACGCGGCGGATGCTGCTGGCGAGACGCGCATAACGTAGCCGCGAGACGCTACGCGCCGGCCGCGCCGGGTGAATACCAGCCGCGAACAGTGACTCGTTGGCGTAGATATTCCCCACCCCTACCACCGTATTACTGTTCATAATAAAGGATTTGACCGCTTGCCGCCGCCCTTGTGCCCGTTGATGGAGATAATCACCGTGGACATCCCAGGGCTCCGGTCCCAAATTCGCCAGCAACGGATGGGTTAACGCCGGTTCGCGGGTCCAGAGTACAGCGCCGAAGCGGCGCGGATCGCGCAGCCGCAAACAAAGCGCGTTAATTAATACAAGATCGACGTGATCATGTTTCTCTGGTGGCGTATCGCTGGGGAGTATCCGCAAGCTGCCCGACATGCCTAGGTGAAGGATGACATGCCCATGCTCAAAGCTGATGAGAAGATACTTGCCGCGCCGCCGCACCCCGACCACCGATCGGCCGGGCAGCTCACGCCGCAACTCCGGCGCAACGGGCCAGCGCAGGCGCCCGTCGCGCACCACCACGGCGGCCACGGTGTTGCCTAGAAGATACGGTGTGATCCCGCGCAACGTGGTTTCGACTTCCGGGAGCTCGGGCATGGATTCAGCGCCAGGATTTCTTGTGGATTCTACGCTAACGCGCGAGCCCGCGCGTCCGGCATGCTGGCGTTAAGCAGGCTCCCCGTCCTGCACCACGGACCCGTGTAGGTATAAGGATTGCCTTCGTGTATTAGAACTACAACTTCGCAACGTGTAACGGAATCGAGGCCACGAACTCTTGATTACCATCGGTACGATGATCAAGGACTCCCAACGCTTTTTAGGATAACGCTATGACGCAGATGGACAGTTTGACGGGTATCGCGATCGCGGACCGCTGCAAATTCGACGAGGTTTTACCATTAGAATGGCAACGCGCCAAGCGTTGCGGAAGACCCGTCTCCTTGGTTTTGGTCGCTATTGACAGTTTTAAGAGCTTCAACGTCGAGTACGGATCCGCGGCCGCTAATGAGTGCCTGCGTCGTGTGGCCCAGAAACTCTACACCGTGGGCAAGCGCGCCGGTGATCTCGTGGCACGTTTCGGGGAAACGGAGTTCGCACTGATCCTTCCTGAGATCAACCAGATGGGCGCGATAATTCTGGCAGAGTCGATCCGCGCCGCGATAGCGCACCTCGACATACCCCATGCCCATTCGACTGTCGCGCCCCACGTGACCGTAAGCCTCGGCGTCGCTACCCGTGTCTCCGAGATGGATTTGAGCCCGGAGGAATTGCTGCAGCTCGCGGAGCACGCGCTTTCTCAGGCAAAGCGGGAAGGCCGCGATCGCGTGGCGCTCGCCGATCATTTGGGTCAAGCGGCGGCTTAAGCCGATCTGGTCCTATCGGTCCGGGCTTGGCCGCGCACGCAGTCTGCTACGCCGCTAGCGTTGGGGGGCTATCGGCTTTCGGGCGGGGCCGGGTGTACTCTTCGCCGCCGCGGGTGGCTTGGTAGCCTTTTGAGGTTCGAGCAGACGCTGACCCGTCTCGGCGGGCATTGCGTACTCCAACTCGAGATCGGAACGCGCCAAGATGAATTCAGGGTTTTTCGCAAGGATCTCAAACTGGACCGGTGTCCCTGCCTGAGACTCGATCCTTATTGTCCCTTGCGATGCTCTTACCTGCTTCCGGCGGACGCCAAGAGCCTGCGCATACCGCCATTCATTTACCAGCTTTTCCAGCGCAGCGGAGCTTATCTGCGGGTCGGGCGGCGACAATGTCCAGCCGCCCTGGCCGCTGGCTGAAAGCACATATTTCGGCAAGGTCAATTTGACCGGCTCGGTTCCCTCTTCGAGGAGACGCGGACTCGCGAGATCCTCCGCCGAGCCCGTTAGGGCCGCGTAAATCGTGTCGGCGGTGAGGTGAATCGTGTCCTTGTGAAGCACGTAGCGCCGGCCGCTCAAGGGATTCGCGTCTCCGAAGGCAAAGAGCGAGTCGTCGAATTGCAAGCTTATCGCCGGATCTGCGAGGCCGAAGCGCTTGAGATCATGATCCTTGGCCGGGAACGCGTCTTGACTCTCGTCTTCCAAAAAGTCGAGTAGAGCCTGGACCCGCGGTTCATCGGCGCGCACCGAGAAGGGTTGTTTTAACAACCAGTGGCCGGCTTCTTTGTGAAGCTCAACGTTTCCTCCCCCGGGACGGGTGATTCGGATGCTGGTCACGCTTTTCGGCGCGATGGAGCTGATCTTAGCCCGGGGTGCTTCCTCTTGCTTGCCCGGTTCCGAGATCACGACGAATACAAGCACTGAGAGTACCGCCAGCAAGATGGCATTGAGGCGCAGCCGCGCGCCTATGACACTCATCGCTATGCGCGCCGGCGCCGCAGCCACACGTAGAACCCGACGCCCGCGAGCAAGGCCGGCATCAGGAACAGGAATCCGAAGCCGATGATCGCGGTTTCGGTATCAGTCAGATCGAGCTTGGTATCCACGCTGCGGTGGGCGGGTACATCGACGAGAATATCATCCGTGGCGAGCCAGTTGATGATTCTGAGGCCGAGGTCGAGGTTGCCGCTGTTCCCGAGATAACTGTTGGATAGAAAATCGCCGTCACCGACCACGATGATGCGCTGTTCGTCGGTTTCTTTGGCGTTTTTATCCGTTGCCGCGCTTTTTTCCAACGCTGGCTGTTCACGCGTCAGGCGCACGCCGATATCGAGCGGCCCTTGTAGATCCTTGCCTTGATCGTAAGCGATCTCGCCTTCGAGCTTGCCGGTCTCGGCCCAGGTTTGCGATCCGACGCTCAAGATGGGCGCGCCCCGCCAGCCCTTCTTGGGATTTAGCTTGATGGCACGAGCGTAGGGAAATACCGTGATAAACCGGGACCCGGCGACGGGGATCTCGGGGCCGTAGCTCGTCACCGGTGCGATGGCGGGATGATCGATGCCGAAAAGCGCCGTGGCGGGATCCACGATCGTACCGCGTTCCAGAACCAGGCCGAGCGCCTCGGCAAGGCCTTCGAGGCCCTGGAGCGAGCCGGGCTCGGTCAGCCAGAGCAGATTACCGCCCCGGTCGAGGTAGCGCAGGACGAGATCGATTTCGCGGGGCAGGAGCCGGACCTGCGGGCTGGCGATCACCAGCACAGACGTGTTGTCGGGGATAAGCGCGTTGGCGCCGAGGTTGAGCCCTTGCACCTTAAGTCCGCGGCTAGTCAAACGTTGCGTCCATTGCGATAGATCGTGGTTGGCATCGCCCTGGGGATCGCGCTCGCCGTGGCCTTCGAGGAACACGATCCAACGTTCCTCGGTGCGCAGCAGCCGCTGCAACGCGTTGCTCAACGCTTCTTCGCTATGTTCCTGCACCTGTTCGCCACGGCTGGCATAGCGCACCACGAGCTCTCCGTCCACACGAATGCCGAGCTCGCGCAGCTCATCAGGCGCGGTGTCGGGGTTCACAAAGCGCAGCGTGATATTCGGCTGAACGCGGCGGTAACGGTCCACGAGGTCCCGGATCAGATCGCGGAGCGCGGGATCGGGCCGGGCATAGGCCGTTATTTCCACCGGCTTATGCAAACGTTTCAGCAGAGCCGCGCTGGCTTCCGACAGGGTATGGCGGCCGGTGCTGGTCCAATCGGCCGTGATGCCATAGCGGGTGCTGAGCCACGCGAGCATGCCTGCTATCCCGATGAGGAACACGGCGAACAGCGTGCTGTTGATACGGAGATGACGGCGGGTCTTGGCGGAGATCAACATCCTGAGACGTATTGTTTCCTAGTGTTGCAGCCGGTCCGCATCCAGCCGCCACACGGTGAGAATCAGGAACACGGCGATCAGCAGAAAAAAGTAAAACACGTCCACCGAATTGAACACCCCCTTGAGCAAGGATTGAAAGTGACGCGCCATGGATAAGTAGGCAAACAGGCCGGCGCCTTCCTCGGATCCGCCGGGCCACTCGATGATCCAAAGGAGCAAGAGCGCGCCGAAGCTCGCGATCCCCGCGACGGTGGGATGGTCGGTCACGGAAGACAGGAACAGCCCCACGGCGACAAACGCCGCCAATAGCAAACCGAGACCCAAAAATCCCGCAGCGAACTGTCCGAGGTCGAGGCCGCCGCCGAGGAGCAGCGACAGCGGCATGGTGGCGATCATCAGCAGCGTCACCAGGAAAAAGGCCATGAGTCCGAGGAATTTCCCAAGCACGATCTCAAGCATGGAAACCGGGGCGGCGTAGAGGAGCCGCAAAGTCCCGGTACGCCGTTCCTCGGCGATCATGCGCATGGTGAGCATGGGCGCGACCAGGAGGAGCACGATGCCGGCGCTGCCAAAGAGCGGGGCGACGACGATATCGGTCAGTCCCGGAGAGCGTTCCAGGCCCAAAAGACGCGGCTGAAATTCCACGAAGAGCTGGATGCGCGTTAGAAAAATGTAGGCGAGGAGCACTTGGACCACGGCAAGGATCGCCCATGCCAAAGGCGATCCGAAAAGTGCGCGGAACTCGCGATCGGCGATGACCGCGATCATGGGAACGCCTCCTGCTCCCCTCCTGCCAGCCTCTCACCGGCGGTCAGTTGTACGAAGGTCTCTTCCAGCGAACGTGTTTCGGGAACAAGCTCGAATAAGCCCCAGCGCCGCTCGACCGCGAGATCGACCACGCCATCCGCGGGATTTCGATCCGGGGGATGGTGCAGGAGAAAGCGGTTGGAGTCCAATCGCTCGACTTGTTCCACGCCCGCGATGGCTTGCAGTTGCGCTACATCGGGCGGTTGCCGCAGGGCAATGCGAAGCCCGGTCACCGACTGTTGATGCGTCAGGCGCTCCACGGAGTCGTTCAGCACCAAGCGGCCTTGGTGAATGATCAGCACCCGGTCGCAGACCGCTTGCACCTCGGGAAGGATATGGGTCGAGAGGATAACGCTGTGATCGCCGCGCAGCTCGCCGATGAGATCCCGGATCTCCCGGATCTGGATGGGGTCGAGCCCGATCGTCGGTTCATCGAGAATCACCACCGCGGGTGCGTGCAAAATCGCCTGCGCGATTCCGACGCGTTGCTGATAGCCCTTCGACAGGTTGCCGATGAGCCGCTGTCCGGCGTCCCCTAAGGCGCAGCGCGACTTGGTTTTGGCGAGCACGGCGTCGCATTGATGGCGGTGGATCCGATGCAGCCGCGCGCAATAAAGGAGGTATTCATCTACGCGCATGTCCCGATACAAGGGCGGATGCTCGGGAAGATAGCCGAGATTGGCTTTGGCCGCCTTCGGTGATTCGAGGATGTCGATACCGCCGACCGTGATGCCGCCGGCACTTGGGGCCAGAGTCCCACTGATCATTTGCATGGTGCTGGTTTTTCCGGCGCCGTTGGGACCCAGAATACCCAATACCTCGCCGCGGCGGACAGAAAAGCTCACGTCATTCACGGCGCAGACCCCGCCGTAGTAGCGGTAGAGGTGTTGTACGTCGATGAGGATATCCGCGCTCATGGCCGCGTTATTATTCTCATCTCACGCGGTTTTGCAATCGTTTTGACCGGGAGGGCGCAGCTTTCGATTTAGTCAAGCCGCTGGCATACAATACCCAACGGTAAAATCTATTCCCCGCGGTCTTGCCGCGGGGACCTTAGCGGGGGTTTCCAAAGGGGAGAGGTGCACCTCTCCCCTTTGGTCGCCCCACGGGGTTGCACACCCCGTGGTGGCGAAATCTAAATTGACTTCGGGGGCGGACTATGAGTGAAGCCGTTAGAGATTTCTACGAGAGCATCGCGCGCAACCGCGATGTCACAAGCTCGGTGCGCGCGCTCGGCGGCCTCCGCCCGGGGGTGCTCGATGCCGCAAGCTTCCGGATCCTAGAGGTGGATCGAATCTTCGATACCGTCAACGGCTGCCATACCCGTGCCGGGCAGGCGACGCTGTATCATTCGTTAGCCTACCCCTCGGTTTCAGCGGAGGCGATCCGTTGCAAACACGAGGCCTTGCGCGAGCTCGAATCGAACGCCTCGCTACGAGAGCGGCTGCGGCAGTTTGTCACAGCCGCCGCGATCCGCGAGCAGCCTTTTTACGAGTTACTCTTCGGTAGCTTCATGGGGTTTCTGGGGGCCACACCCAACAAGATGGAGTACGAAGGTTACGGCTATGCGGCCTACAAGCGCGGCACGCGCTTTATGCTTGAACTGGCCGGCGACGCGCGGCATCTGCCGACGCCCGAAAGCCCCTATCTTGCGGCCCGGGTAGAAGCGATCCGCGGTTACGAGGCAACGGCGGCACATGCGTGGATGCGCGGTCCCGTGTACCTGACCGAGCGTGGGCTGAAGCTCGGCCGCGAGAAACGCCGCTATTTACCGGCGATCCGCTTTCGGCCGTCGCTGTTTAAACCGCTGCTGTTGGGGGCGGCCGCCCTTGGGTATTTCATGCTGACCAACCCCTGGCTAGCCGCTTATATCGCGACGCCGGCTAATCCGGTGCTCATGGTTGCGCTGCTGCCCTTGCTCGCGTTTTACGTGCCGGCCGTGGGAGGCTTCGATCGCGATAGCTTCATTTATCCGCTGCGAGATCGCTTCCGCGAGGCCGAGGAGACGCGAAACACCCTGGGCGCTTTGGGCGCGATCGATGAGTTGCTCGCGTTCCATCAATATTCCAGCGGCTTCGGGAGCGCCATGGTATTACCGCGGATCCTCAATGCGGGCCACCATAGATTGGCCCTTAAGCAGGTGAGAAATCCGGTCTTGGCCAAAAGCAATCCGGCCTACGTCGCCAACGATATCGACCTCGGCGCGGCGCGTTTGGGTTTCGTCACGGGTCCGAACAGCGGCGGCAAGACGGCCTTCTGCAAGACCCTCGCCCAGGTGCAGCTCTTGGCGCAGATCGGGTGTTATGTGCCGGCCGCGGACGCCGAGATGGCTGTCGCCGATCGCATCTATTATCAAACCCCGGAAACGGGCTCGCTCGCCGATCTCGAGGGCCGCTTCGGGACGGAATTACAGCGCACCAAGGAGATCTTCCTCGCCACCACGCCGCGCTCGTTCGTGATCCTCGATGAGATGGCCGAGGGGACGACCTACGAGGAAAAGCTCACGATCTCGCATGCAATCTTGAACGGGTTCCGGCGCATCGGGAATACGACGATTCTAATCACCCATAACCACGAATTGGTCGAGCGTTTTCGCAAGCATCGGATCGGACTGTACCGGCAGGTCAATTTTAGCCACGAGGCCCCCACGTACCGCCTCATCGAGGGGATCTCCAAGGTCAGCCATGCGGACAGAGTGGCGCGCAAGCTTGGCTTCGCGCGGGAAGATATCGAGCACTACCTTACGGCGCGCGGCTATTGAGAAGGGGCTGCGCAGTAGATTTATTCACAAGCTCTCAGCGCATGGAGATAAAGAGCGGAAATTGCTATGCCTTATTCGCCTTCGATGTGGCGGTCGCCATCGATCTCGATCGTACCCAGCGGATCGTCGCCACGGAGCGCGCCGCGCTCCGGCACAAACGCAGGGCGCCGCGGTATTTTGATTATCAACCGGCGCCGCTGCGGGTCTCCGAGGAGACGACGCCGCTTATGCTCGGAGCCATTGAGACGCGTTCCAATGTGGATCTGGTCTTGTACGATTTCGGAGCCGTTTCGGTTGCCTACAGCATCCCGCTCATCGGGCCCTTCGACTTCCTGCTCGATCTCAGCGAAACTCTGTATGCCAACGCCGAGCTATTGGCCGACGCGCGGCGCCGGGTCGAGCGGCTGCTCCAGGTCATTGGCGCGGCGGTCGATCGCCAGAGCATCGCGGAATTTGTGGAAGATTATGTGATCTTCGAAATCGAGTCCTTCGGCGAGCTCGTCGACGTAAAAGGTTTTTATTTGTCTCGCGCCCAGCAACTTGCTCAGATCCTGCGCGCCGAACGAGGTGAGTTATCCGAAGAAGAGGTCAGCGACGCGATTTCCCATCGCATCTCCTTCGGCCCAGGCGACCTGGCGATCATCGATTGGCACGCCTCCATACTTTTCGATGCCAATGGGGATGACGTCCGGGCGGTGCTGGAATTCGCCAACGTCGAGCTGGTGGAGATGCGTTATCTGGACTCGCGCCTCGATCAGGCTTTGGGTCGCGCTTATGAAAGTCTCACCCGGTCCTATAAACGCTTCATCAAGGTCTTGAGACCCAGCACCGATCTCGAGAACATCGGGCAACTGCAAGTCGACGGCGCGATCTTATTCGAGGGCGTAAATAACGCGTTGAAGCTTCTAGGCGACCAATATCTCGCGCGCGTTTACCGCCTGGTGTCCCAACGCTTCCATTTGGCCGAATGGGATTCGAGTATTCTGCGCAACCTGGATACGCTCGAGAGCATTTACGAGAAGATGGCCGATCGTTTGGCGGCGGTCCGGATGGAAGTCCTAGAGTGGATCATCATCCTGCTGATCTTCATAGAGATCGTGTTATCGCTTGGTTCATGCACTTAGCCTGAGAGTTTGTCAATAAATCTACTGCGCTCGGGATCTAGTGAAGAGCGTCTATTTTGGAATCGATTCCAGCGTCGGAACGGGCGTGATCTCCACGCGCCGGTTACGGGCGCGGTTTGCATCGGAGATGTTGGCGGCGATGGGTTTGGTCTCGCCGAATCCGGCGGCAAAAATCTTGCCGCTAGGGAACTCCGCCGCAATCAGCGCGCGCATGACGGTCAATGCCCGCTCGGTCGATAGCTCCCAATTATCCCGGAACGGGCTGGTGATCCCGCGCAACGGCTGGTCGTCGGTAAAGCCGCTCACCATCACGTTCATCTCTCCCTGTTCCATAAAGATCCGCAACGGCGTGGCTACGTTTACGATCAGTTGCTGGCCTTCGGCGGAAAGCTCCGCCGATCCCAACTGAAACAGCACGCTGCCCTGCATCCCGATGCGGCCTTCCTTGAGGGTGATACGTCCTTCGGCCAGCGGTTTCGCCAAGGCGCGCTCCAACGCGGCCAAGCGCTTGGCTTCCGCTTGGCGAGCTTCTTTTTCTTCCCGCAGTTGCACCGCTAACTCGATTTGCAGCACCGTGGACCATACGAAAAGCAATACGAAGATCCCGAGCAGGCCGACCATGATATCGGCGATCGCCGGCCAGATGCTCCACGCGGGGGTGGCATCCATGCCTTCATCGGCGGGCGGCGTCGGTGAGATCTTCATGGGAGCTCGGCGCCGTATCTAACTCGATTCACGCAGGGCCGTGATCAAACGCCGCAATTCGTCACCGCGATGTTTGTCCGCTTCGGAAATCACCTGCACGATCTCCTTGAATTCCTTGATACGCGCCCGTTCTCCGTAGTGCAAAGCTTCCGCGGTCTCCGCCAGCGCCGCGATGAGCTTATTAAAATGCGCATCCCAACCGGCGGCTTTGTCCGCGATGCCAAGCTCCACGCGTTTAACCAACTGCTGCGCCCAGGCATTGAGGCTGGTGATCTGTTCGGTATCGGCGCGCCGGCGATCCTGGAGATCCTCGCGCATCTTTTCCAACATGGAGTCGAACTGCCGCTGTTGCCGGCCCTGTTCAATGCCCCAGGTCTTGCGCAATTGCTGGCGATCTTCCTCGTGCCGATCGACGATTACCGCATACTTAAGCGACATTTCGGATAGGGTCTTGGCGGCCTGATCGGCGAACGTGGAAGTCTGTTGGTCAAAACGGGTCACCAGATCCTGGTAGTGCTGGGTCATCCGTCCCAGGAGATCCTGGTGCTGTGTCGCCAGCGCTTCGGACTCCTGGGTGAATCGAGTGCGAACGGCGTCGAGATGACTATCGAGCGCCCGGCGCTGGGTCTCGCCCTCCTTGAGCCGGCTTTCGGCGTCATGGCGCCAGCTTGCATCGATCGCGGCCACATGCTGTTCCAACTTCTCCAGGTAACCGGAATAGTGTTTACCGGTCGTTTCCACATACGCTTGCAGCGCGCCGGTAAGCTCCTGGGCATGGACAGCTAACTTGTCGAAATGTTGAAGCTCTTGCACGCTTCGAGCTTGCCGCTCCAATTCAAACAACTTCAAGCGCTCACCACGTTGTTCCTGATCGCGTTGCGTACCGCTATCGAAGCGGGCCTGGACTTTGGAAAAAAGATCTTTACCGGCATCGTCCATAACGCCCGCCGCATGCACGAGTATGCCCTTGATGGCGGGTTCAATCTCGGCGCCAAAGCGTTTCACGGCGACGTTTAAATCCGCCCGGATAAGCTCCACCTTCTCGCTAATGGCGCCGGCGACGTGATTCGCGAGCAACTCCTGAGCGTTACGGGTATCATCGCGCGCGGACATCAAGCCCGTCACGGCATCCTGAAAACGCTCCACCACAGAGGGAACGGCCGTTCCCTGTTCGACCAGCTTTTCGAGCGCCACCGTCTGCCGCGAAACCGGATGAAGCTGGGTCAACGAGCTCGCGGCGAGGCCCGAGACAAGATAATTAAGGCGGCTTTCCTCGCGCCGCGTCAGCGTAGCCGCCAAGCCCAGGACTACCGAGGTCGCCACCCCCGAGACCGAGGTACCGAACGCGCGTGCCAGCCCGGCAATCGGGGCCAGCAGCGAGTCGCGCAAGGTTTCCAGTTCGGCCGTGGACTGCAGCGCCTCGCGCGTACCGCTCAAGGTGTCGACCAAACCGATGAAGGTCCCAATCAGGCCGAGCAAGATCAACGCGCCGATCAAATAGGGCGTGTACGGTGCGCGCAAACTACTCACCTGCACACCCTCGTAAAGCCGGCCATGGACAATGCGGTAGAGCGCGGGGCTCAAGGTGTCGAGTTGCTCTTCGGCGGGCAGGTTATTATCCAGTGCTTGGAGTTCTTTTTGGAATTGCTCGATGTCGGTGGTTTGCAGCCATAATTCATTGATGCCGAAGCCGAAACCCATCAATATGAGCACGACGATGAAAATCGCGCGGAAATCCTCGTAAGGCGCATAGGTTATGATGACCCAAAGCGGGATGATCAAGCCCAGCAATCCGCAATAGAGGATGAGAAAGCGCGGCGCGGTGAGGCGGGCCCAGAATTGTATTTTTATATATTGCATAGGGTCCTTACTCTAGAATATACACTTAACTCGATGGACCACAACACCGTGCGCCTAATTCTACTGGCGCCTCCCCAAGACAGCGCGGGGCCGCAGGTTGAATATTACGCAGAAACACCGCGTCCATGCCACCAGTCATGCACCGGCATGTGATAGCTTTCACTACGGAGCGCCCGCGGGGAGATCCTGGCCGGGTTAATGGCGTTACTGGAAGCGCGGTTTTTCGAGCCCGCCGACGCGAATACCGATGAGCCGCACCTTTTTGCTGAACGCAACTCGCCGCAAACAATCGAAGGCGGCTTGCCGGATAAGGTCGCTGGAATCGGTCGGTTGGTCCAAGGTCTTCTCGCGGGTATGGGTTTCGAAATTACTGAAACGCACTTTTAGGGCTACGGTTGTGCCTCCACAGCCGTCTTTGCGCAGGTCGTCGGCCACTTCGATCGCCAGCGTCGCAATCACGCTCGCGAGCGTTTCCGGGTCCCCGATATCGTGTTGGAAGGTGCGCTCCCGGCTGTGGGATTTCGGTTCCCTATGCGTCACCACGGGCCGTCGATCGACGCCCCGTGAGCTCAGATAGAGAAGCTCGCCGTGCGCTGGCCCGAACTCCTTCACCAGATCGGCAAGCGGGAGGCGAGCAAGTTGTCTGATCGTGGTCACGCCCATCGGAACTAGGCGCTCCGCCGTGACCGGCCCGATGCCAGGTAGGCTGCGAACCGGCAGCGGCCAAATGCGATTTTTCAACTCCGCTTCGGTGAGGACGGTCAGACCATCCGGCTTGTCGAGATCGGAACAGATTTTGGCAAGCAGCTTGTTCGGCGCGATCCCGATCGAGCAACTAAGACCGGTCCGTTCCCGAATGCGTTGTTTTATTTTAGTTGCAAGCTGCTCCGGCGCCGGTTCGACGCCGGTGATATCCAAGTACGCCTCATCGAGCCCGGCATCTTCGACCAGCGGGGTGAAGTCTCGCAGTATAGCCTTGATGATCGCTGAGACGCGCGCGTACAGCTCATAGTCCACCGCTAAAAACACTGCCTGCGGACAAAGCCTGAAGGCCGCGCGGAGGGGCATGGCGGAGTGGATCCCGTAGTTTCGAGCTTCGTACGAGGCAGTCGATACGGCGCCCCGTTCGCGCGGATCACCCCGGCCACCGATGACGACGGGTTTGCCCGCGAGATCCGGGTTCCGCTTTTGCTCCACGGCCGCGAAAAACGCGTCCATGTCGATGTGTAGGATTTGCCTCATGCAACCCGAATGATTCGTAGGGTGGGTTAGGGCGCAGCCCGTAACCCACCGACCTGACACGCACAGCGTGTCTCCAAGACTCTGCGATGAATCGGCTAAATCGCTTATCGAAGTGGCTGATCGGACTCAGGAAGGAGCTTATGCTCCCGTGCCCACGCGATCCAGTCGACTTCTTCAGTGGCGAGCACTTCGAGATCAAATGCACTGAGTTTACCCTAGCGTTGCATAAATCTCGGTTGATGGCGATCTCACGCAGCTTTCAAAGCCGCCAGGTAATGCAACAGTTCCTCCTGGACCGCTTGATTG
>MUGK01000033.1 GCA_002007425.1 Chromatiales bacterium USCg_Taylor | reverse complement strand
CTTTGCTCATGGTGCTAAGATCGCATATTCATGATCAATTGGCGATCCCCCTGCAAACAATTTTTTCACAGCCTCTGAGACGAAGAACGATGGGACTGCGGAGGGATCCGCGTAGGGCTCGCCATAGTGCCGGGCTAGCGTGGGTAACAGGTGCTCCACATCGCCTTTGACGATTTCGGGATGATGGCGGGTCCCGCAGCGCTCGGCGGCTTGTTGTGCCCAAGGCAGTTCGTTAAAGGCTTCTGCTTCGAAACCGATGCTGAAGGTGCGCACCGGTTCGTTGCTGAGTTTGGCCATTAACGCAACGACCACGCTGGAATCGACGCCGCCGCTCAGCAGCGCGCCCAGCGGAACGTCAGCGATCATGCGCAGGCGAACGGCCTCGGTCAGCTTTTCCTCCAGCGCGTCCAAGGCGTCGGCTTCGCTGATGCGGATCTTGTTGCGATAATCGATCTCCCAATATTTCTCGATCTTCAAGCCATTGTGGTCATACACGGCGGAATGGGCCGGCGGCAGCTTGCGAATGCCGCAATAGATGGTCCAAGGTGCGGGGATGAACTGGCATTGCAGGTAAAGCTCCAGAGCCTCCAGGTCCATCCCGTTGTCCACGCCCGGATGGCGGGAGAGCGGATGCAGTTCGGAGCAGAAAGCTAGTCCTGTTTTCGTGACCGCGTAATTGAGGGGCTTCTTGCCTACCCGGTCACGGGCCAGGAAAAGCTGTTGGAGTTGCTCATCCCAGATCGCCAGGGCAAACATGCCGCGCAGAAACTTCAGGCAATCGATGCCATGGCGTCGGTAGAGGGCGAGAATCACTTCGGTATCGGAGTGGGACTTGAACACGTCCCCCGAGGACTCGCAGTTCTTACGCAAGGACTGAAAGTTGTAAATCTCGCCGTTGAAGACGATGGCGTTGCCCGTGATTGGATCGAGCATCGGCTGATGGCCGGCTGGGCTGAGATCGACGATGCTCAGGCGGGCATGGCCGAGGGCACATGCGCCGTTCGGAGACGACAAAGGCCGCGGTCGTCAGGGCCGCGATGGGCGATGCCATGAACCATCTGCCTAATTGGTTCAACGGAGATCGGTCCCTTAAAACCGTATTGGCCTGCATTCCACACATTCAATAACCGCGATACGCGATTTCAGTGATGGTCTTGGCTGGGTTCCATGGCCAATACTGCGACAGCTAGGGGAAAGGCCCCTTTCTTATCCAAACGGTCCAAGAGCACTGCAATGGCATTTCCAATTGCCTGAACAACGAGTAGTAAGGGCATTGCACATGCGAGCGCATGAGGCGCCGACCCCCCGTGCCCTAGGTCATAACGCAACCAGAACCAGGTGTTCAGCGTGAGAGCAGGGAAAGTGCCGCCCATCAAGACCACACGTTCCACAGAAAAACCGGCTTGTTGCAGTTCCGCAACCAGACCGTCAGGTGTCCAGCGGCAATAATCAAACGGCGCGCCATGCACCGGGAATCCGAATGGGACGGAGATCATCGCCTTACCCTCTCATGAAGGACTCGAAATGGCTCGTGCAGTGCGTGCTGCGCGTGTACTGGGCAACCCTGCCTTGGCCAGCGCCTGATGGACCGTCAGCTCAAGATCGGCTGGAAACGCGGCCTCGACGCCATCACCCGAACGCTCAATCCACGGCGCGGGGGTGCATCTTCAAGCCCTGGCCGCGATATTACTGGTCGGCCTATTAGAGCGAATGGGCCACTGATCTGGTGTTCCGCAACCCCAGTCGCTCGCCGCGGTCTATCCCGCCCTGGTCCAGCACGCCACGACGCAGCGTCCCGCTTGGCCACTGACTCCGGAAGCGCGAGGTGTCGATTCCGGCGGCTGATGATCGACTCGCTGGTTTGGTGTAATCCAGCGTCATGCCGCCTGCAAGTCCTCCCCAAAAAATGCTTTCGCGTATTCGTCCATGCGCATGAACCTGCCGATATTAAACAGCGTCTCCAGTTTCGGGAGCGTGCTCTCCAGGTTGACGTAGCACTTGAACGAACGCTTGTAGCCGAGCGCCAGGCGCGGCTGCGCCGGATCGACCTCGCGCGGGTGGATGTAAATAACCAGCGGCTGCCCGCTTCGACGCAATCGGCGTATACCCCAGCGGATGAGAGGCAGCGGCGCCAACCGCAGATACCCGCCGCCGAATAAGCTGAATCGGCGGTTCGCCAAACTGACCACCGATTGCGGGATTTCCGCCAGGCGCCCCTCCTGGGTTTCGATCCAATGTGGGCCCCGTTGCGCATCAGCCAGTCCCCCATGACCGCGCGTGGCCGGAAAGACACTCGAGTCGTAGTTGTAACCCGCTCGTTTGATGACGTCGAACGCCCATTCGGCCCCCTCGGTGATGCCGAACCCCGGCGCACGAAAACCTTTGACCGACTGACCGAGGATGTCCTCCAGCATGGCCTTGGCACGAACGATATCGTCAAGAAACTTCCGCTCACCGACCTGGTACGCCAGTACGTGATCATGGCCGTGACTGGCGATCTCGTGACCCGCGGCGTGGCAAGCGCGCACCAGCGACTTGTGGCGCTGCGCGACCCAGCCCAACCAGAAGAACGTGCCTTTGACCCCCTTGTGATCGAGCATGGCAAGAATACGCTCGACATTGGCCGCCACCCGGCTTTCCAGCTCTTCCCATCGTTCCAGCGGCGGGACGGCCGAACTATCGAGGATATGAAACCAATCTTCCACGTCGACGGTAAGAAGATTCTGCGATGTCTCGAATGTCATGATGTAAATCTTAAAAAAAACATCGCCCGGACTTCACGAATGCCCGGCGGTCAGCCGCCGTAGGAAAGGAAAAATAAGTCGCTTGCTCATCGAGATTCGGTCGCCGCTGCTCGCGCCCGTCCTGAATCTGGCGGATCACCTCGACCAGCAATTCCGCCCCGGCTGCTTTGGTCTTACGCACCAGGCTGTCCCAAGTGTCTCCTGGGCTGATCGCGACTTCACGCTGCGCGAGGATACTGCCGTTATCGAGTTTGTCGCTTAGGTCATGAACGGTGACCGCCGTCACTGCTTCATTGTATTTTAGCGCCCAGAAAGCGGGCATTAAACCACGATAGCGCGGCAGCGGCGCGCCATGTACGTTTATGCAGCCTCGTGGAAGCCGCTGGCGGATCGCTTTGCCGATGATCTGCGGACAGCTGATCGAAATCAAGAGCTCTGGCACAAACTTGTCAAGAATCGGCGCCAAGTCAGTATTAACGCTGCCGATGGCGTGATAGGGAATGCCGAAGGTCCGGGCGACAGCGGCGATTGAATGAAACGGACCGTGCTCGGCTGTCTTGTGGTTCAGGTTCAGCCATTTCGCCCGCACTACTCGACAGGCCATGATCGCCGTACCTTTGAAGCCAAATAGTCGTAGATGCCGGAAAAATCCCTTGATCGGGCCGCCGTGCGTGCTCATGGCAGGAGCCGCAACGATGCAGGCTATGTCCGCGGGATAAGCTCGGCAGACTTGTGCAAATGAGTTTGGCAGATATAAATTTTCTTCTTGTGTCAGGATAAGGATCTTCATGTGTCGCGAAGCCCGCCCACCATCCTCCGCAGTATCCCCAAATAATGTTCCGCTAACAAGCGACGGTCGAAATGATTGTTCACGTAGTTATACCCATTCTCGCCATACTGGGCAGCAAGCGCTGGTTCGTCAGCCAGACGAGTGAGAGCGCGGGCAAGTTCGACTTCGTTTTCGGGTTCGATGCATACCCCTCCTCCGGCCGCCTGAAGCAGATCCGCCGCAAACCCTTCCACGCCCAACACGATAGGCTTGCGCATTGCCGCGGCTTCGAAAATCTTGGAAGGCATGACGGTCTTGAACAGATCGTTCCTTTGCAGGTGGGCCAGGCAAACGTCGGCGAGCGCTATGAAATCTGGAATGGTGTTCTTCGGTTGCCGACCGGCGAAAACGACATTGTCCACCCCTAGGCTTCGCGCCTCCGCAATCAGATCCTCGCGAACCGCGCCATCGCCGACCAATAGAAATCGGATATCGCCCCTGCCTTCGCGTTTCAGGATTGCGCCAGCGCGGTGCACGACATCCAGGCCGGAGCACAACCCGAGTGTTCCTACGTAAGCGCAGACGAAACGGTTTTCCAGTCCGTATGCGCGTTTTAACGCCGGGTCGGCCGGGCGCGGCGTAAACAGATGTAGGTCTGCGCCGTTCATCACGATGTCGATCTTGTCGTCCGCTACACCACGTTCCAGCAACTTCTCACGGTAGCCGCCGCCCACGGTAACGATGCGATCGGCCGCGCGGTACATCCGTTTTTCCAGCCATTCCACGAAACGCAGCAGACGGCGGTTGCGCATTGCCCCAATCGCGATAATCGTTTCCGGCCAAAGATCGCGAATTTCAAGCACGAACGGTATGCCGCGCAGTCGGTGGTACCAGACCCCCGCCCAGCCACAAAAAAACTGCGGCGAAGTCGCAACGACGATATCAGGGCGCTTGAGAAAAAGCGCAAAAAAGACGGCTGAAACCATGTAAGACACGAAATTTAAGATCCGCGGCAACGTGCCCTTGTTGGAGGCCAGATAGGTCCAGACCCGTATAACCTCGATGCCGTCCATAATCTCGCGATGGCGCAAGCGATTGCGATAGCCCTCGTAGACTTTCCCGTCAGGAACGTTCGGTGCGCAAGTAACGACTGTGACTTGACAGCCTGCCCGGACCCAGTGCCGGCAGTTTTCAAAAGTACGCGAGGCCGGCGCGTTACCCTCAGGAGGGAAATAATGGGTAAAAAACAGAATCCTCATCAGATTCGCCGAATGTAGAGCTTCAGTCCTGACTCGAGCCTTCGATAACCGCTGCTATTCGTTTAGCGGTCCATGGTCCTAGTGTATAGTGCCACTTGTTCGGCGTCTTGAAGAAAAAGACACCGCCCGGCTTGAGCACACGCGCCACCCCGCGAAATACCGCGAGGGGTTCCGCCAGATGCTCCAGCAGGTTGTCTGAAAACACCAGATCGAAGCGGTCGTTCTCGTAAGGAATCCCAGCGACGTTGGCTCCCCGGCGTTCGTCCCAATTGCGCTGGTGGAAGCCGGGATACCACGGCCGGTCCAGTCGCGCGACTAGCGAGCTCATCCCAGCGCCTCTCCCAGTTCGATGGAGACGCGGCTGACCTCAATCAATTCTTCCGGGCTCAGGGGCGCCGCACCGCCGCTGCGTATAGCGTCGAGAAACCCCTGCACACAGGCTTGTACTCCCTTATCCTGCTGCCAAAGATTCCTCTTGGTGAATCCTTTCCAGCCCCAGCCCTTAAGCTTGATGAAGTTGTCGAGCTGTAGCACCCGCCCGCTGCAAAATACCTCCAGCCGCTCCTTCGGGAAGGCCTTGTGGCCGTTGGCCAGATAGTGGATGGTGCCGACACTGCCATCCTCGAATTGCAGCGTCAGCATGGCCTTGTCGGCCGTCACGGACAGGGCCGCATTGCGCCCGAGCGCGACTGCCGAGTGCGCCACGATCGGCGCGCCGGCCAGGTGGCGCAAGAGATCCACGAAGTGGCAACCTTCTCCCACGATACGACCCCCGCCAATATCCTTATCTTGGGTCCAGTGATCAGGCGGGATCGCACCCGCATTCACCGTCATCACAAAGCTCTTGGGTTCGGCCACGGTCTCCAGAAGCGTCTTCATCCGCACTACCTGCGGCGCAAAACGGCGGTTGAAGCCCACCATCAACCGCTGCGCCGGTCGCGTCGCCAAGGCCACTTCAATCTTGGTAAGGTCGTGGAGGTTCAGGCAGAGCGGCTTTTCCACAAACACATGCTTGCCGGCAAGCAGCGTCTGCAGCACCAGCCGGGCGTGGCTGTCGTGGCGCGTGGCGATCACCACCGTATCTACCGTGGCATCCGCCAGCAGCGCGTCGAGGTCGGTGGATACCTGCGCAAAGCCAAACTTGCGCCCGTAGTGCAAGCCGTTGACCCCGCCGGTCGTCACCACCGTATGCAGCGTAGCGCCTGCGGCCTTGAACGCGGGCATCAGCATCCGCCCAGCGTAGTTACCGGCGCCGACAAAGCCCACGCAGGCGCGGGCGGGCGCTGCTGGCAAACCGCCTAGCGAAACCGTTCGCCGCATCAAGGTTTCTGCCGCCTGTTGCGGGGCGGAATAGGTGAGCAAGATTCCTAGCGACGGTGCATCACTGTCCAGCAGCGCGTAAGCGGCTTCCGCCTCTTCAAACGCAAACCGGTGGCTGATCATCGGGGCCACCTCCAGGGCCCCGGCTGCCATCAAGTCCAGCACCGCCTCGAAGTTGCGCTGTTCCGTCCAGCGCACGAAACCCACCGGGTAATCCTGCCCGCCCTCTTCGTAAGCGGCGTCGTAGCGCCCCGGCCCGTAAGAGCAGGAAACCTGAAAACTCAGTTCTTTCTCGTAAAAATCGGCGCGGGAGAGGTCAAGTCCGGTAACCCCCACCAACACGATGCGCCCACGCTTGCGGCACAGGTGGGCGGCCTGGCTCACCGGTTCGTTGCTCTTGGTGGCCGCGGCAATGATCACCCCGTCCACACCGCGCCCTCGCGAAAAGGCTGCTGCGACCGCTAGCGGATCTTCTCCGCGCGAAAGATCAACCGTCTCGGCGCCAAACTGCCTGGCCATCGCCAGCCGCGCGGAATCAAAATCAACCCCCAGCACTCGGCAACCGTGTGCCCGCAGCAGTTGCACCGCGAGCAGCCCAATCACGCCCAGACCCGTCACCACTACGCATTCGCCCAGCGTGGGATTCATCAGCCGGATGCTCTGCAGGCCAACGGCGGCCACCACGGTAAAGGCGGCTTGATCGTCCGGCACGGCGTCGGGGATACGGGCGCAAAGGTTTTTGGGCACGCACACCACCTCGGCGTGCTTGCCGTTGGAAACGACGCGGTCCCCAACTGCAAAGCCTTCGACGCCGCGCCCCGGCTCCGCCACCACACCCACGTTGCAGTAGCCGAGCGCAATGGGCTGGTCCAGCTTGCTTTGCACAGCATCCAGCGTTGTCAGCAAACCGTCCGTCCGCAGCTTGTCGAGCACCTGGCGAACCTTGTCCGGCTGTTGCCGAGCCTTGTCGATCAGATTGGCCTTGCCGAACTCGACCAGCATGCGCTCCGTGCCGGCGGAAACCAATGTGCGGGTGGTGCGGAGCAACAACTGCCCTGCACCTACGCGCGGAGCGGGAAGCTCGGCCACTTCGGTGGCGCCAGTCCTGAGGTTCTGCATAATCTGCCTCATGAGCGGCTAGAACTGAGTAAGGAAGCAAGGAGCGCATGCATTGGCGAAACGAACGGGTTGACCACCGACACGCCCCCGCCAGCTAAATCCCGGCTGCTGGTCTTCGCTCACCAGGCAGCAGTCACAGCTTTCATGGCCATCCTTTGATAAAGTAGTGCTGCCCACTCCTTTTATCACGGAGCCAGCGGCGTCTGCTCAAGCTTGGCCACAATCCTCTCTCCGCCACATGAGTCCTAATCTTTTCAATAGTTTAGCGAATTCCGGCAGAGCCGTCTGTTCTCACAGAATCTTCGGCCGCATGTCCGCGCTGCTCAAGCCGAGTGGGTTTAAATAAAAGCTTGTGGTGCGCAAGGTCCGCTCCATACGCGGGTCCATACCCGTACCTCCCAACGCCTGAGTACTCCCCGTGATATTTCTCCGCTTTCTTAAAGTCCTGCTGGTTGAGCACCACACCAAAGATGTGGATGTTCGCGGATGCGATGCGCTCGAGCCCTGCCCTCGCCAACGGAGCCGGTGTTTCGTCGGCCTTAACGATGTAGATCAGGCCGGTGGATTGGCTGCCGATCACCAGCGCATCGGAAACCAACTGCACCGGCGGGCTGTCGATAATGACCATGTCGTACCGATCGCGCAGCATGGCCAGCACATCGCGGAATTTCTGGGAAACTAAAAGGTCCAGTGGGTCGGGGGGAATATGTCCTGCGGGGATGACATGAAGGTCAGTGCCGTCGACTTGCAGCAGACATTCTTCGAGCGTGCAGGCGCCTGAGACTAGCTGCGACAGTCCTTTCTGCTCCCCCGAAAGGTTCATCACTTTCCCGAAACAGGGGCGACGCATGTCGCCTTCGATGAGCAGCACGCGTTTGGTTTTGGCCTGCGAAAAGGCCAGGTTTATCGAGAAGGTGGATTTGCCCTCCTGGTGTACCGACGATGTCACTGCGACGACCTTGGCCGGGGTATCGAGTGCGGAAAGCAGCAATGCAATCGACGCAGTGCGTATCGATTCCGCAAAGAGATCGCGCGGGTGATCCAGCACGGCGCGGCCGAAGTTTATGTCCTTCCCAGGCAACACCGGCAACGCGGCCAAGAACGGCTGATGAAGTTTCCCTTCGACGTCTCCGCTTGTTTGTACCGTATTGTTCAGGGCCTTCAGGAGTAGCGAGCCGAGCACGCCAAGAAACAGGCTGAACAGCGCGGCAATCGCCACCGTTAATGCCTTGGCCGGCCGGATGGGCAACAAGGCCGGCACGGCTCGGTCAACGAGGCGTGCACTGGATTCTTGGGCAACTTTGGTGGCGCTGGTTTCTTTGAAGCGGGACAGGAAAGCCTGGTAGAGATCGCGGTTAGTGACGGCTTCCCTTTCGAGCACACCCAATTGGATCTCCTTCCGGTTGAGGTCCTGAATCGTCCCTTTCGACTGCGCCAGCGCCTCTCCAATCGTCTTCTCCGTTGCCCGAGCCGCTTCATACTCCTTGACAACGCTCGCCACCAGGTTTTGAATTTGTCTTCGTGTGTTGGCTCGCGCAGCGCTCAAATCGCTGCTAGCCGCCACAAAACTCGGGTGGTCGGGCCCGTATTCTTGCGAAACTTCGGCAACCTTTTTCTCCGCTTTGGCTTCGATCTCCTTGGCCCGCTGCACTGACGCGCTTTGGACAACGGCCGGCACCGATTCGTAATTGGTCGCCTCGCCTGCCCTCACTTGGTTGTGGGCCTGTTCGGCCTTGGAGCGGCGCACCCGTGCGTCCACCAGCTCCTGGGTAAACGCATCTAGCTGCCTGCCGGTACCGCTGAGCACCGTGCTCTTGTTGTCGAGCAGGCCTTCCCGGTCGCGGTAGTCCTGCAGCGCCTTCTCCGATGCATCCGATTTTGCATTGAGGTCCGCTAATTGTTGGCTGATCAATTGCCCGGCGTTTTCGCTCATTTTGTAACGCGCATCCAAGTCGGCCTGAATGTACGCTTCGGCAGTTGCGTTGGCAGCGGCGGCCGCCAGCGTGGCGTCGTGGGCCTCGAAACTTACCTTGACCAATTGGCTCAGGCGTACGGGCTCGATAGACAGGCCGTCAGCGAACCTCTTCAGTACCTTGGTCTCGAGTGACGTCTGGTCGTCCACGCGAGCAGGGTTCCGGAATAAAGCTGCCAAACCCGGGAAATACGCGTTCATCCACTTCATGAGTGCAGACGGCTTTCCCTGGCGCGGATCGAAGTCCTGATGCTTGGTGAGCTTGAGCTTTGTGATGACTCGCTGTGCGACCTCACGGGACTTGAGGACCTCTGCCTGCGTCTGAAAGTACTCTTTATAGTAAGAGCCCGCGGCATTGTAGGGATCGCCGATCGGCACTAGTTTTTTTGGGTTGATCTCGATCAGTAACGTGGCACTGGACTGATAGACAGGATCCATCTGTGAAACGGCCACGTAGGCGATGACGGCGCCCAGCACTGCAAGCGCAAGGATGCTCCACTTGCGCAGCATGATCGCGCGCCAGTACTCGACGAACTCGGGCGTTTCCTCGTGTGTCAGGTTCTGGTTGAGAGGCAGCCCACCGTAGGAGAGGCCCTCTCCAGGTACCAACTCCGGGGAAATGGATGTGAGTTTGTTCATGCTAAAAGAAGCTCTCTTCAATTGTGATGATGTCGCCCGGGCCGACCCCGGCGTTCAGATTGCCCTTGGTCGGGTGATGCATAAATCCAACCACATACACATATCTTACGCCCTTGGGAATGGCAAGGCGATATATTGTCGCGCGACAATACAAATATGTCGCACCTGGCGATTGAGGCCGATGTGTAGGTTGTCCTAGAGGCAGGAAAGGGCATTGCCTGGTGCGTAGGTGACTCAGGGACCGGAAACGGGTGTATTAGGACGAGGGCGGCTGTGCTGGCCGAGGATCTCGACCGGGAGACGAAATGAGCTTGATGGTTTGATCAAATTCATAGTCCGGCGCTCGCTGAGCGAGCGCCGGTCGGGGGAAACCTGTCTCATTCGACGACCGTCGCAATCTCCGCCGGCAGCCGCGACGATTCCAGGATCCAGCACAGCCGAACCGTTTCGATCTCGAGCCCGTACTCCGGATGGTAGGGGCGCCGTTCCAGCCCGAGCTTCATCTCCGCGGGTCCCTTCACATTCACGGAAACGCCCTGCCCGTCGCGCAAAACGCGCCAGCCGCCGGGCACCGCTTCCGCGCTCCACCCGGGCGCCAGGAGCCAGCCGCCGCTCAGGGAGTGCGCGCCGCGACCATCGACACGATCGGTGATCCGCAACTCGCGCTGGTTCGTGATCGAAACTGTCCGTGCGTGCTTCGGTCCTCCGGGAAGTGACGCATAACCGTCGTGCGCGGCTCCCGCGGTGAAGCCGTCGGCGTCGAATCCCGCGCTCACGTGGTGCGCGTACGCGCGCCGGCCGACCCGGAAGATGTGCCAGACCTCGCTCGAATCCCGCGCGTCGATGCAGACGGTGTTGTGCGCGGCTGTGGAGCGGTCGTAGCGGCGGCGTGCGTCGTCATCGTACGCGTACGTGCCCGGATCGACGAAGAGCCGCCGGCCGGAGAACGAAGTTTCAAGGGTGAGCGTGTCCGCGTGTGCGTGGCCCGGCTGGTAGTCCGGGCCGATCGGCCCGATGTCGAAGAAGACCGTCCACGGGGTTCCGTGCCACGCCACCATGCCGGTGTCGGCGAAATGCCGCCCGCCGCGGCGCCGCGCGGAAACGACCGGACCCTTCAGCGACAACCCGGCGCCGAGGATGCCCGAGGGAGCGCAGGCGCCGTTGAAACCGCCGTCATTGAACAACGCGAGCTGCCCGTCCGGATGTCGCACCCACGCGAGGTACTCCGCCATGCGGCCCCACGCCGCCGTCAGCTTCGCCAGTGTCGCGGCGTCTCGCAGCAGGCACGACAGCGCAAGCAGGTCTTCCATGGCGTGAACGTGATACATCGGGCTCCGCTCGAAATGCCCCCCGTCAGGGAGCACCTGCTCGTCGACCTGTCCGGCTGCAAGCGCCGTCGCCGTCTCAAGCCAGCGCTCTGCTGCCAGGCCCCTAAAGAACCGCCCGGCGCACGCGAGCCCCGCCGCATCGCGCAGCAGATGGTTCGCGCGCAGGTCCCATTCCAAGTGCTCGTGGAGATACGCCGCCTGCAGCGCCAGGCTCTCGAGCAGCGCCTCGTCGTACGCCGCATCCCGTGGCAAGCAGGTCCAGCAGAGGATGCGCGTGGCGATGTCGTAACTGTTCCACGCGAACTCCGAGAAGCCCGGCGCCCCCGGCCGGCAGACCGCGATCCAGTCCGCGAGGAAGCGCCGCAAGTCCTCGCCAGACGCCGGCGCTTCCCCTCCGCCGGGCGCATTTCGGTTCGCCAGGTCCAGCAGCCAGCGGTGGCCGTGAAGATGCGCCATCCACAATCGATCCCTGGTCTGCGCGCGCGGCAGGCCCCAATCGTCGCCGCCCGCAAAGGGCCGCTCCCGGTGAAGCAGCGTGAGCCGCCCGTCGTGCCAGCGCGTGAGGGCGCTCGAGCACAGCTGTGCTGCAAGCGCGGCAACCGGGAACTGCGGATCGCGCGTCAGTCCCGCCGTTTTTCTTCGCAGCTGGCCGACCAGGTCGTAGCGCGTTGCCTCTTCGCTCCGGCGCAGCCGGCGGTATTTCAGGCGCCACAGTACTTGCGAGAGCCACAGATGGCGCACGGTCCGAAGCGTGAGCAGGGCGTGCATCACACAATCTCGAACGGGACGCCTTCGCCCAGGCGGCGCCCGGCGAGAATTGCCGCGAGGCTTACCGCGCGCAGTTGGGCGGCCAGGTTTGCCTGCGCCTCCGCGCTCAAGACTCGCTGGATCCCGGGATCGGGCGTGGAGGGACAATAAGCTAGGAAGCGTTCCAGGGGGCCCATGCCGGCCGGCGGGGGTGCTCGACATGGCTGTGGCTGGACCGCGGTTTTTACGTCGTCGAGGTGCTCCGTTTCCTGCATGTCCGAAACGCGCATCCGGCCTAAGCCGACAAAGATGAATCGCTTCTGTACCTGTCCAGCGCCTCGATCAGCCGGCGGCCATCCGCTAGGTCGGTGATCGAGATCCGCAGGCAATCCGGGATCATCTGGCTCCGATCCCGAACATAGACCCCGTAGCGCTTCAGGCCGGCTGTTACCTCCTTCGCGCCCTTCATCTCTACGAGCAAAAAGTTCGCGGCGCTCGGGAACACGTTGGCGCCGCGGCGGGTGAGCTCCAGGGTCAGGTAGTCCCGGGCGGCCGCTACGTTCGCAACCCAGTTGCGGACTTCGTCGTAGCTGCCGATCAGGAGCTGCCCGAGTTCCTGCGCTAGGCGCGAGATATTCTTGCCGTTGCGCAGTTTTTGGAGGTTGCGGATGTTGCCCGCGGCCGAGACAACGAACCCCAGCCGCAGCCCCGCCAGACCAAATGCCTTCGAAAAGGTCCGGGATACAATGAGGTTGTCGCGCCTCGCCACGTCCGCTGCACAGGAATGCTCCGGGCAGAAATCGATATAGGCCTCGTCGACGACGAACGCGACTTCCGGGAATTCGGCGCACAGGTCGATGATATCGGGTCTCCCCACCGCATAACCGCAGGGATTATTGGGGTTGGAGATATATATCGCCGTCGCACGGTGCTGCCGCACTGCCTCCCGGACGCTGCCGATGTCGAACCGGAACGGTCGGCCGACCTGCCAGGGCACCACCTCACATCCCACGCTCTGCGCGTAAACCCGGAAGTTGTCATAGTTCGGGACCGGTATTAGGACGCGGTCCCCGGCCTCCATGAACGTCCGGCACGCGGTTTCGAGACCCACGTCCGACCCCGGAAACGTCAGCACGTACGACTCCGGTACGCCGACGTGCCGGGCGATCACGCGGGTCAGGTCGATGGCCTCGCAGTCGGGATACCAGTTGAAGGTTGCGTCGTCCTGGATCAGCTGCTGGGCCAGGCGGCGAACACGCGCCGATACGCCTTTGCCCTCGTTCCAGTCCAGCTTGCAGATGTCCCGCCGGTGCACCGACCGCCATGGATCCTGCGCGGGCGTCACATACGGCGCCAGTCGCTGCACCGCCTTGTTCACGCGGAGTGCCATCGGATCCATGCTCAGACGATCGGCCGGTAGACGGGACCACGAGGCCGGCCGCGCATGGAGCCGGCGACCCTCGCGAGCGTAGTCTTGACGGGGCGTTTCAGTTCGTTGGGGACCCGCGTCACCAGCCACTGGTAACCGGCGCGCCGTTGCACCCAGTTGAGCTCCCTCGGGGCCCTGGCCCGCGATTCATCTACCAGCAGACGCGGATCCCTGTTGCGGAATACGTCCCGTAGATCCTCCTCAGGGTCCACGTCGTACTCGGAGACGTAGAAACCGACATGGCCTACCGCGTGGGAATCGCTGCCGGCCACCAGCCTGATCCGATAGGCGGTTGCCAGCTCGCGGATACGCCCTAGGTTCGGGTCCCCCGGGAAGCCCCCGTTGTAGAGTTCCATCATGTCCACGCCGTCTAGCAGTGAATCCGGCGCGTACTGCGTGAAATACCCGCTGGCCGGCTTGAACGGGTGTGGCAGATACACCAGGCCGCCAGCCGCGCGGATTCCGGACACGACGGCTCCCCGCTCCTGACCGGAAAGCTGCAGATCACAATCGAGGAAGAGCCCGATGATGTGCACACCCCGGCCGCAGGTGAACTCGCAGCCGTGCACCACCTCGATCCCGTTGGCCCGCAGACTACGGAACTCGCGGGGCACGAAGACATCATGCTCCGTGATCGTGACTGCATTGATGCCACAGACAGCGCAGGCATCCGCCAGCTCTCGCTCGCTGGTCGTCGCGTCGAAGGAGAGCGACGTGTGGCAGTGAAATTCGACCCGCACCATCACGTGCGCCTCTTGAGTATCGCGGGGCATTTACCATCACCCGTCTGCACGAAGGTTGCGCCCGTGTCGATCTCCACCGGCTGCCCAGTTGCCTCCCGGAAATACCCCTCGACCGTGCCCGCCGCTCCGCCGGCCGGCGGTTTCAGCTCCAGGTTGACGCGGATGCGTCCATCGGCCTCCTGCACCACCTGGAATCGGCGAATGCCATCGAGTTTTGACATGAACGTGTAGAAGTTGACGGACGGCAGTGCGTGCCCCTTGGCGTGCGTCAGATTGTCGTCGGACCGGCCCTCGATGGCCTCCACCACGGGAAACGACCGGCCGCACTTGCACTGTCGCAGGGCACCGCGCACCACGTCGCCGGTGTCGTACCGCAGGAGCGGCATGGCGGTGTTGTGCAGGTTGGTAGCGATCAGACGAAACCGGGCGGGATCCGCAGTGGGCTGCAGTTCAACCACCGCGTAGTCGTCGAGAATGTGCATGCCATCGTGGTGCTCGCACTCGTGCAGCATGCAGCTGATTTCGGCCTGCCCGTAGTGATCGAAGATCTCGATCCCGAAGGCATCCCTGACCGCTGCCCGGTGCAGCGGCGTCAGGGTCTCGCTCGCTACGAATGCTCCCCTGAGCGACGGCAGCGAGATCCTCTCCTCCTCCGCGAACTGTGCGACGAGGGCGAGAGAGCTCGGGTAGCCCCGCAGGAACAGGGGCCGCCATTTGCGCAGGAAGTGCAGGAACTCCCGCACCGTCTTTCGGTCCAGGTGGTACGGCGACAGATAGACCCAGTTGCGGAGCCGGTCGACCCGAACCGGTGGCTCGCCTGGTTTGGGGCGGTAACTGCGGATGATGGCGATCCTGTCGCGAAAGCGGTAGCCGGCCCATCCCCACTGCCGCCAGATGGCGCCCTGCTCGACCACCCATTGACTCGTGCTGGCGTAACACTGCATCGGGTGCCCGCTGGTGCCGGACGTGCGGAGCCTTATCGAACCGCGAAGCGATTCGTACGAGCAGAATTGATCCTGCTGTTCGAGTACGACCTTTTTCTCCAGCACCGGCAGCCGCTTCAGGTCCTCGACGGAGGCAAACGAACCGGCGTCGAGCCCGATGTCGGCGAACAGCCGACTGTAGTACGGTACGTTACGGGCGGCGAATGCGATAAGCGCCTGCACACGCGTGTTCTGGTAGCCGAGCCTGGCGTCCGGGCCCCATCTCTCCGCGGCGCGGCCCGTGGTCCGGGCATATGCGGCACCCCGAGCCGTCAGCCAGATATCGCGTGCCTTGTCGAGCATGAAGGATAGGAAGTCCAACCGCATTCGGGGATTCTATACTGCGCGCGGGCATAGAGTACGTTTCTCTTGTGGATGGGCTCTGCCCCCCAAGCGGCTGGACCTCGCGCAAGAAGCGTAACCCTAGCGTTGCATAAATCTCGGTTGATGGCGATCTCACGCAGCTTTCAAAGCCGCCAGGTAATGCAACAGTTCCTCCTGGACCGCTTGATTGGCT
>MUGK01000032.1 GCA_002007425.1 Chromatiales bacterium USCg_Taylor | reverse complement strand
CACAACGCCCCCAGGCATCCCCTGAGGTCCAGGAGTCCTTCTCTCTAAGGGGGACTCTATTACCCTTTTCAGGCTCATTTTAAGATTAGAAAATACTTGTTCGCGCGGCTGGGGGTATCTTGGATAACTGTGGGACCGGCGCGAGCATAGCGCCACGGCGAATAATACCGCCCCCAGGTATCGTAGCGGTAATCGGGGGGACTAAGAAGGCTGCTAAGTCAGGGAACGGGCGATGAGCTCCCGGCCTTGGCGGGTAATGAAACCGTCCTCGGTAATCAGCCCAGCGTCGACGCAGGTGTGATAGAGCTGGAGCGATCCTCCGCTCGGCACATAGACGGTGCCGTCTCCATAATGATGGTTTAACAGCCTCGCAAACTCGCCGGTGCTCTCCGCCATCGCCTCGAAGGTATTCATCTGTCTTTTCCCTGTCACCTCGGTCCGCATCGTGAACATGTGTTCCGGATCCTCACCGATCCCTTACGTGCATTGTGTGCCTATGGATTTTGCGCACGCCGCTGTTCCCATATCGACGGTAAACGCGGGAAGATTAGGCGCCGGGAAGTCATGATGCTCACTAGAATAGGCGACAGAAACGGGGAGTTCTGCGAAAAATTACCACCTGGTTTGCGACTTATTGACGATTCACGCGCGCCAACGCTTAGCCGCTGCAAGCCCGGCCGGGCCGGCGCATCAGATCGCGGCGTCGGGGGAGGATCGAAAGTCAATTTGAATTTCGCCACCACGGGGTATACAACCCCGTGGGGCTAGGGGAGTCTTTCGGCGTCGGGCCGAAGAGGACAGCCTCTAGCCGACGGAAAGTATCGTCGACCGGGGTGGCAGAAGTTACCCGACAGAGCGCATGGGTGAGAGCGTTATCGGGTTCTTCGGCAACGATGAGTATGCGGGGAAGCTGGCGGCTGCTTTTTGTCGAGATAGGCGCCATGTCATTCCTAAGCAAACATTGCGCCCACTTTCGACCGGTGTATGAGTCAGGGTAGGTGCGCCGGCCTCGAAGAGCGCCGGCGTAATCTGGTCCCGCTGCTCCTTCCATCAACTGCATCGCCTCGGGGCTCGGCTGGAGCGGTTAGCTGGGCACTGAATTCTTAATTTGGGTCCTAGTAATCACCGTGGGCGCTGCCTTTCCTTGCGTCCACCGGCGGCCAGCGGATTTTTTACCGACTTGTGCGTTTGCATCCCTATCCGAAACACACGATAGCCCGGCATGACGACCTGATTGATGGCCATGCCCAGCACGTGTCCATCATGGGAAGACAAGATCTCGTTACGCTCCTCGCTGATGGGGTCGGTCACGATGCCCAATAGGTGCCCGGCGCGTACGGCCTCCCCCAGGCTGACGCGCGACAAGAACAAACCGTCGTCGTTGGCGCGAACCCATTTCGAACGATGGAAGAATAAAGAGGCTTCGGCTGCCGGCTTTTTCTCATCGACCATCTTCAACGCGGCCATCAGAGATTGAATCCCCCTGTACCCTTGCTCCACTTTGCCGGGCTGGATCCGGTGCGATTCTCCGAGTTCCAGTGTCACGGCAGGCACGCCTGCGGCCTCAGCAGCGCGGCGCAATGTTCCCCGGATCCCCTTGCTGTGTAAGACGGCGATCGGGCCAAAGCCTTGTGTCAGTCGTTTAACCGCGGGCTTAAGCGCGTTGGCGCGCAACTGTGTCAGATTCGTGCGCTGAAACGATGCAGTGTGAATGTCGACTAGCGCGTCGCATTGCATCACGATCCCATGGAAGAACAAGTAAGCTATCCTGGCGGCCGCGTTGCCCTGCGGATGACCCGGAAAGTATCGGTTCAGGTCTTGCCTATCCGACAGATAACGGGATTTTCGGCGAAACCCCTGCAGGTTCACGATCGGCACCCCGATGACATTGCCGCTCAGTTTGTCCGGTTCGAGCGAGCGTATGATTCGCTGCACGATCTGGATACCGTTGAGCTCATCACCGTGGACAGCAGCGGTCAGACAGAGCGTCGGCCCGGGCCTGACGCCCCCTACGACGATGACGGGCGTCGCCTCGGTGATGCCGGAGAAAGGCGCCCAGGAAAGCCGCTCAATCGAGCCAGACTTGACGTTCTGTCCCAATAACTGGAATGGCTTCCTCGGGTTGGTGGCACCGCTTGGTTCGGTGTGCCTTCTTTCATTTTTGATGCTCTTACCTTCAGCCCGAAAAGCTGCCTCCTTTGATTTGATCGTAAGGTCGCTCGGCTGGGGAACCGCAGTTCGCGGGTAAAGAACGGTGAGCGACAACATGACCAGCGCGAGCCGGCAAGCAGTCGCCCGCGCATGGTGGCGTCGATTCGGCGATAATCGAACCGGCAAGGCGATATTCATGGGCATAGACTCTTTCATTGTGACTTCTTTGCATTTGGCAAAGAAGTTTCGTTCTGGCATTTGCTTGCGGCCAGCGGCCGCGCTGGAAAAATAAACGCCCTTTCTTGTCACAAGCAGAGTAGTGTGGGGCTAGTAAGCTGTCAAACATGCGGGGCCTCGGCCTAGAATCGGGGAATTCGGGGCCGGCCCAGGCAGACATTGCGCCCCCTTCGGCCGGTGTATGACTCAGAGTCGGGTCGCTGTCTCAGAGGTTGTGAATCAATCTACTGCGCATCCCGATCCCGAGAACTTCTTGTGCCTTCGGTGTCTTAAGGGAGAACCACCTTGAGGGCGGGGAGTGCAATCACGATAACCGATCGTGCATAATGGGAGGATGCGGGGTTGGATAACTGCCAATGCGGCGCGCTCGAAGGCCCAAGTAACGGGTTGAGGGATTTCTGAAATAATGTTCCACAGCCTGTTGGACTATTGCGATCGGTTTGCCGGGTGGATCCTGGACGAAAGCTTGGACATCGTACGGTCCCCCTTCAATGCTAGCAGCCGCCTGTACTGGGTGTTTCTGCTCTCGGCGTTAGTGTTGGCGGCTATCACCTATAAACGCTATTACCATCGTGATGGCCCGCTACGTTTCGCGGAATTTATCAAGTTTGTTTTCCCGAAAAGCATTTATTCGCATCCCTCCGCGATCGTCGATTACAAGCTATTCATTAGCAACCGCCTTATCGGTCCGGTGACGCTTGGACCCTTCGCCGAGGGATTCAGCGCGGCCCTGGTCGCGAGTTACGTCATCGGCTTGCTCGCTTCCGCGTTCGCGGCCACCTGGCAAGGCCTACCGATCGGTGTCGGGGTCATCCTCGCGTTTACCATCGTTTACGGCCTGGTATCCGATTTCGTCACGTATATCAACCACCGGCTGCATCACCAAGTGAATTTACTCTGGCCGATCCATCGAGTGCACCATTCCGCGGAAGTGCTGACCCCGTTTACCTATTATCGCAAGCATCCGCTCTACAACACCGTCAGATTGTTTATCAGTGCGCCCGTGCTCGGCGTATTTCAAGGGATCACCCTCTTTTTATTTCTGGGCGAGATCGAGGCGTTGACGATTTTCGGGATCAACGCCGTCTCCGCACTGTTTCGGATATTCGGCGCGAACTTACGCCATTCCCATATTTGGTTTTCTTTCGGCCCCGTGCTCAACCATATTTTCATCAGCCCCGCGCATCATCAAATCCATCACAGCGCCAGGCCTGAGCACTGGAACCGCAATTATGGGGAAGTCTTCGCAATCTGGGACTGGATGTTCGGCACCTTGGTCCTGCCGAGTGAGGAGATCCGCAAGAACCTAATTCTCGGTGTCGGCATCGGGGCGCCGCAACACCACCCAACGCTCGCAAAAGTTTATCTTGAGCCCTTGGTGAGCATGTACGAAATACTTACCCGCCGTTTCCGGTCCGCGCGTTTAGCGCCTTGACGCCGCCGGCAGTAGAGATTAGGGCCGGTGCTCGAGCGCGGCCCGCCCTTTCGGTCGTCGTCCCCATGTGCAACGAGGAAGGCAGTGTCCACCCTCTGATGCAGGAGCTCGTTGCCGTGCTGGAGGGGATCGGCGTTACCTATGAAATTGTCCTCGTCGATGATGGCAGCCGCGACGCGACCTGGGAGCGGATTGCTAGGCTTGCCACCGAAATCCCTGCCGTAATAGGCGTGTCGTTATCGCGGAATTTCGGGCACCAGCGCGCTTTGCTGGCGGGACTCCAGCTTGCGCGCGGCCAGGCCGTGGTCAGCATGGACGGCGATCTACAACACCCCCCCCAGCTTATCCCTTTGCTCTATGAAGCTTGGCGGCAGGGTTACAAGGTGGTGAACACCCAACGGCGCGATGAAGAGGTGGCCAGTCGCTTCAAGCGATTCACCTCAAGGTATTTCTATAAGGTGTTCTCGATCCTCGCCGAGGTGCCGATGGCCGAAGGTAACTCCGACTTCCGGCTTCTCGACCGCACCGCGGTCGATGCCCTGGTGAATCTCAAAGCCGCAGAGCTTTTCTTGCGGGGTGCGGTCCAGTGGTTGGGTTTGCCTGCGACGGTGGTGCCTTTCCAGCCCGAGCGGCGTTTATACGGGTCGAGCAAATACACTGTGCGAAAAATGCTCAGCTTCGCCGGCGACGCCATCATATCGTTTTCGACCAAGCCGCTGCGCATTGGGATCTGGCTCGGGATCACCACCAGTTTTTTGGCCTTTGTCGAGATTGCTTATGTGCTGGCGCGGTACCTTCGAGGGGAGACGGTGTCGGGCTGGGCCTCCACCGTGGGGATCCTGTCGTTCTTGTTCGGGGTGCTGTTTATCATCCTCGGCATCATCGGCAGTTATCTTGCCTGGATCCACCAAAGCCTGCAGAACCGGCCAACGGTAATCATCCGCGACAGCGTCAATCTGCCACGGACCTGAATCGAGGGCTCCATAGGCGTGCCTCCCTGGAACTCACCGGTCGCGCGTTTTATCACCGTTGGCATCACGAACACGGCACTCAGCTACGCCGTCTTCGTTCTCGCTCTCTCACTATTGGGCGGTTATTCCTACCGCGCCGGGGTTGCGCAGATGGCGAGTTATGGGCTTGGATCAGCGTGGAGCTTCTATTGGAACCGCGGCTGGACCTTCGGAGCCGAAGGCCGAGTCCTGCGACAGGCGCTACGCTTCACGTTCGTGCAAGGCTTGTTGCTCATGGCGAGCAGTGCGCTGATGAGTGTTACCGTGGACATGTGGAGCTGGCCCGCAGCCCCCACATGGATCACCGTGATGGCGTTCATCACTGTCCTGAATTATTTATCGCTGAAGTACTGGGTATTCTAAATGGCAGGGCGTGAAGGAGCCGCGTTTCAGCATGCGCTGGTTCTACTGCTAGCGGTGGCGGTGGGGTTGAGCTTTGCTTTGTGCTATGGGATCGCGAACCACAACACCTATCTTCTGTACCCGCTCCGGGAGCTCGATCCAGAGTTCCTGCGCTATGACTGGCTCGCCGCGCAGACCACGGCGTATCATCGAAATTTCGCACTGTTGATCGAGCTTTTGGCATCGTTGGGTCCGGCGCCATGGATGGTCGCCGGCGCGAATGTGGCGCTGGTGGCCGCGCTGATGCTGACGATTTACGGCTTCTTATATCGCCATTATCGGCGCGATGCTCTAGTCGCGATCCTGCTCCTCATGTGCTTTGTGCTGTTGGAGAAGACCCGCAGCGTAGCCAGCAGCCATATCCTGACCTCGATTCTCGAGCCCTCCTCGGTCGCGGCCTCCGCGGTCGTGATCGGGCTCCTATTGCTGCTCGCGGAACGCTACCTCTGGTCCGGCGTGCTGGTGGCGATCGGCGGCTTTTTTCATACTAATTTTTTGCTGCTCGATTTCGTTTTCTTCGGTCTCGTTCATCTCGCCCTCGGGCGCGAGGACCTCGCGCGCCGCCTGTGTCAACAGTTGGGGCCGAGCGTCGCCGTCTTGCTCTTCGAGTTTCCCATGCTCTATGCCATGGCGACCGATCCCCTAGGAGGAGAGGCGCGCAATATCTTTCAGTTCATACGCTCGCCGCATCACTATGTTCCGCGGAAATATCTCGCGGACTTTATTCCCTTCGCGGGATGGCACTCGCTGGCCATGAGCTGTCTCGACCTGAAATCCTCCGAAGCGCGGATCTCCTCCCGGCTGGCGAAGGTCTATGCGGTGTTTCTTGGCCTCGTCATGACCGCCACGGTACTGACCACGCTGATTTATGTCCCCTTTGTTTCACAGCTATTCTTCTGGCGCATGGCACCGTTTTCGGTCTTGCTGGCCCAGCTTGTAATCATCACTCGGATCGCGCCTTATTTCAGTGCGAGCGCGGAACGCGATACCGCTAAGGGTCTTAACTGGCAGTGGGTCTTGGCGGCCGTCGGAGGCGGGCTCATTCTCATCCACCATGGCTCCAAGGTAAAGCCCACCGAGGTCGGTCTCCTACAGGTCAAGGCTATCTACGTCGTCATCGTTATTGTTACCTTGTTTGCCCATGTGTTGCTTGCGCGCGGTAAGACCCGGCGCTATCTCACAATGATCCCTCCGGCGATGGTGCCGCTTGGGCTGGTGGTCGTGGGCCTTGCCTTCTCGGCAGCTCCCGCCTATAAAGCGTCCAATGTCCTGCACGGTCTCTCAGCGCCTACGCACGAGCTGGTTCAATGGGCGCAATCTACCGCCCCGGACGCACAATTCCTCATTCCACCGAGCTTAAAGACCTTTCGGCTGCATGCCGCCCGGGCGGTGGTCGTGGACTGGAAGTCCACCCCCATCAAGCCCGCCGAGCTTATAGAATGGTATCGCCGCCTGGGGCGTGTGAGCGGCGATCCCAAGGTGAGGAACCTGGTTGAAGCCGAGGCCGGCTATCACCGCATGGATCAATCGCGTTTGGTTTCGCTGGCGAGGGAATTCGAGATCGACTACGCCGTGTTCGGGCAGCCCTTCGATGCGCGGCAACTGCAAGGCGAGGTCGTTTTTACCAATAAGCGCTATCTGGTGCTTAAACCGGGCGCAATGACCGAAGATTCGGCGCGCTAAGAGTTTGAACCCTTACACCCGGTGCAGGATTAGCTCCAATACGACCTTGGTGCCGAAATAGGCCAGGAGGAGCGCTAGGAAACCCGCAAACATGTAGCGGAGAGCGGTCCTGCCGCGCCAGCCGAATCGATAGCGCCCCCAGAGCAGTACCGCGAAGATACACCAGGCAGCGAATGAAAGCACGGTTTTGTGAACTAGGTGCTGAGCGAAGATGTCCTCGACAAACATGAGACCGCTTAAGAGTCCGAGGCTCAGCAGAAAGAAACCCGCGATGATGAATTGGAACATCAAGGATTCCGCGATTTGCAAGGGCGGCAAGAGTTGCATCGCGGCCAGGTAGCGGCGCGTTCGCAGCAGCCGTTCTTCCACGGCAATCACGACCGCTTGCAGCGCCGCGATGGTCAGGAGACTGTACGCGGTCACGGACAGCACGACATGCAACCTCAGCCCGAGCGGCGCCGATGCCAGCAGCAAGCGTTCGTTCGGGAACAGCAGCTCCAACCCGATCCCAAGGCCCGCGCTCGGCAGCAGCACCAAGGCGAGGTTTTCTACCGGCGCGACCAATGATGCCACGACGACGACACCCGCCACGACCCAGGCCACGAGCGAAACCGTGTTGAAGATCCCCAGGTTCAAGCCCGAGCCGGTGAGGATCCCTTGGTACAACACCGCGGCATGCAAGGCAAGCGCGAGGAGCGCGAGGATCGGCGCCGGACGCGTGGCGGTGGATCCGCCCCGTGCGCGCTCCACGATGCCGCGGGCGATGTGTATGGCGGCGGCAAGATAAAAGACGATGGCGAGGACTGCGAAAACGGCGATGTTCATAGCTGCAAGGCTCGTGGGCATGATGACACAAAGCGATTCGAGGTAGAAGGCGGGTTCGTCGCGGGCCCGTTCAAGGGATTATGTTAGTATGATTCGGCTGCTAGCAAACCCTGGATCGCGCCGCCATGTTTGACAACCTCTCGCAACGCCTAACGCGCATTGTCAAGGAACTCCGCGGGCAAGGCCGCCTCACGGACGAGAATATCCAATCGACCTTGCGAGAGCTGCGCATGGCCTTGCTCGAAGCCGATGTAGCCTTGCCCGTGGTGCGTTGGTTTGTCGAGCACGTGCGGACGCGCGCGGTGGGCGAGGAGGTTGTCGCCAGCCTCACCCCCGGACAGGCATTCATTCGCGTCGTCCGCAACGAATTGACGGCATTGATGGGCGAACAATGCGAACGCCTCGACCTGAACCGGCCGCCGCCGACTGTTGTGTTGATGGTCGGCTTGCAGGGGTCGGGCAAAACCACATCGGCCGCGAAACTGGCCCGCTACCTGAAGGAACGCGAGAAAAAATCGGTGCTCATGGTGAGCTGCGATGTGCATCGACCGGCGGCCATCGATCAGTTGAGCGTGTTAGCAAGCGAAATCGGTGTCGAATGCTACCCGGCCGATCCGGCGCAAGATCCCGCGGCGATCGCCTCCGAAGCGCTCGCGCATGCGAAAAGGCGATTTCACGATGTGCTCATCGTCGATACCGCGGGACGATTGCACATCGACGCGGAGATGATGGATGAAATCACGCGCCTCCACCGGGTGTTGGATCCGGCCGAGACCTTGTTTGTCGTCGATAGCATGACGGGCCAAGACGCGGTCAATGCGGCGCAGGCCTTCGATGCGGCTTTGCCCTTGACCGGAGTCATTCTTACCAAGACCGACGGTGATGCGCGTGGAGGGGCGGCGCTCTCGGTGCGCCATGTCACGGGCAAGCCGGTTAAATTCGTAGGCGCCGGCGAGAAAAGCACGGCGCTCGAGCCATTTTATCCGGATCGCGTGGCCGCGCGCATCCTGGGCATGGGCGATGTGCTCGGGCTTATCGAAGAGGTGGAACGGAAGATCGATCGTGAGCAGGCCATGGACATGGCCGAAAAGCTGCACAAAGGCCAGGGATTCGATCTCCGGGATTTTCGCGATCAGATCCGGCAGATGCGGGGGGTGGGCGACTTGGGGAGCTTGATGAGCCGCTTACCGGGACTGTCGGATGTCCCGCAACACATGATGGACCAAGTCAATGACAAAGAGCTGGGTAAGACCGAGGCCATCATCAATTCGATGACGCCCAAAGAACGCCGCTATCCCGACAACATCAAGGCCTCGCATAAACGCCGGATCGCCGCCGGGTCCGGCACCCAGATCCAGGATGTGAACCGCCTACTGAAGCAATTTACCCAGATGCAACGCACGATGAAGCAGGTCTCGAAAAAAGGCGGGCTGGGGAAGCTCATGCGCTCCATGTCCGGGCGCGTCCCGCCGGCATAGCCCGAGCCGCATGCCCGATCCGGCGGTAGCGGTCGAGGGCCTGTCGAAACGGTTCGGCGCCGTCGTGGCCGTGGAGAATATCAGCTTCAGCATCGAGCCTGGATCCATCTGTGCGCTACTCGGCGCGAACGGGGCGGGTAAGACAACGACGCTGGCCATGCTCCTCGGCTTAGTCACGCCGACGGCGGGTGTGATCCGCGTCTTGGGGAAGGATCTGCGGACCGATCGTTATAGCGTATTGGCGCGCATGAACTTTTCCTCGCCGTACGTCGATCTACCGCAACGGCTGACCGTCGCTGAAAACCTTGATGTGTACGCACGTCTCTATGGGGTGCGTGATATCCAAGCGCGCGTCACGGAGCTTGGGCGGCACCTCGACATCGAGGGTTCGATGCGGCGTGAGTACCGGACGCTGTCGGCCGGCCAGAAGACCCGCGTGGTGCTGGCTAAGGCCCTGCTGAATAGACCCGAGTTGGTGTTACTCGATGAGCCCACGGCTTCCCTCGATCCGGACAGCGCCGATCGCATCCGTCAGTATCTGGTTCACTACCAGCGCAGCAACGGCGCGACCATCCTTCTGGCCTCGCACAACATGACGGAGGTCGAGCGGGTAAGCACCCAGGTCCTGATCATGCGATCGGGGGAGATCGTCGATCGCGGGAAGCCTATGCACCTGATCGCAAAATATGGCCGCACGACGATGGAAGAGGTCTTCTTGCACATCGTCCGCAACGGGGATCCCGCGGACAGGCAGGCACGGTACAGCGTACGATGATCGCGGTTCCGGAGCAGGTCTTCTCGGCGCGCCGCATCGGGGCAATGATACTGCGTTACCTGTATCTTCTGCGCGGATCGTGGCCGCGGATCCTAGAACAAGCGTATTGGCCCACCGTGCAGATGATCACGTGGGGGCTGGTCACGCAATTTTTCGCCACCAATAGTTCCTGGGTGGCCCAGGCCGCCGGGGTATTGATTGCGGCCGTGCTGCTCTGGGACGTGCTGTTTCGGGCGCAGCTCGGGGTTTCGGTCGTGTTCATGGAGGAGATGTTCGCGCGCAACCTCGGTCAGCTATTCGCGAGTCCGCTGCGTCCTTACGAGTTGGTGCTGGCGTTGATCAGCATCAGCCTCGTGCGTACCTGTATCGGGGTGGGAACGGCGGCGCTCCTCGCGATCCCGCTCTATCAGTACTCCATTTTTGCGATGGGTATGCCGCTCATCGCGTTTTTCGCCAACTTGCTGATCTTCGGCTGGGCCATCGGACTTGTAATCTGCGCGCTCTTGCTGCGTTTCGGCTTGGGTGTGGAATCGCTCGCCTGGGCTTCGATTTTTGCCATCGCTCCGATCAGCGGGATCTATTACCCGATCGCCACCTTACCCGTCTGGCTGCAACCGGTGGCGTGGTGTTTGCCAAGCAGCCATGTGTTCGAGGGGATGCGGACGGTGATGTTCGAGCAGCGCTTCGATGTCGATCGATTCGCCGCCGCTGCGGAATTGAATGTCCTTTATATCGTATTGGCGGCGATTGTGTTCCTGCGGGCGGTCGAAGTCGCCCGCGCGCGCGGATTGCTTCTGCAAAGCGGTGAATAGGCGCGAGCTTAGCCGCTAATCGCCGGGGGCCGCGCGATCTGCACAATGCAAAGTCCGAGCAGCACGATAAATAACACCAGCGCCCACTCCGCGATCGAGAGACTCAAGAAGCTCCACCCCCCGGTATCCGCGCATTCCCCGCTGCCGCGCAGGATCTTGGCGAGGGCTTCGAGCATGGGGTAGGTATCCATCAAATAGTCGAAACCCGGACCGCATTGCGGCACCTGATCCGGCGGCAGGTGCTGTAACCACACCTGCCGCCCGGCGACGCCGCCTCCGGCGAGCGCGGATAAGCCGATGAAGGCGCTGTAGACGCGGCTGCCGGTTCGCGCCGGACCGTGCACGGCGGCGAGGAGCCCCAAGAGACCCGCGCCCGCGAAGAACAGCCGTTGAATCATGCATAAGGGACAAGGTTCGAGTCCTTGAACGATCTCGAGATAAATCCCAAACCCAAGCGACCCTCCGCAGAGCAGGAAGATGAGTAAGAACGCAACGCGGTTCGGGATCATGGCAGCCGAATGGTTTCGCCTGTTGGTCAAGAGCGTATTATACGTGGCGATGCTGTTGTGAAATACTTCGGCCGTCGAGAGACATGGCGCCGGTACGATGAAGGTCGTCTACCTACACCAATATTTCAATACGCCTGAGATGGCAGGGGGGACACGATCCTATATGATGGCCACGCGCTTGGTTCAGGCCGGCCATGAGGTCCATGTGGTGACGGCCTTTCGGGAACCCTCGGCCCACCGAGGTGTGTGGCAAGCGCGCGCGGATGGTATCCATATCCACTGGATCCCTGTCAGGTATTCCAATCACATGGGGTTCCGCCAGCGGATCAGCGCTTTTGCGGAGTTTGCTGTCAAAAGCTCACGGGTCGCCGCCTCCATCCGGGGCGACCTGGTGTTCGCGACCAGCACCCCTTTGACCATCGCTCTTCCCGGGATCTACGCGGCGTGGAGACTTGGGAGGCCCATGGTGTTCGAGGTTCGGGACTTGTGGCCGGAGCTTCCGATGGCGGTTGGGGAGCTGCGGAATCCCGTGCTAATTGTCCTTGCGAGGTGGATCGAGCGCATGGCCTATCGCCACGCCGCGAGGGTTATCGCCTTATCTCCGGGCATAGCCGAGGGGGTTATCAGGGCGGGATATCCCCGTGAACGCCTCGCGATCGTGCCTAACGGTTGCGACCAGGCGCGGTTTCAGAACGTGCGCGGCGGGATCCGCGATGTGTTTCCGGGGCTACGGTTCGCCGATTCGGACCGCCTGGTCCTCTACGGCGGGACGTGTGGCCGCATTAACGGCGTCTCGTATTTAGTGAGGATTGCAGGTCACACGGCGGCCGTCGCACCCCATGTCAAGTTCTTGATCGTGGGCGACGGGGCAGAGCGCGGTCTCATTGAGGGCGAAGCCGAGCAATTGGGGTTGTTGAACAAGACGGTCTTCGTGTGTCCTCCCGTCAAAAAGCACAGAATGCCTCTGGTTCTCGCCGGGTCCGACGTCGCGACGTCCTTATTCATCGACCTGCCCGAGATGTGGAACAATGCAGCAAACAAGTTTTTCGACGCGCTCGCCGCGGGCAAACCGGTTATGATCAATTACTCGGGCTGGCAGGCGGACCTTTTGCGGAGTTCCGGTGCCGGTATCGTGGTTCCGCCCGATGACCCCGCGAAGGCCGCTGCGATGTTGGTCGAGTTCCTTCTGGACTCTGAAGCGGTCGACAGGGCCGAGTTGGCTGCCCAGCGGCTCGCGGCGGAGGAATTTGATATAGACAGACTCGCCGCGCGATTTATTCAGGTCTTAGAGGATGCGGCTCGTACTGCATAGCCGACCACCTCTCTATAATACAAGACGTTTCACGCTAACTCCATCGGGGCCTGGCGACGGGAGGCGCTTCAAGCAACGTGGCTCGCTAGAGGTGCCGCGCGGTGTCCCGCAAGCACCGGGTGTACAGGCGCGGCCGCCGCCCGGGTTACGTCACAACGGAGCTACCGTCGGCAGGGCACCGGCAACGGGCCGCGGCGGTGCAGACCCAAGTCGCGGCGCTCGAGCGGCGCGCCCAGCGGCTGGCCGCCGTGGCCCAGCAGGTCGTGGCGCAACGCTTTGCGCCGGCCTGCGTCCTCATTAACCGCAGGGCCGAGGTGCTTTATCTCAACGGTCCGGTCGATCGCTACCTGCAGCTACCGAGCGGAGAGCTCGGCGCAGAGCTCGCCGCCATGGCCCGGCCGGGGCTGCGCGCTCGGCTGCGCACGGCCGTGCGCGAGGCGATCCAGGCCGACAAGGCCGTTTCGGTAGGCGGTGTGCGTATCAAGAAGAACGGCGGGTATTTCGCCGCGCGCTTGCTCGTCGATCCGCTGCGCCACCCCCCGGAGGTCCAGGGTCTCTACCTCGTGGCCTTCGACGAAGAGGACGGCGGCCATCGCCCGCGGCTCGCGGAGATCGCGCCGCCCGAGCCGCCGCGTGAGGGGACCGAAAGGGCCGCCGACTATGAAGCCATCATCCACCAGCTCGAAGAAGAGCTGCGCGCCACACGCGAGGACCTGCAAAGCACGGTTGAGGAGCTCGAAACCGCCAATGAGGGGTTCAGAGCCTCGAACGAGGAGATCACCTCGGTAAACGAGGAGCTGCAGTCGACCAACGAGGAGCTCGAGACCTCGAAGGAGGAACTGCAGTCGCTGAACGAGGAGCTGCAGACCGTCAACCACCAGCTCGAGCACAAGCTCACGGAGCTGGAAGCGACCAACAACGACCTTAACAACTTGCTGGCGAGCACGGACATCGCGACCGTGTTCCTCGACCGAGGCTTGTGCCTCAAGCGGTTCACCGCGGCCACCAAACGGCTGATTCGCGTGATCGAGACCGATGTGGGCCGGCCCATTTCCGACTTCGCCCTGAACTTCACCGATCCGGAGCTTCTGGCCGACGCCGAACGCGTGCTGCAGCAGCTCGCGCCGATCGAGCGCGAGGTACAAGACGTCGAGGGGCGTCATTACCTGCGGCGTATTCTCCCCTACCGTACCGAGGATGACCGCATCGTCGGTGTGGTCGTCACCTTCAACGATGTCACCAGCGGCAAGGAGCATGAGCGGGCCCTCGAGCGCCTCGCGGCGGAGCTGGACGAGCGCGTGCGCGCACGCACGGCGGAGCTCGAGACCGCCATCGCGGCCCTGCGCGAGAGCGAAGAATGGCTGAGCTTGGCCGTGCATGGCACCGGCATGGGTAGCTGGGACTTGGATCTCAGGACCGGCACCGGGCGCTGGTCCAAGAACCACGTCGAGATCATGGGCTATGAGGCCGTCTCGGGAGGGGAGGCCACGATGGGGATGTGGCGCTCCTGCATCCATCCCCAAGACCGGGAGCGAGTCGAGCACGGGCTCGAAGAGGCGCGCCGCGAGTGTTCGCTGTTCGCCTCGGAGCACCGCATCCTGAGGGAGCCCGAAGGCGAGCCACGGTGGCTCTCGGCCCAAGGCCGGTTCTTCTATGAGGGCGATGAGGCGGTGCGCTTCGTCGGCGTCGCCCAGGACGTCACCGAGCGCAAGCGCATGGAACAGCGTATCGCAGAGCTGGCCGAAGAGGAGCGGCAGCGACTGGGCCGCGAGCTGCACGATGCGTTCGGGCAGCAGATGAGCGCCATCGGCATGCTGGCCGCGGCGCTCGCGAGCGAGCTCCTCGCCGGCACGCCCGGCGCGGACCAAGCGGCACGGCTGGAATCCATGGTGGACCAGGCCAAGGCAGAGCTTGCCGGCATCGCCGGGGGCCTCTTGCCCGTTCCGGTGAACGCCCAAGCCCTCTCTATCGCCCTGGAAGGTCTGGCGGAGGAGGTGACCGAGCTCTACCGGATCCGCTGCCGCTTCGAGGTGGAGGGACGCCCGGAGGTGGAGCACGATGTCGCGGCCACGCAGCTCTACCACATCGCCAGCGAGGCGGCACATAACGCGGCCCGGCACGCGCAAACCGACGAGATCGTGATCCGCCTGGAGGACCGCGACAGGGTCCACGTCTCGGTCCGCGACCAAGGAGTCGGGATCGGACCGGAGATCGCCAAAGAGAGGCGCGCCAAAGAGAGGCGCGGTTTCGGCCTCGACATCATGCGTCGCCGCTGTGGGCTGGCGGGCGGTATCCTGCAGATCGAGTCTCCGCCGGAGGGCGGGACGTTGGTCTCCTGTTTTTTACCCAAGGGTCAGTGAGATGGCGTCCGCTCGCGTCAATGCCGCAGCGGACCCGAGCGCCCACCGCCCGATCCGCGTGCTCATCGTCGACGATCATGCGCTGGTCCGCGACGGGATCCGCAAGCTGCTTGGGCAGGAGCCGGGTCTGGAAGTCTGTGGTGAGGCCGAGGGGGTGGTCGATGCGAAGCGCCGCATCGATGATGCGCTAGCACCCGACATCGTGATCGTCGATCTCATGCTCAAGGACGGCAACGGGCTGGATCTCATCAAATGGATCGGGGAGCGACATCCCGACACCAAGACCATCGTCGCGACCATGCACGACGAACGCGTGTACGGGGGGCGCGCTTTGCGCGCCGGCGCGAGCGGCTTCGTTAGCAAGCAGGCCCCCTCCCGCACCATCATTGAGGCGATCCGTGCGCTCCGTAGCGATCGGCTCTGTTTCAGCGAGGCCCTGACCAAGCGCATCCTCCAGCGAGCCCGAAGGGGAGACACGGACCTCGAACGATCGCCCATCGAGGGGCTTTCCGATCGCGAGCTGGAGGTCTTCCGGTTGATGGGAGCGGGCCGGACGACGCGCGAGATCGCGGAAAGACTGCACCTCGGCCCGAGCACCGTGGAAACCTATCACCAGCGGCTTAAACCTTCCAGTTGCATAAATTCTGGGGGTAAGCGGCGGGAAATGGCGTCGGACATAGGGTTTAGTGAGTTTTTTGCTTTTCGCTGGATATCACCGT
>MUGK01000031.1 GCA_002007425.1 Chromatiales bacterium USCg_Taylor | reverse complement strand
GCGTAGTGTGCCTACAGGACACCAAACGGGGCGAACATGGCCCCGTGAGCGATGAAAAACGGGCTTAACGGCCGCGTCTCCGTCTGAAATCGATTCCTACACGCTGCACAACCATTTTTGATACTTGTTCAGAGGTTCCTTAGGCCTTCATCCTTGAACAAGGTGGCCTGCGGCCCGAAAAGCGTCCACCCGTAAATCGTTACACCTGATAATGAGTCCACCGAGGAGCTGCAGACGTATTGCTGGGTACCGACGGCGTATCCAATGCGGAACAGCCTCCCTTCTGCCGGGCTTACATACAGGGGAGAGCCCGGACTCACAGGCTGTACGAGGTGGTCAGCGTGAGCCAGCGGCAGCATGGTGGCCGTGAGAACCCCGGTGCACGCGATCCGCAGAAGATGACGCGCACTTTGTTTGGACTTTCTTCTATAGTAGTGATTCATGCAATTCTCCCCATTAATGAAATAGGCTGTGTATATACTGGATTTCCGATTGCGTCTGCGAGGGTTTCCGAACGATTTGCGCCGGTTACACGGCACGCATGTCTCAATCGTGGGGATACGGTAGGCGGTCTGCCTTACCGGATGATTTCAAAACCGGACAATTTGCTTACAGTTGAAACCGTTTCGGTTACAGTTGTAATAGAAACGGTGCGGAGTAAATAAAGGGCTAGGCTCGCCGAGCCGTCCCCAAGGTGCACGACTATACAAACCTTGCCGGCCGACAAGACCTCAAGCTCGACCGTGGAGCGGGATGGTGGCGACGGACGACGGTTATCTTGGATGGGATACTTAAAAGGAAGTACTTAGGGGCAGGACATCTGGAGCACGCGGCCGTCCTTCCCTCAAAAAGACCCAGCGTCTCCGGTTCCGAATAGAACCGGAGACGCCGAAGTAGATTTATTACTTGGATTTTACGAAAGCGCGCTTGGCCGGCGCCTTTCTGCTGACGGAGACTGGGCGCTTGGCCGGTGCCTTTCTGCTGGCGGAGACCGGGCGCTTGGCGCTCGTTGCGACCGCTTTCCTGCGGGCGGGGGCGGGCCGCTTAACCATCTTAGAAGCCGCCTTTACTATCTTTTTCACTATCGTTGCCATTGTCTATAAACTCCCATCGACTCGTGTTAGGAATACCCTGCCGCGGTAACCGCTGTACAGCAGGCCCAAGTGCAGGAACAGGTCCCGCGTTTGCGTTCCCAATGGAAACGTGAATGGTTATCGTAAGTTACATCATTTTCTTGAATTATGATGATATAACAAGCCGCTAAGCTTGCTGAATCGGAGCGGGATCTTTCCATACGGCGCGGCGGATCACGCGCTAGGTTCCTTAATCAGGAGGTCTTTCGCTTGATTGATTTTGGCGGCCAAATAGTCGGACCCGCCACGGTCGGGATGGAAGCGCAGAATAAGCCGCCGATGCGCGGCGATGATCTGATCGTTGCTCGCCCCGGGCGCTAAGGCCAGGACCGCGTAGGCCTCCTCGGGTGTCATGGAAGCGTGGCCGGGCGGCGATTCACGGCCGGCCTCAGTGCTCGCCGTAGTCTTCCATTGCTCGCCATAGACCCGCTCGAGGTAGCTTTGCAGTAACGCGGCCGAGTCGGCATCGTTGGCCCGGCAATGACGGTAAATATTCACAAGATCCGCGAGGCCCAGCCCGCTCAGCCTTTTGCCTGCGAAAGGGCCTGCCAAGATCTCGCCGTCGATTTCACCGCTACCGTGCTCCAGCCACATGCGCACGTAGCGGGCGTCGACCGTCGATCGGTGGGGATCACCGCGAGCGCCGCCTTGGGGGCGGATTTGCCGCCACAGGCGCTGCAATAGCGGGGCGAAGCGGAGCAAGGGGAGTAGCCGGATGGCCACCGCCAGCAACGCGCCGAGTAGCGCCAACAGCCAATTCAGGTGGCCGGTGCCCGCCAAGAATAACAACGCCACGGCCCCGAGGGCGAGGAGGACTTGGCGCAGATGCTTGGCGATGACCGCGGGCGGGGTGCGAAGAAACCAACGCCAGGCGACAATCACAACGAGGGTCGCGACAAGCGCGAGGAGCACAAGACGCACGGGCGCTAACCTTTGCAAACCTGGTGGGACAGTTGCAGGACGATGCCGCCGCGCTGCCGACCAAAATCCTCGAGCGCGGCGCGCCCGCCGGCGGCATACACGGCGACGGCGCTCAGCAGGTCGCGCAGTTGCCGCGGACTGCTCGAGTCGAAACGGCAGTAGGCTCCGTTCGAGAGGCGCGCGATCTGTCTGAAGACGCGCTCCGCGACCGGATCGTCGCCCTCTTGAAATACGAATGCGGGAATGCCGAGGATCCCCAGCTCTCCGGCGCTGTGGCACAAGCGGTCGCTGTCTTCCTCCATGCAATCGCCCACGAAGACCAGAGCATGCACGCGGGCGCGGCCTTCCCGGACAGCGTGGCTTAGAACCTTGTCGATCTGGGTGTAACCCCCCAGGCAATGTACGGCCGTCATATGCCGCAATAAAGCAATCGGCTCATGCAGCCAGGCTGTCGCCTCGAACTCCTGGAAGCCGCGGTAATAGCATAACTGGATATCCAACCCGCCGAGGGAGGCGGTTTCGGCGAACATCCGTGCCTGGATCCGGCAGGCTTGATCCCAGGTGGGTTCCCGGCTCGCGGTGGCATCCATTGCAAAGATCAGTCGTCCGCGCTGCCCGCCAGGCTTGAGCGTCGGGAGACTGGCGACCTGGCGCAGAAAGCTGTCGATGTCTCCGCGCGAGGATTTTTCCGGGAGCCGGGAGGGATCTCTATCTTTCATTGGTTCACTAATACCCCGCAGGCGATATATCTTGATTAACCGATCGCCGATGATCGTCCTGTGCGACCTTATATGCGCGATCTCGGTTCCAATTTCAACCCGTGCGGCGCCCCGCCAAGCGTTGCGCGGGCGGCGGGATATAGTATTTAATGGGTTGCTACGCGCGCATCGGAATGGCGCACACGCCGTGGCTCGGCATTAACTGAGAGTTTGTGAGAAAAACCGTCGCGAGCGAAGGGAGGTCGAGTTCCGCCGGAGCGCAGGAACCGGAGTGTATGTTGAAATACATGAGGATTCCGAGCACCGCCGGAACACGAGATCCCGAGCGCAGTAGGTTTTTTCACAAACTCTGAGGTGGGATCGTGAGCACTAAGCTATTCGAATCGGTTCTGCGCCCGATTTTGCGGCGGGTCGTCGGGCTGCTGTTTCGGGTCGAGGTAACCGGGAAGATCAGCGCTCTAGGCGCACAGCGACTGCTTATCATCGCCAACCATGAATCGTTTTTGGACGGCCTGATCTTGGCCTTGTTTCTGCCCTTGGATCCGGTGTTCGTCATACACTCCCACGTGGCGGAGAATCCGTGGTTCCGGCTGGCGTTAAACCTCGTCGATTTCCTGACCGTGGACCCCACCAGCCCCTTGGCCATGAAAAGGGTGGTGGGGCTGCTGGAAGCGGGCCGGCCGGTGCTGATCTTTCCGGAGGGCAGGATCACCATTACCGGCAGCCTGATGAAAGTCTACGACGGTCCGGCCTTCGCCGCCGCGCGTACCGGCGCCACGATTATTCCGGTGCGCTTGGACGGCCCGGCTCGCTCCTTTTTCAGCCGCGTGTCCGGGCGTTATCCGAGGCGGCTGCTACCGCGGGTCACGGTGTCGATCCTCGACCCGGCACGCCTCGAGGTTCCCGAAGGCGCCAGCGCCAAGCAGCGGCGCCGCAAGGCGGGGGAGGGTATGCGCAAGCTCATGCAAGAGATGATCTTCAGGTCGCATCCTATCCATACGCTCTACGCCGGGCTCGTTGATGCCGTCGAGATCTTCGGCCGACGTCACTTGATCGCGGAAGACATCAGGGGCATCGAATACAACTACGGCAAGTTCTTGATGCATACGCTCACCCTGGGCCGCTTGTGCGCCCGCATCACGGGAGCGGGAGAAAACATCGGTATTCTGTTGCCGAATGTCGTCGCTACCGTCACCCTGGTGTTCGGCATGAGTGCGTTTCGCCGCGTCCCCGCGATACTCAACTATACCGCCGGCGCCGAGGCGCTAAAAAACGCGTGCGAGATCGCCGCTATCCGCACCGTCTTAACCTCAAAAGCCTTTATCGAGACGGCACGCCTCGGAGGTGTCGTCGAAGCGCTGCGGGATGTGCAGGTGGTCTATCTCGAGGATCTCCGGCGCGAGCTCGGTCTCGCGGATCGTTTGTGGCTCGTCGGCTATGCGCTGTGGTTCCCGCGTTGGGTGGGCGCCGTCTCCGGCGCCGAGGATCCCGCCGTCGTTTTGTTCACCTCGGGGTCCGAGGCCAAACCCAAGGGCGTCGTGCTTTCTAATCGCGCCCTGCTATCGAATATCGCTCAGGTCCGGTCCGTCATCGATCTGGGAGGCGAAGATAAGATTTTCAATGCCCTGCCCATGTTCCATTCCTTTGGATTAACGGCGGGCGCGTTGTTGCCGTTGTTAACCGGCACGCGCATCTTTATCTATCCGACACCGCTCCACTACCGCGTGATCCCGGAGCTTATCTACAAGCGCGCCTGCACGGTCTTGTTCGGGACCCCGACCTTTTTGAATCACTATGCCCGCTTTGCCCATCCTTATGATTTTTTCCGGCTGCGCTATGTGATCGCCGGGGCCGAGCGGCTCAGCGAACCGGTGCGGATGGCCTGGTTCGAGAAATTTGGGATCCGGATTTTGGAAGGCTATGGCGCCACGGAAACCGCGCCGGTCCTGGCGCTGAACACCCTCATGGCGTATCGCGGCGGGACCGTCGGCCAACTCTTGCCCGGTATCGACGCCGTCCTCCAACCGGTGCCCGGAATCGAGCGCGGTGGCCAACTCCACGTGCGCGGCCCGAACCTGATGAGCGGTTACTACCGTGATCCGAGACCGGGGATCATCGAGCCGCCCCGGTCGGAGGCCGGAGAGGGTTGGTATGACACCGGTGACATTGTCGACATCGACGCCGACGGTTTCGTGACGATCACCGGGCGTTTGAAGCGTTTCGCCAAGGTGGCGGGCGAGATGGTCTCGCTCGAGGTGGTCGAGAGAATCGCGGCCACGGTGTCTCCGCAGAGCCAGCACGCGGCCGCGGTGCAGCCCGATGCCAAGCGCGGGGAGGTGATCGTGCTGTCCTCCACGGATGGGGCGCTTACGCGCGAGCGCCTGCAGGAAGAGGCGCGCCGTAGTGGGCAGCCCGAGCTGGCGGTCCCGCGCCGGGTCGTACACCTCAAGGCCGTGCCGCTGCTCGGTAGCGGCAAGACCGACCATGTAAGCCTTCAGCGTATGGCCGAATCCGCGTGATGCCAACGCGGCTGGGTCATGGGCCTCGATTCCCGCTCACACGCCCGCGGCGCATGCGGAGCGCGGAATTTTCGCGCCGGCTGCTGCGCGAGCACCGATTATCCGTGGATGATCTGATCTATCCGCTATTCGTCATTGAAGGGATCGGGCGGCGCGAGGCCATCCTTTCGATGCCGGGGATCGAGCGGCTGAGCATCGACCAGGTGCTACGAGAGGCCGAGGAAAGCGAGCAACTCGGTATTCCCGCGGTTGCGCTGTTTCCGGTGCCTCCCGCGGAGAAAAAATCCCCGGACGGAGGCGAGGCATACAACCCCGAGGGCTTGGTGCAGCGTGCGGTACGGGCGTTGAAACGGCACTGTCCCGATCTCGGCGTCATTACCGACGTGGCCTTGGATCCTTACACGAGCCACGGCCAGGACGGGGTGATCGATGGCCAAGGTGATGTCCTTAACGATGCGACCGTCGAGGTGTTGATCCGGCAGGCCCTGTCGCACGCCGAGGCCGGGGCGGATGTGGTGGCGCCTTCCGACATGATGGACGGCCGCGTCAAAGCGATTCGCGAGGCGCTCGAAGCGGGCGGCTATGTCAATACCAAGATCCTCGCCTACGCCGCCAAGTATGCATCTCACTTTTACACGCCCTTCCGCGAGGCGGTGGGTTCCGCTGCCAATCTAGGCGGCGGGGATAAGCGCAGTTACCAGATGGATCCGGCCAACGCTGAGGAGGCGCTGCGCGAAGTGGCGCTCGATATCTCCGAAGGCGCCGATATGGTGATGGTCAAACCCGGCATGCCCTACCTCGACATCCTGTACCGCGTCAAACAGGCATTCGGTGTCCCGACCTTCGCCTACCAGGTCAGCGGCGAGTACGCGATGATCATGGCCGCCGCGCGGAATGGATGGCTGGACGAAAACGCCGTGATCCTCGAGTCGTTAACGGCGTTTAAGCGCGCCGGCGCCGACGGGATCTTGAGCTATTTCGCCAAACGCGCCGCGGAATTATTGAAGTAAACCTATTCCATCCCTAGTTCTTGGATCTTCCGCGTCAGGGTATTGCGCCCCCAGCCGAGGAGCTTGGCCGCGTCCTGCCGCCGTCCGGCGGTTTTGGATAAAGCCGTCTCGATCATCGCCCGTTCGAACGTCTCCAAAGCTTTCGGGACTAAATTGTATTCGCCCATGGCCAAATGGCGTTCGGCCCAGCGGCGTAGCGTGGCTTCCCAGTCCTCGGCGCCGCCGTCCAGGCTGGACTCCTTCAACTCGGGCGGCAGATCGTCCACATGGATTTCCTGGGCTGCGGCCATGACCGTGAGCCAGCGGCAGACGTTCTCGAGCTGGCGGACGTTTCCCGGCCAAGAATACGCGCTCATCACGGACAGGGCATCGGGGTGTAACGCCTTGGGATCGACATCCAGATCATGGGCGGCCGTCGTGAGGAAGTGGTTAGCCAGTATTCCGATATCGGTCTTGCGCTCTCGTAGCGGCGGGACGCGCAAGGGTATGACGTTGAGCCGATGAAACAGGTCCTCACGAAACGTGCCTTCCTTGACCCGCTGCTCCAGGTCCTGGTGGGTAGCGGCGATGACGCGTACATCGACCTTGATAGACTCGTGACCGCCCACGCGATAAAACTGCCCATCCGCCAGCACCCGCAAAAAGCGCGTTTGCAACTCGGCCGGCATGTCCCCGATCTCATCAAGGAACAGGGTGCCGCCATGCGCTTGTTCAAAGCGGCCCTGCCGCTGGGTCGCGGCGCCTGTAAACGCCCCCCGCTCATGCCCGAAGAGATCGGACTCGAGGAGCTCTCTTGGAATCGCGGCCGTATTGAGCGCGATAAAGGTCTTACCCGCCCGCGGGCTATGGCGGTGCAAAGCGCACGCGATGAGCTCCTTGCCGGTGCCCGATTCGCCGGTTAGGAGGACGGTGATATTCGAGCGTGACAAGCGGCCGATGGCGCGAAAAACCTCCTGCATCGCCGGGGCCGAGCCGACGATCTCCGAGGCTTGCACCGGTTCGAGCCCGACATCCTCGCGTAGTTTATTCGCCCGTCCGCGCACCGCGCGGCGAATAATCGCGACTGCTTCCTCAACGTCGAAAGGTTTCGCGAGGTATTCGAAGGCGCCGCCTTGGAAGGCCGCCACGGCGCGGTCGAGATCGGCATAGGCGGTCATGACGATGACCGGCAGGCCGGGATAGTTGTGGCGGACTCTTTTCAACAAGCTGAAGCCATCCGTCCCCGGCATGCGGATATCCGAGACGATGGCATCGGGAACCTCGCGTTCAAGGCTGTGCAAGGCAGTGTCGGCGTTATCGAAACACCGGACCCGCATACTGGCTCGGGTGAGCGCCTTTTCCAATACCCAGCGGATGGCGCGATCGTCATCCACCACCCAAATATATTCTTGATCGCTCATGTGCCGTTCTCAACGGGTAACCATACGCTGAATACGGTTTCGCCCGGTTTGGAGGAATAAATAATTTGCCCGCCGTGGCCATGGATCAGCGAGCGGGCAATCGAGAGCCCAAGGCCGGTCCCGTTCGAGCGGCCGCTGATCATCGGATAAAAAATGTCTTCGGCGATCTCCGCGGGCACACCCGGACCGTCATCGATAATATCTATGCGAATGACCAAACGGTAGCGTTTGAGCCCGATGGTGCATTGCCGCTGCGCGCGCGTACGAAAGCTGACCGTGCCCTGGTAGGAGACCGCTTGCGCGGCATTCTGGGCGATATTCAAGAAGGCTTGGATGAGATAGTCGCGATCGGCCAGAAGATCTGGCAGGCTCGGGTCGTAATCGCGGATGATGGTCAGCGCAGGGTCCGTGCCCGCCTCCAACAGCGAGCAAACGTGTTCTAAAACCTCGTGGATATTGACCCCCGTCATGCGCGGGGCCGCGTTCGGCACCAGCATACGGTCCATCAGCTTACGCAACCGGTCCACCTCATCGACGATGAGCCGGGTGTATTCCTTGTGAGCAGGCGACGCCAATTCGCATTCAAGGAGCTGCGCCGCGCCGCGGATCCCGCCCAGCGGGTTCTTAATTTCGTGCGCCATCTCTTTCACTAGTGTGCGCAAAACGTTCTGCTGCCCGAGCGCCGCTTCATCGCGCAGTATGCGGCGCAGTCCGTCACTGTTCGACATCTCGACGAGAACGTTGGCGTCCCCTTGGCCGTTACCGCACGGGGTCAGCGTGCAATCAACACATTGCGTTAGGTGGCTGGCTGAGACGATTTCGAGATCCCATTCGGTGACCACTTGGCCCGTATCGAGCGCGTGTTGCAACGCCTTTGGTAATGCGTCGTTACCGAATATCTGGTCGACGCGTTGGCCGGTCATTTTCTTAACGCTTGCGGATAGGAGGTTTTCGCCCGCCGAGTTGACGAGTTGCAGCCGCAGCTTGCTGTCGAATAGCAGTATCGCCGTGGATAGATTTTCTACAATCCAACCTGCGGTCGCGGACTTCGTCGGAGATCTCGCGTGACTACGCACCATTATAGTGCGCCCTCCCACTGCTGCTTAACAACATATCCCAAAGAATCTATGCCAGATTCGACAAAACGACGCAGGTTTTTTGGCCTGACAATAGAAGCCGGCAACTTCCAGACCAATTTCTAGAAAGGAACGGCGCGCCGCGCGGCGCCTCTTAATTGTCGGGTAAGGACGGGTCGCGCAAGGACGGGCCGAGCAGGACGGAGTGCTTCTTTAAATGAAAGGTCACCGTGGGCGAGGTAGACAGTGCGGCGCCGCCCTCATCGACGACGGTCACCTGCAGGCTGTGCGTGCCACGTTCCATGTTCGGGAGCGTGAAGGCAGTCGCCGCGGCCCCCTCAGACGGATTTCCATCAACCGACAGCACGACTTTGTGCCCGCGAGCGACCTGCAGATCGGGCGCCAGTCCCACTTTGACACTGACAGTGCCAATATTGTCCCAAATCGTCTCGTCATTGGCCGGCGCGAGTATTTCTACTTTTTTGTAACCGGCGAACTCCTCTTGCGGCGCTTCCTTAAGCGATTCGGACTCCCCCACTGGGGGGGCTTCATAGGTCTGTAGCTTGAGCCCTTTGACCTCTTCCGCGCCGGGCTGCGGTTTATCGGAGAATTGTACGTTGCCTTCCGCATCGGTCCATTTATAGACCGCCGCGTGGGCCATGCTGGTGATGACAAGCAGGCAGCAGAGGATGAGCATGCGCATGCTTACAGCGTAGCCAACTTGTTGCCAAGCCGCAAGTCGGCTTAAATTCAATTAAGGAGGGCCCGATAAAGGTACTTCTTGCGCCATCGTAGCAGCGGCTCGCTTAGACGCTATAATACATATCGAACTCGACCGGATGGGTGGTCATACGCAGGCGGGTAACCTCGTCCATCTTGAGCTTAATGTAGGCATCGATCACATCGTCGGTGAATACGCCGCCGGCCTTTAGGAACCCGCGATCAGTGTCGAGCGCCGCCAGCGCCTGGTCGAACGCGTGGCAAACCTTCGGGATCTCGGCCTCTTCCTCGGGCGGGAGATCGTAGAGGTCCTTGTCCATCGGTTCTCCGGGGTGGATCTTGTTGGCGATCCCGTCCAAGCCGGCCATGAGCATCGCCGTAAACGCCAGATAGGGGTTGGCGGTGGAATCCGGAAAGCGTATCTCGAGACGCCGGCCTTTGGGACTGACGTCGTAGGGGATGCGTATCGAAGCCGACCGGTTTCGGGCCGAATAGGCGAGCATGACCGGCGCTTCGAATCCGGGAACGAGCCGTTTGTAACTGTTGGTCGAAGCATTGGTGATCGCATTCAGCGCATGGGCGTGTTTGATGATGCCGCCGATATAGAAAAGCGCTATCTCCGAGAGCCCGGCATATCCGTCGCCCGCAAAGAGATTCTTGCCGCCCTTCGCCAGGGATTGGTGCACGTGCATGCCGTTACCGTTGTCACCGACTAAGGGTTTCGGCATAAACGTCGCGGTCTTTCCATACCCATGCGCGACGTTGTGGACCACGTATTTCAAGATCTGCAACTCGTCGGCGCGCCGCACCAGCGTATTGAAGCGCGTGCCGATCTCGCACTGACCGGCAGTGGCCACCTCGTGGTGATGCACCTCGGGCGTTACTCCCATCTTTTCCAGCATGAGGCACATCGATGAGCGTACATCCTGTAAAGAATCGACAGGCGGCACCGGGAAGTAACCGCCCTTGACGCCTGGGCGATGACCGATGTTGCCCTCGGAGAAGACCTTCTCCGAGTTCCAAGAAGACTCTTCCGAATCGATCTTATAGAAGGCGCCGGAAATAGCCGCCCCCCAGCGCACATCATCGAACACGAAGAACTCCGGTTCGGGTCCAAAATAGGCGGCATCCGCGATTCCGATTGACTTCATGTAAACTTCGGCGCGTTTGGCCAGAGAGCGCGGGCAGCGCCCGTAACCCTGTCCGGTCAAGGGCTCGATGACATCGCAACGGATGATGAGCGTGGTTTCATCGAAGAACGGATCGATGACCGCTGTCTCTGCTTCGGGCATCAACGTCATGTCGGATTCGTTAATACCCTTCCAACCGGCGATCGATGATCCGTCAAACATCTTGCCGTCCTGGAAAAAACCAGCATCGACAAGCTTCGCGGGTATGGACACATGCTGTTCCTTACCCCGGCTATCGGTAAAACGCAGGTCGACGAATTTGACCTCTTGTTCTTTTATGAGTGCTAAAACCTTATCTGCGTACATGGGGTCCCCTCCAGACCACGGCGGCGCGCATTATGACATGGTATTTGTTCCTTTCCGACATCTCTCGGTTCGAGCGGCAGGCTCGGCCCCTATAAGACCTTAGAATGCACCGGAGTAGTGCGCTGTTAAAACATCACGCTCCCCGACGGGGCGCAATGAATCCACAGCCCTCAGCGCCAGCCATAGGCGATCCAGTGTCGATCGGAAACGGGTTTGACGGTGAGGCCACGCAGGCCGGCACGGTCGATGTGGGCGCGCACTTCCTCCGGTTCGTAGGCGGCCAAGATCGAATTGAGAAAATCGCGTTGCAGGATTGACGGTTCCCCCGCCGCGTATTGATCGACGAGGCCCTCGGCTCGTGCGCGGTTCTCGGGCCGGGCGAGGTCCATCACAAACACGCACCCGCCGCTACGGGTTAAAGCATTGACCGCATCCCATAGAATCAGCGGGTCCCTTAAGTGGTGCAACAAACTATTCGAAATTACGATGTCATAGGCGGCGCGCAGTCCTGCCCGGCTCGGCAGCCGCTGATGCACCAGATGGACGCGACCGATCAAGCCCTCTTGCCGCAAGCGCGCCTGCCCATACTTGAGCATCACCTCGGCGCCATCGACGCCGTCGATCGTCAATTGCGGAAAGGCGCACGCAAAGCGGGCGGTGACATCCGCCGGGCCGCATCCTAAATCGACCGCCGTGCCGTCCGTGGGGCTATGCGGAAACGCGAGCTTGAAATAATCCACGAAGCGCGAGTGCGGCTCGGAGAAATCAGCCTGCGCATAGGCGCCCGCCTGCGCCTCGTTATCCATAAGCTCGGGCTCCGGGATCCGGTCCATCAGGAAAGCGGCGCGATGCTCTCACCCGCCATCAAATCAGCGATGCTCTCACGTTTGCGCGCGAGGTGCGGATGAGCTCCGTCCACCAGGATTTCAGCGGAGCGGGGGCGCGAGTTGTAGGTAGAGCTCATGCTGAAACCGTAGGCCCCGGCGGTGCGAACGGCGAGCAGATCTCCGGGCGCGACTTCGAGCGAACGGTCACGCCCGAGGAAATCGCCGGTCTCGCAAACGGGTCCCACGATGTCGTAGATCGCTTCGGCCCGCGCGCGCTTCTCTACCGGACTGATCTCTTGCCAAGCGTCGTATAGGGCGGGCCGAATGAGATCGTTCATGGCCGCATCCACCACGGCAAAGTGCTTATCGCCGACGCGCTTGAGGTACTCCACGCGCGTGAGCAACACCCCCGCGGGGCCGGCTATCGCCCGGCCAGGCTCGATGATCACCGTGTATTTGCGCTCGCGGAGCCGTGAGGCGATCACTCGCCCATAGTCCGCGGGGTCCGGCGGAGATTCATCGCGGTAGCGCACGCCCAACCCGCCCCCGAGGTCCAGATGCTGCAGCGCCATACCCTCACTTGCGAGCGCGTCGGCGAGAATCAACAGACGCTCCAAGGCCTGCAGCAACGGTTCCATGGAGATGATCTGCGATCCGATATGATAAGCGATCCCGCGTATTTCCAGGTGCTCTAGCGCCGCCGCCCGCCGATAGGCCGCGACGGCCTCATCAGCGGCAACGCCGAATTTGTGAGCGCTCTGTCCGGTTGAAATGTAAGGGTGCGTATCAGCGGTTATATCGGGATTGACGCGAATTGCGATCGGAGCGCGACGGTTCATGGACGCGGCTACCTGGTTCAAGCGTTCCAGCTCCGCGACCGATTCGACGTTAAAACAATGGATCCCCACCTCGAGCGCCCGGCGCATTTCATCCGCGCGTTTACCCACCCCGGCAAACACGATGCGGTCGGGATCGCCCCGCGCGCATAACACCCGTTCCAACTCGCCGCCGGAAACGATGTCGAATCCCGAGCCCAGGCGCGCCAAGAGGTTCAAGATCGCAAGATTGGAATTGGCCTTGACCGCATAGCAGACGAGGTGCGGATGGGAACGGAGGGAGTGCTCGAATGCGCGCCAGGCGGTTTCGATCGCCGCGCGCGAGTAAATGTAGCATGGAGTACCAAAACGCGTCGCGATCTCGGCCAGAGGCACATCCTCCGCGTAAAGTTCATTACCGCGGTAGCTAAATGCGTCCATGCTGTTCGATCTTCTCCGGTTTATCGGGCAAATACAGGGGACCCTTTTGGCCGCAACCTGAATTGGTTAAGACAAGCAATAACATGAGCATAAATCCGGCGGTGCGGCTGAAGGATTTCATGCGGAGCAATTTAAGAAATTTCGATGGCCGGCCCGAGTGGTTCACTCCGCCGGGCGTGCGTATCAGCGGTTGGTTGGGGCCATTCGCCGAACCCCGGAGGGGCGGCGCGCCCGCGGGCGGCGGCTGCGCGGCATTTTGGTCATGGAAGGCGCCAAGATCTGAGCGTCGACGCGCGCCACCGGGATCTTATGGCCGATGAAGGCTTCAATCTCGGGTAAGGAATAGACATACTCTTCACAAGCGAAGCTGATCGCATCCCCGCTGACGCCCCCCCGCGCCGTACGCCCGATCCGGTGGACGTAATCCTCGGCATTTTGCGGCAGATCGAAATTAATGACGTGACTCACCTCGGGAATGTGTAATCCACGCGCGGCCACGTCGGTGGCGATCAATGTCGACAGCTCGCCGCGCACGAAGCGGCCAAGCAACGCTTGGCGCTGTTTCTGCGGTACGTCACCCGATAGAGCCTTTCCCGCAAGCCCGTTGGCATTGAGAGTAATCGATACCGTCTCGGCGCCGCGCTTGGTATTGACGAAGACCAAGACGCGCGGCGATTTAATCTGCTGCAATAGACCCAACAGCAACGCCAGCTTGTCCTTGCTCTCGATATGGTAGAGCCGCTGCGTCACCTGGTCGACGGTGACCTTGTCCGGGTCGATGACCACGATATGAGGGTTGTTCATGTGCTCGTAGGCCAGCTCGTGGACCCGCCACGACAATGTGGCCGAGAACAGCAGTGTGAGTCGCTCGGGCGGCGGCGGCATGCGCCGCAACAAAAATCTAATATCGCGGATAAAGCCGAGATCAAACATCGCATCGGCCTCATCGAGTACCGTGACCTCGACGGCGCGAAAATCGACCGCCCGTTGCTTGTGGTAATCGATCAGGCGGCCGGGCGTGGCGATGAGCAGATCCGGCTTTTCCCCGAGCGCCGCGCGCTGCTTTTCGTAATCGACCCCGCCGTAGACCAAGGCGGTGCGGAGCGCGGTAAAGCGGCTGATGAGCAAGGCATCTTGGTGAATTTGGAGGACCAACTCCCGCGTAGGCGCCACAACCACCGCGCGCGGCTGATTCGGCTTGCGGTTCGGCGCGGGAGCGACGCACAAAAGCCTGTGCATCGCCGCGAGCAAGAAAGCAATGGTCTTGCCGGTGCCTGTCTGCGCCTGCCCCGCCACATCCTGTCCGTCGAGCGCCAGTGGCAGAGTTTGCGCTTGGATCGGCGTACAACATACGAACCCGGCGTCGTTTAACCCGTCGAGCAGGCTCTGGGAAAGCCCAAGTTCGGCGAACGTAAGATGCGTGAGATGCGTTTTCTCCATCGTGCTAGTAATATTCCTGGACTTGCAATCAGCGGGCAATTAGCCTAAGAATGTCATTGTAGCCCATCGCGTGATGGCGCAATATAAAGAGAACCCATGAGCGCTAATGTCGTCCATGTAACCGATACGAGCTTCGACGAGGAAGTGTTAAGGTCCGATGTGCCGGTGTTGGTGGATTATTGGGCACAATGGTGTGCGCCCTGCCGGATGATCGCCCCGATCCTCGATGAGATCTCCGAAGAGTACAAATCCAAGCTCAAGGTGGCCAAGCTCAATATCGACGAAAATCCGCTGACGCCGCCCAAGTATGGCATTCGCGGAATTCCCACCTTGATGATGTTCAAGGAGGGGAACGTCGAGGCCACAAAGGTCGGCGCGTTGTCGAAATCTCAGTTGGCGGCCTTTATCAGCAGTTACATTTAGGGAAGCTCTGCAAAAGTGTCGCGAGCAAGCCCAGATGCGCGAAGCCGCGGAGCGAGTCGCGAGACATATCAGATAGATAGGCGAGCGACGAGCGAGCACGCGACAAAGCAGATGGGCTGCGCAGTAACTTTTGCAGAGCTTCCTTAGCGCCTGTCTTAACAACATCCGGCTCTTTTGAGGAATGTCTATGCAGGGCTAGACGGCCATATTATCTGCGTGCTACGTTATCATTTGCAGCTAGGCGCACTTCTTAAACGCTCCTTCCTAACGCTAGCTTTTCGTTGCAACACCACCGGGCGGCGATTCACGTTCATCGCTTCCCCCTCACATCAGGGATTATGAATCTAACAGAGCTTAAGCTAAAACCTGTATCGGAACTCATAGAGATCGGCGAAGGCATGGGTCTCGAAGGCGTGGCGCGCTCGCGCAAGCAAGACGTCATCTTCGGGATCCTTAAGGCGCAGGCTAAGAAAGGCGAGGATATCTCCGGTAACGGCGTGTTGGAGATCCTCCAGGACGGGTTCGGGTTCCTGCGCTCCGGCGATAGCTCCTACCTCGCGGGTCCCGACGATATTTACGTCTCGCCGAGTCAGATCCGGCGATTCAACCTGCGCACCGGCGACACGATCTCGGGGAAAATCCGGCCGCCGAAGGACGGCGAACGCTACTTCGCGCTCCTCAAGGTCAACGAGATTAACTTCGAACCCCCGGAGGCGGCCAAGAATAAGGTCCTGTTCGAGAACCTCACCCCGTTGTTCGCGCACGAACGGCTCAAGCTCGAGATTGGCAACGGCACCACCGAGGACCTGACGCCGCGTGTCATCGATCGGCAGAGGCCAGCGAGGTCTCATCGTATCACCGCCTAAAGCGGGCAAGACTGTGATGCTGCAAAGCATCGCGCACTCACTTGCGCTCAATCATCCGGACTGCTACCTCATGGTGTTACTGATCGACGAGCGTCCCGAGGAAGTCACGGAGATGGAGCGCTCCGTGAAGGGTGAAGTCATCTCGAGCACCTTCGATGAACCCGCTACCCGCCACGTGCAAGTGGCGGAAATGGTCATCGAGAAAGCCAAGCGTTTAGTCGAGCACAAAATCGATGTGGTGATTTTGCTCGACTCGATCACGCGCCTGGCGCGCGCGTACAATACCGTCGTGCCGGCCTCGGGCAAGGTGTTGACCGGCGGCGTGGACGCCAACGCCTTGCAAAAACCCAAGCGTTTCTTCGGGGCCGCCAGAAAGATCGAGGAAGGCGGAAGCTTGACGATTATCGCTACTGCCCTGATCGACACCGGCTCGCGTATGGACGATGTGATCTACGAGGAATTCAAAGGCACCGGGAATATGGAGATCCATCTCGACCGCAGGATCTACGAGAAACGCATCTTCCCGGCGATCAATATCAACCGCTCGGGGACACGCCGAGAAGAATTGCTGACGGACAGTGATGAGCTGCAAAAGATGTGGATCCTGCGCAAGCTCCTCAACCCTATGGACGAGGTGGCGGCCATGGAGTTTCTCTTGGAGCGGCTCAAGGCTACGAAGACCAATCCTGAGTTCTTTGATTCGATGCGGCGGTGAGGCACCGCCGGTTTTAAATCGCTTCGGCTTGATAATAGCGCATTAAAATCGCCGCGACCTCGGGGCGTGCGAACTCCTGCGGCAGGGCTTGTCCCGCTGCCAGCATCTCCCGCACCTTGGTCCCGGAGAGCTGCACGAAGTCGGCTTCGGTGTGGTCAGGGGCATCGCGCATCATGACCACTCGCTTCAGTTTCCTCGAATAGGCGGTATTGTCGGCGCCGAAGATCTTGATGCGTAAGGCATCCGGAGGGACTTCATCGTCGAAGATCTTTTGCGCGTCGAAGGGCCCGTAGAACTTGCCGACACCGGCGTGATCGCGTCCGACAATAAGGTGCGAGCAGCCGGCGTTCTGGCGGAAGATTGCGTGCAGCACGGCTTCGCGCGGTCCCGCATAGAGCATATCGAAACCGTAGCCCGTGACCATGACGCTGTTCGCCGGAAAGTACAACTCCACCATCTTGCGTATAGCGGCATCGCGCACCGGGGCCGGGATGTCGCCGTCCTTCAGCTTCCCGAGCAGCATGTGGATGAGCACACTGTCGGCGGCCACGGCTTCCCGCGCCATCTTGCACAATTCCTCATGGGCGCGATGCATCGGATTGCGGGTCTGGAACGCCACCACGGTCTCCCAGCCATGTTCCTGGATCTCGTTGCGGATCTCGATCGCGGTACGGAAGGTATCGGGAAAATCGGTTTGAAAATAACTGAAATTCAGCACCTCGATGGGGCCCGAGACGGCAAAGCGGCCGAGCGCGCCGAACGTGGCGGCGCCGGGATGCGAGGGATCCACGGTCCGGAATACTTTCTCGCAGATAAACCGCTGTTGCTCCGCAGTGAGCTCCTCGATGGCGGCGATCTCTTGGATCGCGAGGACCGGATGGCCGTCGACATTGGGATCGCGCAGGGCAATGCGCCGCGCCCCTTCGATGGGGCTCACGTTTTGGGTGAGATTCAGACAGGGTACCGGCCAAAACAATCCCTGGGGCGTACGCATGCGTTCCGCGACACTCATCGCGTCGGCCGTGTTCATGTAGCCCGTCAAGGGCGTAAAGTAACCCGCTCCGAGCATGACGGCGTTGGCGGCGGCCGCCGAACTCAAGAGCAGCGACGGCATGCCCTCGGCCTCGCGTTGCAGCTCGTGACGGAGCGCTACATCGTACACAAACAACGGCGTCAGGGTTTCAGAGCCATGGGGTCTTATCATCGTGATCTCCCGAAGCTGAAAGAGGATGAATGCGCCTTAGCGTGTTCCGCGGCCCGCAAGGTTTTTTCACAAGCTCTCAGAGGCTGTGAAAAAATTGTTTGCAGGGGGATCGCCAATTGATCATGAATATGCGATCTTAGCACC
>MUGK01000004.1 GCA_002007425.1 Chromatiales bacterium USCg_Taylor | reverse complement strand
GTTTCCGGATCGTTATTGAGCCCGCCATGCTGATAACCTATTTCCTTCATCGCCTCCTCATAGAGGTCCGTTCGCATGACCTGCTTGGCAATCCCGTCGTAATCGGGGGCACCGTCCACCATGCCCCAGCGGCGGTACTGGCTCAGGAACCACTTTGCGTATTTAGGCTGTGGATAGTTACAGTTACGATCGCTGAAGATCATGTAGTTGGGATCTTCCGTTTTGCGGCCGTCGCCGAAATCGTAATGTCCCTGCAAGCGGCCCAGGATGATGTCCGGCGGACAATTAATGTAAGTAGCCTTGGAGACGATCTCGGACTGCTCGGGGCGGTTTTCCATCTTATCCAGCCATACGCTGGCCTCGTGCAAGGCTTTCAGGACAGCCTTCACGGTCCTTGGATTCTGATCCGCAAATTCCGCGGTGAAGGCGCACACCTTTTCCGGATGATCCTTCCAAATATCTTGGGTGTTGACCGACGTAAACCCGATTCCTTCGATGACGGCGCGCGCGTTCCACGGCTCCCCGACACAATAACCGTTCATCTTCCCCACATTCATGTTGGCTATCATCTGCGGAGGCGGAATGGTGATGAGGGCAACGTCCTTGTCCGGGTTGATGCCGCCCGCGCCGAGGTAATAGCGCATCCACATGGCGTGCGTCCCGGGCGGAAAGGTCATCGCGAAGGTCATCGGTTCGCCCGCTTTCTTTGCATAATAAACCAGCGGTTTAAGGGCTTTGGGATCGGCCGCCACTTTGCCTTTCAAGTCGGCTTTCAAGGTGATGGACTGGCCGTTGCGGTTGAGGATCCAGGGGGCGATCATGGGTTTTTTTGGCGAACCAAGGAGGCCCATCGTTGAAGCGATGGGCATCCCGATCAGCATGTGAGTCGCCTGAATATCGCCGTTGGAAAGCGCATCGCGAATGGCTGCCCAGTTGGCGCCTTTACTGACCGTGGAGTTGATACCGTACTTTTTGAAGAAGCCTTTCTCGTGAGCGATGACGATCGGAGAACAGTCCGTGAGCGCGATCATCCCAAACTTTATATTTGACGTTTCCGGCCCCTCATCGGCGTAAACCCCACCGATCCAGCCCTTGGGTAGCCCCGAAGATAGCAGCGCTGCCCCCCCCAGGCCTTTGGCGGCCGTGGACAGAAATCTGCGGCGGCTCATGCCGTTTGAGTCGGTCCTACTTCCACTATTTTTCCTATTCATGACGTCGTCTTTATCTCCAGATTGATTGCCAATAAAAAGGGCATCTAACCACGGGAATCTTGCCCCTTCCCGGGTATGGACGCCTTTGTCCGGTGCGCAACCCGCCATTGGGTTGCCGAAAACAGTTAATAAGGCGCGCAGCGCGCACCGTTCTGCCACTTGCGGACTTGCGTGGTGCGGGCAGCGCATCCTACCCGTCTACGTTTTCTGTCCACCAGCTCCGCCGCCGCGATGATACTCTTGGCCAATTCCGCCATGCGTACGTTGCGGTCCATAGCCATCTTGCGCATCGACTTGTAGGCTGTCTCCTCGTCGAGCCGACGCTGCCGCATCACCACACCCTTGGCGCGCTCGATTAATTTGCGCTCGGCGAGGGCGAGCTTGGCCTGTTCCAGTTCGCACCGCATGGCGTGGCATTCCTCAAACTGGGCGATGGCCACCTCCAGGATGGGTCGCAGCCGATTCGCGCTTAGGCCATCCACCACGTAGGCCGTCACTCCCGCATTCACCGCCGCGCGAATGGTGTGGCTGTCTGTATCGTTGGTAACCATCACGATCGGTCGGGGTGAGTTGTGAGTGATGCAGCAGATGTGCTCAATCGTATCCCGGTTGGGGGAGTCGGTATCGATGATGATCACATCAGGCTCAATCTCACGAACCCGGCGATATAGTTCCAAATCCGGCGTTACATGGGCAACCAGCCGATAACCGTTACGCGTCAGCGCCTCCTCGATCTGCGCGGCCCGTTCCGGGGAATCGTCGACCAGCATGATGCGGAGGCCCTTGTGGAGGTCGCTGACCATAGGCAGTCACTTAGGGATACGAATCCAGCCGAGTCCCGGTCTTTCTTGCCCGTTCGACTCGAAGTCGTACTAACCTAAGCTCGGCATTGACCATGCGTCGCCAAAGGATACCCATCAGAGTGATGGCTGCTGGCGTAAACAGAACCGCTGCTTCGTTCATGACTTACATACTCAGTCGTACCCAAAAGCGAAGTTAAAACTTAAACTGGACGTAGGCCCAGGCCTTCTCGAGATCGAAGGCCTGCCCCGAGATGGTGTTACGCGCCTTATTCAGCGCATCGCCAGAGGCATCGTAATAGGCGTACTTGATTCCGACGAGGAAATTGTTGGCGATGGGCCGTTCGAGCACGAGGTCCCATTCCGTTCCATAGTCGTAATCGTCATTGTTCGCCGAGAAATCGTGCCACATGGCCATGAAGTTGGCTCCCCAGACCTTCATCTGCAAGGTGACGAAGAGATCCTCGATGCCGTCGGCCGGGGTGATGAGGAAGCGATCGGCCCAACCCTGGAAGGCGTGGTTCGTGCCGAGAGGGGTCTGGAAGGCTCGGGCGACGCGTCCGCCGCAACAACCGCTCACCAGTTCGCCGCCATCACCTTCCAACACCTCGTAGCTCCCCTTCACGGTAACGGACTCGATGGGACTATCGATGAACGTATGGGTGGCACCGAGCTCGCCCAGGTAATAGTTGACATCGATATCGGCTGGGTTTTCGGCATAGTCCATCTGATGGGCGAACTCACCGGTGTAGAGGATGGAAACCGGGTAGCTGATGAGGTCATCCGCACCTTGAAAACGCAAGCCGAAGGTCGATGTTGAAAATCCCTCCGAAGTCCTGCTTTCGAAGTCCAGCAAATAGGCATACGGTTCGAATTTCCCGTACGGGAACCCGCTGTACTGAACATTGATGAAGTGACTGTCCATGCGAAAGTCACTGCGGTCGGGGATTTCGTTGTCCTGGCCGAAGATGCGGTTGGTATTCCACACGTAGGCATAGTCGATCACCGTTGCCGGCAGATATTCGTTCAGCGCCCGGAATCCATCGAAGCTCTGCCAATTCTGCCGCCACAGGATATTGCCGATGTAGCGATGCAGTGGTGCTTGGCGATGTTCAATCTCCTGACGCCCAAGCTTCAGTGTGGTGTAAGGCAGACCTGCGTAGCGAAGATTGGCTTGATTGATCTCGGTGCCCTCCGGGTCCACCACGACGGCCTTGTCGACGACGCCGTTCTCGCCCCCGTTGTTGTAAGCATCGTTGTCGGCCGCGCGTACGTCCTCGAACTGGACGTAGGCCCCGAAGTCATAGAAGAGCCCAGTGCTGTACCCGAGCGCGGTGCGGAGCGTATTGGCGTAGGCCGCATCGAGCGGCCCGTTGAGCGTGGGTGGCATGCCGGCGATAACGCGCGGCTGATCGTCATCCACGAATTCAAAGCGATAGCGCAGGTACAGGTCTACCTTCCCTCCCTTGAGTGCATCGATAAGGTTGTCGCCGGCGTAGAGTGGCCCGGCCATGCCCGTGCCCAAAAAGCCCACGAACGCGGTAGCACAGTGTCGTGATCGAACGGTGCGAGTCATAAGGTTTTATCCTTTCTTTTTGGTACATCGCTATCGCCGGATCGGGACAGGCGTCTTTGCCTCGGCGGTTGACCGCGCCGTTACGGTCCAATCACCCCGCTCCGCCGTTGCCCCAGGTATCAGGCTCCGCGCGGCGGATCTGTGCGGGTTGACAGCAATCCCGGGGCCACGTTGGTAACGCGTTGATCTGTGGATTTATATTCTAGGAAGACCGCACTTGGACGCATTTGCAAGCGGCTCAGCCGCACCATGATCGTGAACGCGTAAACGTCGATGTCCCATCGTAGTGCATGCGGTCGGGCGGCAGCCCTATGCGGCGGAGGCGCGCGCTCGGCGTGAGCGTGACTCCAGCGGGCCACGGGCGTTATTGCAACGCAGCATCCATTGGGTTATCGTTTGCTATAGTTCCAAATGACTTGGCAGGGCAGGCATGAATGTAATTCCAGAAGACCTTTTCAGGTTCGCGGGGTTGGTGGTTGGCATGGTCCTGAGCTCGAGCGCGGGCGCCTTGGAGTGCGGGAACTTCACCTTCCCCAAATGCTCGGCGCCGGATGTCCAATACGCCGGGGGTTTTGATCCCGGGACCGGATTCGGGGGTTTCGGCGGCGGGAAATGCAAGGCGGTACGGACACCGCTGGTATTCATCCACGGCAATGCCGATCGCGCCATCAGTTGGGACTCGCAGGTTCAGGGCGGCGTGGCAGGTTATACTCCCCCGATTCGCTCCGTGTACCAGGAATTCAAACACCAGGGCTACAACGACTGCGAGCTGTTCGGCGTGACCTATCTCAGCGCCGAGGAACAGCAAAACCCCCAGGATAACTTCCACCGGCACGGCAAGTACGAGATCATCAAGAAATTCATCGACGCCGTACGGGCCTATACCGGTAGCGCCACGGTCGATCTCGTGACCCATTCGCTCGGGGTGTCCATGGCCATCGCCACCCTCGAGGCCAACGACGCCTGGGCCGGCATTCGCCGTTTCGTCAATATCGCCGGCGGCATACGCGGCCTCAATTCCTGCCTCTATGTCGGCCCCGCCAACGCCGCCGTCGCAACCTGCGGTTCGCAGAACATCTTCGATCCCTACGTGTTCGGCTTTTACCCTAACTACAACCGCTGGACCGGCGCCGCCGACGAACACAGCCTGCGCCTTATCCCCAGCCGCCGCAAGCCGGTACTGTTCTACACACTGCACGCCGGCCTCCACGATCAGGTCCATTGCAGCACCGCAAAGGGTTTCAGCGATTGCGCCCAGGGTGCGCTGTTCGCGGCCGGGCCCAATGTCCGGGCGCAGCTCGATGTGGGCGCGGGCTCCACGACCGGCCGGGTGGACTTCGATTTTACCCATTTGTCCCCGGACCCGGCGCAGTCGATCAAGGTCAACACCATGGGCGGAGATACCGACGGCATCGGCCATTTCAAGGCCCGCAACGACACCGGCGCGATTATCTACACCATGCTGAACGAGGACTGTAAGAAGATGGCCTGTCAGGGGCCTTATCGGGGTGGGCCGGTGCAAGCCAACTGACAATCTTTTCCTGCCCACCGTAACCTAAGCCGGCGGCTCAACGCGGCCGGCCGTGCTTGCTAGCGCGCTCTCCGCCCCATAGACTGAGGATCTCGTTACGGAAACTTTGATAAAGCCACGGCCCTCGTCATGGCGGCGGAAGATCCGATGCTCACTCTGTATCAGTTTGAATGCTCTCACTGCTGCGAGAAGGCCCGTTGGGCGCTCGACTACAAAGGGCTCGATTACCGCACGCGCAACCTGATCCCGGGCCCCCACCGGCTCGTCACCGAGCGCTTGGCCCCGCGCAGCCATGTCCCGATCCTCGTCGATGGGGAGCGGGTCGTTCAGGGCTCCTCCGAGATCATCGACTACCTCGACAAGCGCTGTCCAAGCGCCCGCTTGACTCCGGCCGGGGCGACCGCGGCGCAACAGGCGCACGAATGGGAGCACTACCTCGACCGCGAGATCGGGGTCTCGATCCGCTGCTGGTTTTATTTCCACGCCCTACCCAAGCGCAACCTCGCGACGCGCTGTCTCTTGCAGGGTGCGCCCTGGTACGGGCCCCCGCTCTATGCCCTCATCTTCCCGGTCGTGCGGCGCGCTATGCGCTCGCGTATGCGCATCGACGCCGAGAACGCCGCGCGCTCCGAATCGCAACTGCGTGCGGCCTTGGTGCACCTGAACGAGGCCTTGCGCCGGCGCCGCTACCTGGCGGGCCCGGGGGGCTTCTCCAGGGCCGATCTCACCGCCTGTGCCTTGCTGGCGCCGCTATGCCTTCCCAACGCAGCGTACGCGCGGGATCTCCCAAAGGCCGTGGCCGCGTTTCGCACCGAGCACGAGGCCGATCCTTTCTTCGGCTGGGTGGTCGAGACCTACGGCCGTTATCGCCGCCGCTACGCGTGAGGGCGGCCGCGAGTGCTCGGACGCGGAGTAATGATTCCCAATTTTCACGGTGCAGCAGGCAGCTGAAGCATCCCATGGAGAGAGTTCATCCTTGTTGACCGACCACGATATCTACCTTTTGCGCGAGGGAACGCACGGGCGGCTCTATGAGAAGCTCGGTGCCCATACGCTCGAAGCGGCGAGCGGAGGGGGCGTGCGCTTTGCGGTCTGGGCGCCTAACGCCGAGGAGGTCTCGGCGGTAGGCGAGTTCAACGCCTGGCGCCCGGGCATAAACCCGCTTGCGCTTCGCGAGGATGAATCCGGGATTTGGGAAGGGGTCGTGCGCATGGCCGCGCCGGGTCAGCGCTACAAGTACCATGTCCGCTCGCGTTTCAACAACTACCGTGTTAGCAAGGCCGACCCGTTTGCCTTTTGCTGCGAGACGCCTCCCGGCACGGCCTCGATCATAGGGGATCTCGCCTACCCGTGGGGGGACAAGGAATGGATGCACGCACGGGCGGCGAAAAACGCGCTCGATGCGCCCCTCTCGATCTATGAGCTACATCTCGGCTCCTGGCGGCGCGTGCCGGAGGAGGACAACCGCTCCCTCAGTTACCGCGAGATGGCGCCGCGGCTCGCCGATTACGTGCAGGAGACGGGCTTTACCCACGTTGAGTTCTTGCCGCCCATGGAGCACCCCTTTTACGGATCCTGGGGCTACCAGACGACCGGTTACTTCGCGCCGACGGCGCGCTACGGGTCACCACAGGATTTCATGTATCTCATCGATTTCCTCCATCAGCGCGGCATTGGCGTCATTCTCGACTGGGTGCCTTCCCACTTCCCGGGCGACGAGCACGGGCTCTGCTATTTCGACGGCACCTGTCTCTACGAGCACGCGGATCCCAAGCGCGGCTATCATCCCGAGTGGCACAGCTACATCTTCAACTATGGCCGGCACGAGGTACGGGCGTTTTTGCTCTCAAGCGCCCTCTTCTGGCTGGATAAATACCATGTGGATGGGCTGCGTGTGGACGCCGTTGCCTCCATGCTGTATCTCGATTACGGGCGGCGCGACGGCGAATGGGTTCCGAACCAGTACGGCGGTAACGAGGACTTGGACGCGATCCAATTCCTGCGTATGCTGAATGAAAGCGCCTATCGCGACCACCCCGATACGCAAACCGCGGCCGAGGAATCCACCGCCTGGCCGATGGTCTCCCGGCCAGTCTCCGTCGGGGGGCTTGGTTTCGGTATGAAGTGGAACCTGGGCTGGATGCACGACACCCTCGGCTATTTCGCCCGCGAGGCCATCCATCGCAGGTACCACCATCACCAGGTGACCTTCAGCATCTGGTACGCCTTTCACGAGAATTTCGTCCTGCCGCTCTCGCACGATGAGGTTGTCTACGGCAAGGGCGCGCTCATCGGCAAAATGCCGGGCGACGAATGGCAGCAGTTCGCGAACCTGCGCCTGCTCTATGGTTATATGTGGGCGCACCCCGGCAAGAAGCTGCTCTTCATGGGGGGCGAGTTCGGACAGAAGCGAGAGTGGAATCACGATGCAAGTCTCGAATGGCATGTGCTCGAGTATCCGCTGCACGCGAGGCTAAAACAGTGGGTGGGGGATCTGAACCGCTGCTATCGCACCCACCCGGCGCTCTTTGAGCGCGACTTCAGCCAGGATGGGTTTCAGTGGGTGGACTGCAACGATGCGGAACAGAGCGTCATCAGTTTCCTGCGCAAGAGCGCGCAGAGGGAATGGCTGCTCGTCGTCTGCAACGCGACACCTGTCGTCCGCGACAACTATCGGGTGGGCGTGCCCCTGGGCGGCTACTGGGAGGAGTGCATGAACAGCGATGCCGCCTGTTACGGCGGCGGTGGCCAGGGCAACCTGGGCGGTGTGGAGGCGGCACCGGTAGCGGCCCACGGGCGCTACCATTCGCTCGTCCTCAGGCTTCCGCCGCTCGCGGTGCTCTACCTAGAGCCGCGCGCCCCCGGATCTCCGGGCGGATGATTGAGAGGGCCAGGTCCTGTTCAACGCTCGGCGTCGACCTCGACCGCCGTGTTAGGCGCTGGCGATCAAGACAACCAGCGCAACAATGCTGAGAACGCTGCGTACGGCATGTAATTGGCCCCACCGAGCCAGTAACTCGCGTGCGTTTGAGGACGTTCTGTCCAGTGTGGGTTCGAGCAACTGCCGGTTCGTCGGCATGATGACTACTAAGGTGAACGGAATGACGAGCCCAAGGAGTAAACCGCCAACCAGCCACCAAAGCGTGCCGCCTGCAAACCATGCCACCACCGCAGAAAGAAAACCGAGTGCAGCAAGTGACGCTTGCATAACCGCCGCCCTGCGGTAGCTCGGCGCAAAAACGGTTGCGGCAAGCTCAGTACCGCACTCCATCCGTGCAGGGGGTTCAACAAGGTTAATATAAACAGCGGCACCGGCAAATAAGCCGCATGCGACCATCGCAACAAACTGAGCTACCGTCTGAAGCATTGTCATGACTTGACTCTTTCTCAGCGCCCAATGCTGAAGCTCACCGGACCGCTGCTTGCGGCGCGTCGGTGAAGCGCTTTGTTCGGCTTAAGACCTCACGCTACCTCTAGGCATAGGTCGGACTCTCGGTGTAGGAAGACAACGACTTTCAGATTCAAAATGCTGAATAACATCCTCCACCACCCCGCACAAATCACCGTAGACCTGGCGGGGATCAGTACCGTGAATGCCAGTAATGAGGCTGGACATTTTCCAAGGTAGGCTTGATTCTCTTCGCTCCATTCCACCCATTTGTGGTATTTATCGCTCGTCTTAGGAAACATCTATCAACGCCCTATATTCGGACTCTGTGCAGCGTGACCTTTGGGTGAGTATAGATCAGCTCGTTGAAACGCTCCAACAAGGGGGTACGGCTATGAGGGGATAGCTCGCCCCCAGTAGCGTTCCCTGTCCTGCGGGTTCTCCGATCAAGCCTGTTCCCTTATACTAACCAAGCGAAGGTGCCGGCCGAGGTGGCGGAACAGGCAGACGCGCCAGACTCAAAATCTGGTGGGGGAAACCCCGTGTGGGTTCGAGTCCCACTCTCGGCACCACTAGCGTATCCGATACCATCCAATGAAGTCCACGAAACCAGTGTCGTTACGTGCTTTAATGCAATCTAGCCGTCCGAAGTCGTGCAGCGATATCCATTGACATACCGTCGCATATGACGGTACTTTTAGCGGTACTTTGATACCGTAATAGGTGAGGTACCGTCAGATGGCTTTATCAGACACCGCCGCGCGCAACGCGAAGCCAAAGAGTACGCCTTACAAGCTCGCTGGCGAGAGAGCACTGTACTTACTCGTCAAGCTGGCGGGCAAGTATTGGCGTTTTGATTATCGTTTTGGTGGCAAACGAAAAACACTTGCGTTGGGTGTGTACCCGGACGTGTCACTGAAAGCGGCGAGGGACGCGCGCGATGATGCCCGAAAGCAAATCGCAGCCGGCATCGATCCCGCTGATAACCGTAAAGCAACAAAAGCCGCAAAGCGCGGTGACGATCCAAACAGCTTCGAGGTTATCACGCGTGAATGGATTGAGAAGTACCGCAAAACATGGACGCCGAATCATATAACCAAGGTGGTCCGATTCTTCGAGCAAGACGTGTTTCCGTGGATCGGTAAGCGTTCTGTCAATGTCATCGCCGCTGCCGAAATTCTCTTGATGTTACGCCGGATTGAAAGCCGTGGTGCAAACGAGATCGCCCACCGTATCAAGCAGAATTGCGGACGTGTGTTTCATTATGCGATCGCCACCGGACGGGCCGAGCGTAACCCTGTTGCGGATTTACAGGGTGCGCTGGAACCGCTTAAAGTCAAACACCACGCCGCGATCACAGACCCTAAAGCAGTCGGCGCGCTATTACGTGCTACTGAAGGATATCAGGGCAACTTCATTACGCAGTGTGCCTTACGCATCGCGCCGCTGGTCTTCGTGCGTCCTGGCGAGCTGCGCAAGGCCGAGTGGTCGGAGATCGACCTTGCGGCCGCCGAGTGGCGCATCCCCGCCGAGCGGATGAAGATGCGGGCAACCCACATCGTCCCTTTGTCTAGGCAGGCGGCCGAGGCCCTGCGCGAGTTGCACCCGCTGACCGGCTCGGGGCGTTACGTCTTCCCGAGCGAACGGAGCAGGGACCGGCCCATGAGCGAGAACACGGTAAACGCGGGACTGCGGCGCATGGGATACGCCAAAGACGAGATGACCGGCCACGGCTTCCGATCCATGGCGTCCACGCTACTGAACGAGCAAGGCTGGCACCGAGACGCCATCGAGCGCCAGCTTGCCCACGGCGAGCGCGACGCGGTGCGCGCGGCCTACAACTACGCCGAGCACCTGCCCGAGCGCCGGCGCATGATGCAGGCATGGGCGGACTACCTGGACCGACTGAAGACCGGCGCCGAGGTGGTGTCGCTGCACGGCAGAGCTTGATGGGCGCTTATGCGACACCATAAATAGGGATTCTATAGAATAACAACCAAGTTGCCGCTCGGGTTCGCCTCCGAGCAGATTCAAGAGCGCACACCGCTTGGCATCGGGTCAAGACGCCCTGAATATCCTCATTGATCCCTTCACGGTTCATGATCTCCGGCGCACCGGCTCCACGCGGTTGCACGAAGCGGGCTTCGCCCTGAATCACACCATCGGCGGCGTGCGCGGCATCTACAACCGCGCGGAGTATGCGAGCCAGCGGCGCGAGATGCTGCATTCTGGGCGGACTACGTGGACGCCCTGGCGAACGAAAAGAAAGTGATCCTGGGCAACTTCGGCCGGAGGGCTTCCGTAGCCTGACCGGGACGCCGGGCGGGCGGAGGATCAACAATAATCCAGGAGGCAATTCACACATAATGCAAAATTATGCGGGCGCGAGCCGGACAGCACGGAGCGCAGCGGAGTGCGGGCGGAAACGGAAGGAGCGGCGACGAACGAAGCCACTGAGGGCATTGCGGAGGTGGCCGACTTTGTTGCTGTAGCCGTCGTAGCATTGTCCGGCGTGTCCGGCTGCCAGCGCCGCAGTCGGCGCGACGCTTGCCGCGCAGCAAACCAGGGTCGTGCCCTTGGCCGTGGTGTAAGAGGAGACAGCCAGCGTGGATTTTGGACTAAATGGTAATGGAACGAGGTTGCGAGTCCGCGAGCTCGGCTGTTGTATTTTTGGTACAAATCATGCCTATGCTAATACTAATAGCTAGACTTTCTTGTCGCGGGTGACTATAAGGGTGTCTCACGTTAGGTTGACACAGGGGGACCCTCGGAGTGAGGTACGAGAGGAAAGCGGGTATACGAGTGCGGCGGGAAAGTATGTTTATGACGTAAAATAGCGAGGGAAAGAAGTATGGACTACGCACTATTTTTGCTCGTCACATGGCTCGTAATAGTTATACTGGCGCCTACAGTTCGATATCTCGGGAAAATTGTAGCCGATTGGCTATTACCGGAAGAACCGAGGGTACCTAATCACACGAAGGAAAAAATTATCTGCTAGTTTCTTTCAGCACGTTCTCTACCTTCCTCGGCTTTCGCGTGTTTGAGATCGGCTGGCGCAGAATCGCTTTATGAGCGAGCGACGTCCGCAATCTGACCGCCCAAACATCGGCGCGGTTCTTAGTGGCATTACGGCCTTCGTTGTAGCGTCCGCGACCTTGGGTTCGGGGTCGGCGTTCCTATCCTTGTTATATTCGCCCTATACCTCTTCCACGAAAAGCTAACCAATGCCGTTACAGACGCGAGGTTGGGTCGAGAACTTCTGGAACGATGGCGTGGGCCAGATCTTAAGAATTACTGCTATCTGCGGCCCACAGTAATTTTGTGGGGCGTCGTATACCGCAAAGCCAAGACACTACCCTTCCGACGTTCTTTTTGGGTCGCTCTTTTGGCGCTAATCATCGGAGGTGGCTCCTCGCTCGGGCTTCTGGCTCTTTCTTCATATGCGATCGTGTCGTTGCCCGAGGACACGTCTAAGAAAATGTACGTGTTCTTGACCCTTTTCTCCATCGCTTTCGGCGTTACTACCTTAAGCTACTTATTTTTCCGCGAGATTAGCCAGCGCCTCAAGCGCCTTGGGCCGCATCAAAAAACCGTTAATGAATTCGTGGCTGCAATTAAAAGATATACGAGTGAGTACGGATCGGTGCAAGACATACGAAAGGATATTGCCATCCGCGACCCTGGGCCAATCATCGTTATCTCCATAGCGGCACGAGATCTTCTGAATTATGAGCGAGATACTGGTAGCTTAATTTCTGACGTCTATCAAGAAGCATTGAACTTCTCGCCAGAAAAGTCATTCTTGGTTGTTCTCGCGGATCCTACGAGTGAATCTATTAGGGCGCGTAACAAGTTATTAAATGGGCGTTACCTAGAATACTACGCGATCCCATATCTGAGAGTGATGTTCAAATGCCGAGAGCAAAAACAAGCTGGCGCGCAAGTGGGAAGGATTCGGTTATTCCGGTGGGATCAGGAGCCTGACTATCGAGTCATTGCGAGCAGGGACCGAATGATACTCCAGCGTTATGGGCCTGCCACCCACGGGGCTGATGACCTGCCGGTTGTCCTGCACCGCGTAAACTTCAGTTCCGAGCTAGAAAAAAAGATACGTGACCGCTGCGCCACGCGTGCCACTAATGACGGTGCAGGATGTGCGATGCTAGAAACAAGCGTGGCCAGCACTCTTGGCACGGCTATATCTTCAGCGACAGTGTATCAATACCCACCGTGTGTGCTTGCCGATCCAGGTGTCTGGAACCAGCAAGAGAAGGTACTTCAAAAAGAGCCGCTATCTATTTTTTCATACTTCCTTGATTCGTTTCATAAAACAATAACCGACTGTGAGGAAGAAACGTTTCTGACCGAATGGAACTATGAGCGACTAGAGCAATTCGCTACATATTGCGGTGTGCCCCGTAAGGATTTATTGGGCATGCGCAATCCAAAAGTTTTGGCTAGCGCAATATGCCATGCGGTCGGATTAGGGAAAGAGTTTAATCGTCTGAATGTGTGAGACTAAACTAAGAGAAGAACACGGGGGCGCCCTCTATGCCGCAGTGCCCCGCCCGTGAAGTTCACATCCCGCGACATCTATACTGAACCGATTGCTGCGTGAGCTGTTCTTGCTTTCTCGTGCTCAGGCCAGCCAACCTCCCGGTCGACGGCAGGTCGACATATGCGGGCAATTGGGAACGATTTAGCTCATAGCCACATCGGCAAAGGACAAGGTGAAACTGCTGCTGGATCACTACACGCAGCGCCACAGAGGAGAGAGCGCTTACCCATGTGGCAAGCATCGTCTGTACATGCTTTGCGACAATGTCCTTCACCTCGCCGGGATTCCTTGAAACATCCCATGACCAACGACCGAAACCGCCCTGTGCGTTCCATGGCCTTGACCCATTCGTCCAGAAACCTCGCTTCGACTGATCCTGGCTCATCGGGCCAGCGCCAATGGATGGGGCGCGTGTTCGGCACGGCGCAGCCCGCACAGAGCCGCAAGCCCTTGGCCCCGTTGTTTGGAGCGAAGGGCGCCGTGGCGGAGTGCGGGCGGAAACGGAAGGTGAGGCGTTGAGCGAAGCCACGAAGCCAGTCTGCCGGAGCTTGCGGAGGCAGTCTGGCGGCCTTGAATCTTGGGCAGGGCGGTCCGATCATTCCTTGTACTCCCTGAAGTTCACCACCAAGGACTCGAAGGTCTTCGGCTGATACTTCTTGAAACTCTCCTCGTCCACAAACACGTAGTCGTAACGAACCGCCGACTGCACCATGTTGATGTCCGCGCACCACTGTTTCAGCCGTTCCATCTTGAGCGAGACATCGACGTCTTGTTGGCCTTTGGTCTCGACGATGTACACTGCGTTGTCCGACTTCTTGACGATGAAATCCGGATAGTAGTTGGAAATGTCCCCATCTGCGTTCACATAATCCAGTTTGAAATGTACCGCCAGATAGTTCTTGGCATAGGAAATCACATCGTCGCAGTCTTCCAGGAAGCGGGCAAACAACAACTCAAAATGGCTGTCCCCAATAATCCTATTAAAGACGCTCTTTTTTGGAATGAGGTAGCCTTGATCCTTAGCCACGAAGGGGCGCGTCTGCCGCAGCTTGATGGTGTCGCGGATTTCGGCGTCGCCTTTGTCCTGCACGGTGAGGGCGTTGATCGCCCTCTTGAAGGTCTCGATCAGGGTCTTGGTGGCCGCCAGTTCCGACAGGTTGCGCAGGGTGTTGGGGCTTTCGAGTTCCACCGGGCGGCCAAACAACTGCGTTTGCACAAACGCCTTGACCTTGCCGTATAGCACGTCGTAGCCGCTGACCAGCCGCAAGTCCTTCATCATGGTCTGCGCGAAGTAGCCGATCACACTGCGGTAATCGGCGACGCCAGCCGTGTCGAGGATGGTGGTATGCGTCACCTCGCCGGTGGTGATGTCCTTGAAGACGATCTCCCGCTGTTCTTCCTCGCTGAACTGCCGGTACGCCACGCGCTGATGCCCCAGCGCGCCCGCGTCCAGATCGATCAGGTTCTTGTATTCCCGGTAGACGCGGGGCGTCAGCACGGGGATTTCAATATCCAGCGCCTCAATGTCTTTTTTGACGTTTTCCCTGTCAATCTCCACTACCAGCGGGGTCTTTGCTTCTGTGCCTTCGCCCATCGGCTTGCGCTCCAGAACGACGCCTTCGGCCTGGATGGATTCTACAAAGTCCATGAAGGCATTGGTGCCGACCACGCTGACGTATTCCTCCACGCCGCTGGGATACATTTTGCGCAAGCCGCGCCCCAGGGTTTGTTCCGGCAGGATGTTGCTCTTGGCGGAATAGGCGCGCAGGCCCACAATGGTGGTGACGTTGCGCACGTCCCAGCCCTCTTTAAGCACCATCACCGAGATAATGGCTTTGTAGGGGCTGTCCAGCCCGTCAATCGTGTTGGCTTGCTGGCGCAGCTTATCCAACTCTTCTTTGCTCTTGCCTGACGTGGATTCGGAAATCTCGCCGTTGTTCTTGGTGTGAATGACCAGCACCGCGTCTTTCAGATCGGGGTAGTTGCCTTCCAGATACGCCGCCACGTCGTCGCAGTTGCGGGTGTCGTCGGTCATCATGAACAGGATGGCCTTCTTACCCAGCTTTTCGTGTTCGGTGTAAGCCTTGCGCCACTCGATCACGCCCAGGTGAATGTAGTCGGCGTATTTCTCGGTGTACTTAGCGCTCTGGCGCTCCACCAGTTTGGCGCGGCTCGGACCATCGGGTACGACAGGGTGTTTGACCACATTTTGCTTGATGGCTTCCACCAGCGGGTAATCGGCTACGGTCTGCACGAATATCGCGCCGTTGTTGTGCTTAGGCGTGGCGGTCACGTCCACTTGCAGGGCGAGCGCCGCTCCCTTTTGCTTCAGGCGGTTGTGAATGTCTTCGATGGATTTGAACCAGGCCATGCGCGGGTCGTGGATGTGGTGCGCCTCGTCGTTCAGCACCACCAGCTCATCAACGTCGCGCACGATCATACCCAGATCCAACTTGGAGTCGGTGGTCGCGCCGCTGGGCCGCTTGCCCAAGAAATAGTCCATCGTGTCTTCATCATCGGGTGAAGCGGGAATGTCGTCCCCGGCATAGACGCGGTGGATGTTGGTCAAAAAGATGTTGCCGGTAGGGCGGGTGATGCGCACCTCGTCCTGCACGTGCAGGGTCAGTTGAAAATCGTCGCGCCAGTTATGCCCGTCCACGCCGTTGTCGGGCAGGACCGGGTCGTCTTTCAAAAAGATGCGCAGGCCCTGAAAATCCTTGTAGATGCGATCCAGCACGATGATGTTGGGGGCGATCACCAGAAAGTTGCGCGCCAGTTGCGATTCCGGCTCGTACAGCTTGTGGTAAAAGCTCCAGGCCAGGACCAGGCTCAGCACCTTGGTCTTGCCGGTGCCAGTCGCCATTTTCACCACGAAGCGCCGCCAGGTCTCGTCAAACATACCGGCGGAAACCACGCCGGAACTGTCAAAGCGCATCAGGTCGAACTCGTCCTGCACCCCCACCACGTCGTACAGATAGAGGATGGTCTCCAGCGCCTCGCGTTGCGCGAAGTAATACTGGAACTCGGCCATGGTGCCGTCGGCCTGGGGCAGTAGGTGCGGCGTGTTGAACCACCAGTTGAGCAGACTGCGGCTGGTGTCGGTCGCCCCCACATAGCCGCTGTCCCGCCATTCCTTCACCTTGCGGCGCAGTTGCGACACCAGCGGCGGCATCAGCTTTTCAGAGCTTGACTCCCGCAGGGCTTCATCCGCCGGAAACCAACGGATGGCCGGGTCGAGGATGGCATACGGCGATTCGGGGAAGTCCTTATGCAGCGCCATTATTTCTTCGCTCCCACAGTAACCTCCACAATGGACATCGTGTCAGTGCCGAAGATGTCCACCACCTTGACGGCCAGCTTGCGCCGCCCCGGTTCGCATTCCTGAAAGACGCTGGTCAGTTCCAGCGTGCGGTCTTTCTTGGTGCGGAAGGATTGCCACTCGTTTTCAAAGATGTAATCGCCCGTCCATCGCTCCTCCCATCCGCCGCTGTCTTCGTTCTTCACGCGGATGATCTCCCGCTTGCTCTCAAAGTTGAAATCCACCGCCCAGTAATCAATCCAGTCCGTCCACGTTTTTGTGAGCCGTTCGCGGCTGACGATGCCGTGCGCGTCTTTGCTCACCTTCACGATCTGCCCTTTCTCCACCACAATCTTGTTGGCTTTGTCTTTGAGCGTCGCTTCGGCGGCGGCGATGGAATCCTGGGAATAAAAGACCGAGAAGTCGGTCAGTTCCACCGCCACACTGTTTTTCTTGACGTGCGGCCTGACCTCGATGAAGGAGACATCGTGAAAGACCACTTGGTTCTTTTCCACCGCCCGCTTGTCGAACACCTCGGCGGGGATGTACTTGGGGGCGATGTCAATGCCTTTGGCGCGGGCTTCGTCCAGCACGTTGGGGAACAAGCCCATCTCGAACTCGAAGCCCAGAATGTCCACGCGGGTGATATGCTTCTTGCGGCATTCCAGAATCACCTCTTCCACGAACAGGCGCGTCACCGGTAGGTTGACCGGCCCCACCGCCACCAGCCGCCCGCCCTTCTTGCCGTGGAAGGTGGCAAAGCCCTCGGTCTTCTCGGCGCGGTAGGCGCGCAGGATCAAATCCAGGAAGGCGGCTTCCTTTTCTTCCAGTTGCTTTTGCTGTTCCGCTTCGCGCAGGTTGGGGTTGACGCCGATGTAATGCTGGCGCTCGTATTTGCCCAGGTTGAGGATTTCAAAGGCACGGTAGTTTTTGCCTGCGGCTTTCAACTGCCGTTGGACGTCGATCAGCCGCTTGCGAGTGGTGTGGATGGCGAACTTGCCCAGGTCGCTGACAATCCACTTGCGGCCCAGCTTTTCGGCTACGGCGGCGGCAGTGCCGGAGCCGCAGAAGAAGTCGGCTACGAGATCGCCCTCTTTGCTGCTGGCTTTGAGGATGCGTTGAATAAGGGTTTCTGGCTTCTGTGTGGCGTAACGCGTGTCTTCCTTTGCTTGTGAATTAACCGGCGCAATATCTACCCATACTGAGCCAACAGGAACGCCTTTACTCACATCCAAAAATCGACGCAGACGAGGACGGCCTCCCGCTTTCTTGGGCATCTCAATCTTTCCCTCTGTGAAAAGCCTCTCCATCGTTGCCAGTTCGTATCGCCAGCCCATCGTTGGCGGCGAACATCCGCGCCATTCATACATCATGTTTGGCCGCGGGTTCGGACTTGTAATGTTATCTAATTGGTAGGCACGCCCGTCAGCGGTTTTCAGCGTGAACCGCGAGAGGTACTCGTCGCTGTAAGGCTCATGCTGCGGATTCCAGATGTAGCGTTCGTTCTTGGTTCTCCACAGAATTGCGTCGTGTGTAATTCCCCAACGTTGGCTATCGCCGTGAGCAGTGACACGTTTCCAAGTTATCGTTGCACTTGCGCCAGTTGAGCCAAACACCTCGCGTATTACCGCCTCTACCGAGCTTGCCACGTTTGGACCCATATGGACATAGATGCTCCCCTCCTCGTGCAGCAGATCCCGCATCAGGATCAGCCGCTCGTAAATCATCGAGATGAACGAATCCGCCCCGCGGCCCCAGGTGTCGCGGTAGGCGATCTCTTCCAGGATGTTGGGCTTTTTGGTGAAGGTGTCGCCGCCGATCTCGATGTCCATGCTGAAATCCGCGCCCACGTCGAAGGGCGGGTCAATGTAGATCAGCTTGAGGCCGCCCTGCTTTTCAATCTCCTCGCGTAATGGGCCGTTTTTCAGGGATGAGAGGATCAGCTTGTTGTCGCCCCAGATGAGCTTGTTTGTCCAGCCCTTGAGCTGGCGGCCGCGGGCGTCCATGTCGAACAGCGTCATCTGCAAGCGGGTGTCCTTTTCGGCGCGCGGCTCGTCCACTTGCTCGATCACCTGAAACGGCAAGACGATATTGCTGACCTCGCTGCTCTTGCCGTTCCAGACCAGTTCCACCTCGCGCTTGTCCTCGAACAGCAGAAAGCGAAACTTGTCCGGCAGCGGCTTGCCCGCCTCTAGGAGTTTTGTGATGTCACGTATTTCGTTATCGGTGAGCTTCACTGCTTCCCCCTCGGTCTGATATGTTTCAGGACTGCTCGCTAAAGCAAGCTGACTGTGACGGCTATACGCCACACACCGCAGTCAGACTTCGCTTTAGCTTCCTACCTCAGCGATTGATGGGTCCGGCTCATCGAACAGTGCCCGCTGCTCGCGGGATCGGCACCCCCTTCCGCTTGCAATAATCCCGAATCATTACCTCGATCATGTTGGCGAGGCTGCGATGCTCGCGCTCGCGGCGGTGCACAGCGCCTCTTTTACGCCCGGTTCGAGAAGGCGGCGCTTGCACCCGAAAGTACCGCAATGTACTGTACTGGCAAGCATAATCCAACGATTTGATACGACATCACCCAATGGAGCGAAAGCCGCGACACCCTTGCCCGGCTGTCGCCGCTCCCAACGCAAGGGGAAGCGCGAAAGGGGGCGCAATGGCGACAACACTTTCTGGTACCAAAGCCCTGGAGTGGTTACTTCAGCGCTGGCATCATTGTGATCCTTACGAATATCTGATTCAGCGCAAGTTTCCCGATTACAACGCTGTGCGATACGCGCCAATTTCCCTTTTTGACATCGGAGGCAGCGCTTATGATGACCGCGAGAAGCGGCTGAAAGAAGTAAAATCTTTCCGCGCCGAGCTAAAGGCCAAGCCGCTGAAAGAAATAGAAACGCTTTACGACGAGGAACAAGAGAGGGAGCGGCAAGAATGGGCGGCGGAAGCCGAGCGCGAGGAACGACAGCGGTTCTTTAACCAGCCCGAAGCGAAAGCCGATTTTGCCCATTGGAGTAAGGTAACATATTGGACGCTTGATGAAGCTATTGCTCTTGCCTTCGGAAGAGCCCCGGAGGCAGTCAAATGGGAAAACGTCAAGGGCTACGTAACCGATTCCCCGTTCGCCAAAAGATATGCTCGGGTGCGAGACCTGGCGCTGCGAGCGAAGAACTGCAAGCAGCTATTCGATCCAACGCCACCTAGTCTTTTTCTGCCTTGGGCGAGGCGTAATGAAATTGACGTTGCGCCTGAACTGGTAAAGGGGGTCGAAGCGCGGGGGGTTGTGATAGCCGACTGGAAAGATTGCTACGACAAGCTCAATGAGCAAGCCAAGAAGCTGTCAGAGCAACAGGACGAACTCACTGCGAACTGCACGAAGCTGACCGCGGAGCGCGACGCATTAAAGCGGCAGGTGGAGGAAGCAAAATCGGCGGCAACCGTCCACCCAATCCATGAGTCCGAAAGGGACAGCCTGCTCAGGATGGTCTTGGGTATGGCTATGACCCATTACAAGTATGAGCCCGGAGCGCCCAGGAAGGCGGCTACCGGCGAAAAACGAGGTTCAATCCCCCTCGATCTGGGGCGGCTGGGGCTGACCCTGGATGCTGACACGGTGCGGAAATTCCTCAAGGAAGCCGAAGACCGATTCGCAGAAATCCTTGCGAACCCGCGGAAACACTAGGCCGCTAACCGAACGAAATCCGTTCGGTTAACTGCTAACCGAATTCGGCCCCCGGCCGAAGGGCCTATTTTAGGATTACACCGTCTTTTATCAGACGGAGGTAATCCATGTCACACACTGTTCCGCTACCCGCTACAGGGTATCTCAGGCTGCCGCAAATCATCGGCGACCGCAAGACGGGCATCCCGGCTGTAATCCCTATCAGCAAATCAACCTGGTGGGCCGGAGTGAAATCCGGGCGCTACCCGCAACCCGTGCGAACGCTGGGCGTACGCATTACGGCATGGCGTGTTGAAGACATACGCGCCTTGATCGAACAGGCCGGAAAATAACGGGGCGGCTACCATGACCACAAAAACGAAGGGCCGCAACGGTGGCGACCGTGCGACCCCAAAGACTTCTGACAACCGCAATCCTACCGCGACCGCATCCCGCATTAAAGCCCTGATTGCCGGCGCTGCCTGCTGGGGCTTGCTGCCCGTCAAACTGGCGGAATGGATCATCCGGCGCTCGCGCCTGGGGGCCGTATGATGACGGGCGATATTGAACGCATCCGCGAGGCCCTGCAATTCATCCCCGCCAGTGACCGCGACACCTGGGTGAAGATGGGCATGGCGGTTAAGTCCGAGCTTGGCGACGCTGGCTTTGACGTGTGGGAAGCATGGAGCTTGGAAGCCGATTCCTTCAATGCCAAGGATGCGCGGGATGTGTGGAAGAGCATTCGCGGGAATGGCAAGGTGACGGCGGGGACCCTGTTCCATGAAGCCAAGGCGAACGGTTGGCGCGATGATGGAACACACCAGAAGCCGACACCCGAAGAGCTTGCCGAGCGGCGGCGCATGGCGGCGGAACGGGCGGCAAAGGAAGAAGCCGAGATAGCCCGCGAACGGGCCGAAGCTGCGAGCAAGGCGGCGGCGCTTGACCGGGCGGCGGTCGAGGCGAGGCCAGACCTTCCGTACCTGACCCGCAAGCGGGTATCGCCAGTCGCGACGCTGAGGGAGATCGGCGCCAGCGAGGCCGCGGGGATCCTGGGCTACTGGCCGGAGTCGAAGGGCAAGCGGCTGGCCGGCCGGTTGTTGGTGGTCCCGGTCTATCGGGGTGATCAACTTTCGACCGTGGAACTGATCGATGAGGACGGGCGCAAGGCGGCGCTCAAGGGCCGCGGGACCAAAGGGGGCGCTTACTGGACCGCACAACCGCTGCCTGGGGGCGATGGCGAGAGGCTGGGCCTGCTGATTGGCGAAGGCGTGGCGACCGTGCTATCCGGCAAAGCGGCGAGCGGACACCCGAGCATTGCGGTGCTATCGGCGGGCAACCTCGCAGCGGTGGCGAAGGCCATGCGCGAGCGCTACCCGGCGGCGGAGATCGTGATCCTGGCCGATTTGGTGAAGGCCAACGGCAAGCCGGATCCCCATGCTATCAAGGCGGCGCGGGCCATCGCTGCTAGGCTAGCGATCCCGGATTTCGCCTCCGACAGGCCCAAGGACGCGAAGGACTTCAACGATCTGGCGCAGCTGCGCGGGCTCGAGGCGGTGCGCGCCTGCATCGAGGGGGCGCGGGCTGTTGGATCGACTGCGGCCGAGGGCGATGAACCGGGCCGCGTCATCATGGTCCGTGGCGCCGATCTGAAGGTCGAGCCGATCAACTGGCTGTGGGAACGATGGCTTGCCCGCGGCAAGCTCCACATTCTTGCTGGGGCGCCAGGAGCGGGGAAGAGCACTATCGCGATCGCTTTGGCGGCCACGGTCACGTCTGGGGGCCGATGGCCGGACGGCACAAAGTGCGACCCGGCGGACGTTATGGTGTGGTCGGGCGAGGACGATCCGAAGGACACCATTCTGCCCCGCTTCTTGGCCGCGGGAGGCGACCCCAGAAGGCTGCACATCATCACCGGAGTGACGGACCGCGACGGACCACGGCCGTTCGACCCCGGCACCGACATACCAGCGCTGAGCGCCGCGGCGCACCAACTCCTGGAGTGCGCGCTGATGATCGTGGACCCCGTGGTGGCGGCCGTGCTCACTGACTCTCACAAGAACGTCGAGGTACGGCGCGCGCTGCAACCATTGGTCGCGCTGGGCGCCGAGCTGGATCTCGCAGTTCTCGGAATCTCTCACTTCACCAAAGGGACGGCCGGGCGAGACCCCATCGAGCGGGTAACTGGATCCATAGCATTCGGGGCGCTGCCACGAGTAGTCATGGCGGCGGCCAAGGCATGCGATGGAACAGAGCGGCGGATCTTCTGTCGGGCGAAATCGAATATCGGCCCCGATACCGGCGGCTGGGAATACCAACTGGTACTCACCGACGTACCGGGGGAGCTTGGGATTACGGTGGTGCGGGCGCAGTGGGGCGACGCACTTGAGGGTAGCGCCCGCGAGCTGCTGGCGGCGGCGGAAGGTATGGATGACGACCAGAGCGGCGAAACCACCGCGCGAACCGAAGCGCAGGAGTGGTTGCGAGAGACGCTTAAAGGTGGCCACACCACAGACGGGAAACGCCTTAAGCAGATGGCTAGCGACTCGGGTATTAAAGAACGAACCCTCTATAGGGCCGCCCATAAAGTTGGCGTGAAGATGCTTCCTGGAGGATTCGGCAAGCCAAGGCGCTGGCATCTGTGTGCCCCCATGTCTGCCAACGACGGCCATATATGCCATGTGTGCCAAACGGCAGAGTGTAGGAAAGATGGCGCAGATAACACATGTACGCCACCACGTCCGACAACCCCAGGGGGTGGCACAGATGGCACACATGAGGGGAAGGGGCACACATGTGAGGGGGGCGATGGCGCCCCAACACCTGCGACACCCCCAACCAAGAAAGGCGGCGACCCCAACATAGTGGAGGGCGAGGTGTGGCCGCCGCGGCCCTCCTCCTACAGGCAAAGGAAACCGGGATCACGGTCTGGCGGGAGGGCGAGACCCTGCGCTACCGAGGCCCCAACGAGGCGATCGCGGAGTGGCTGCCGGTGCTCAAGGAACACAAGGCGGAGGTCCTGGCCCTTCTGCAACCCTCGACACCGAGCGACGCGCCAACCGCCTGGAGATGGCTGTTGACGTACGGCGATGGGAGGACGCGCCACGTCAATTACATCGGCCCCGGCGGCGTTACCCGCGAACAGGTGCTCGAACGCTACCCGGAGGCAATCGAGGCGATGCCGCTTGCCACTTACTCCGAGACCAGCGACGCCGAGCCCCACGAGCCGGTCATGCCGCCGGAAACCCCCAGGACCACAGAGCAGGAGGAACACATCCGGGCCTGGCTCGGCCACATCGAGGAAACCGACCCGGCCACCATCACCGAGGTGCTGACGCAGTGCCGGCGAGACGCGGACGCGCGGGCGTACTACCTGGAGAGGTCGGCGGAGGTCCCACACCACGACGATGACCGGAGGCATTGCCGGACCTGCCGAAGCTTCCGCGGCGACCGGGACCCGCAGACCGGCTACTGCACGGCCTACCAGGCCCACGTGGTCGATAGGCCGCCGAGGCGCTGCGTCCAATACGTCCCCCGGCCCGACGATCCCGACCAGCGGACCGGAAGGGAGCGGTGGCCTCGGCTCGGAGAGGTGTCGTGAGCACTTGGGCCGAGACCGAAGCGGCCATCAAGCTGACCCGCAGCCGGACGAGGCCGCGCGGGTTCATTAAATGGGCGCCAAGAGGTGAGCGGCAAGGGCTGGTGGATAAGGTCGCCAAGATCATAGAGGACTACCTCGACATCCTCCCGCTGACGCTAAGGCAAGTGTTCTACATCCGGGTGTCGCACCATGGCTTCGATAAGACGGAGCGCGCGTACAGGAACCAACTTGTAGAAACTGTGAACCTCGCGCGGCGCGCGCGCCTGGTCCCGATGGACGCCATCCGGGACGATGGTTTCACGCAGACACAGCGAGCGGGGTGGACGAGCCTCGAAGAGTTCTTCGAGTCGTTCTGGAGACAGGCCAACTGGTTCACCTTGGACCGCCAGCAAGGCCAGCCGCGGCGGATCATGTTGTGGTGTGAGGCGGCAGGCATGGTGCCGCAGCTCGAGAAGGTGGCGGACGAGTTCAGCGTACAGGTGTGCTCGTCGGGCGGCTTCGATTCGGTGACTGCCAAACACACGCGAGGACGTGCATTGGCGGATGAGGGACCATTGGAGGTCCTGCACCTCGGCGATCACGATCCGAGCGGGGCGCATATGTTCTTGAGTCTGGAGGAGGATATCGAGGCGTTCGCCGGACACTACGGCGGGGAGGTGACATTTGCACGCCTGGCCGTGACGCCGGAGCAGATTGAAACCTACAAGCTTCCGACCGCACCGCCGAAGGAGACCGACACCCGCAGCTTTGTGGGATCGACCACGCAATGCGAGGCGTTGGATCCGCGCGTGCTCGCCGGCATCGTCAAAGCGGCGATCGAGGCGCGCTTGGATATGCGGATCTATCAACGCATCCTGGTTCGCGAGAAGAAGCACCGTAGCCAAGCAACCCGGCGGTTAATGCTCGTGGGGATCGGCAACGGGCCATGAGCCGCTACAGCGTCATCCTGGCCGACCCACCCTGGCAATACCGGCGATCGCGGTATGCGCACGGCGGAGAGCTTCTACGCCACGCTTCGCCAAGCCTGGCAACATCGAAGCTGCTGATATCTCCGGTCGTGCCGTGATGCACGACCAGCGGCTTGCCCTGCTTATCGACGACCTTCGAGACTTCGGCGGCATTGAACGACATCGCGTCTTCGACTACGCTGCGTATCGCTCCGGCCTGGCCCGATCCGGCTAACCCAACTACCTCGGTAGTGGTCCCGGTCTTGGAGGGCCGCCGGAACCCCGTGCCGCCGTGGGCCTTCCGCAAGCATTGAACGATGTGCGGCCGGTTCGCCAGCACGAGCGCGAGGTTCAACCGGATCGAGGCGACGCTCGGCACCACGTTCCCGGAGGTCCGCTCCCGTTACAACATCTCGCCGTCGCAGAGCATCCCGGTCATCCGAGGGTCCGCCGACGGGGGCCACGAGATGGTCGACATGCGCTGGGGGCTGATCCCATGCTGGTCGACGGAGCCCAAGATCTCCTACGGCACCTTCAACGCCCGCGCCGAGTCCCTGGCCGAGAAGCCAGCGTTCCGCGCCCCGTTTCGCTCGAGACGGTGCCTGGTCCCGGCGTCGGGGTTCTACGAATTTATGTGGACACGTCAAGCTTGGTGAGGGGTTGAGCCAAGCCTGGTACTCCATGCGAGGGGCATGTGGAGTACCAGGCCAGGCCCAGCTCCCTGCCGACCACTCGGCTGTAGGGCGGCCGGGAGAGCCGCCTATGACGCTGACTAGACCTTCCCTACAGCCGCGCGGCTGCTCGGGTCGTCTGAACTTCCTTTGTCCGAATCCATGTTGCGACTGCCGCCAGTTTTGCGACAAGGATGCGTTTTCCGATGAAATCCGTCAGCGATTCCCAACCTAAACCCACAACCATTTTAAATCGAGAGCTGCTCCTGACCAGGATACATCGAGACCAAGAACGAATGACTGGCTGCGGGCCAGAAGCGGCCGTTCGCTTGATTTTTGAATGGACTGCACGAATTCCCCGCTTACGTTCACCAGTGTCCAGATGCCACCGGCAAGCGCTGGTTCAACGACGAGAACGACTTCATCCGCCTGGAAACCGCTGGGGCATCCGCGTAATTCCAGGACTGGCTTGTCTCGCCTACTCGCGCCGCAGCGCTAATCAGGTCCGCGACCGCGGATTTCGGCGAGGCCGCCCGGGGGCCGTCCTGTGGCGAACCATTGAATTCTGCAACGACGGGGAGGGTTTGCTCACCGTCTCCTCCGACGAACGCCTGGGTGGCGCCGGACAGAAGACCTTAAGTTCGCCTTGAAAAAGCCGTAATAGTTAAGCGGATCCAAGTCCGAAGTGCGGTCTCGTTATGCCCGATCGCTTGCCAAATCGAACCCACGAAGCATTCTGCCATGACCAACCCCGCCGAGTCAGACCAAGCAATCCTAGCGGCTTCGGCGATGCGGGAGACGACGGCAGACGGTACCCGCGCTGACCGCGAGTCGGGCGGACGCTGGCTGACCCTCGCGCTCGTCGCGGCGGCCTATATCGCGGCAGCGCTGCCGGGGGTGTTGGTGGCGCTGCCGCCCGGCTATTCCTCGCCGGTGTGGCCGGCAGCGGGGCTGGCGCTGGCGGCGCTGCTGGTGTTGGGGCCGCGGCTCTGACCGGCCGCGTAGCGATTTGGCCGTGCGTCGACAGCGGGGAACTAGTCATCTGGGGTTGCCTGGGTGAGTCTCCCGGTGGCACTGGCGCTCAGAGGTCGGCATCCGGTGCCTGGACGCGAGTGCCCCGCTGCCCGGTCAAGGTGGAGCGACCGGCAGGAATAGTCGGAGTTGGAAGGCGCCTACCAGCTCACCCGCTGATCGGACTCTTGAGGAGAGTAGGGGTTCGCTTAAGGGGGCAAGATCAGCGCCTTCGTGCGCATCGAGGTCCTCGTCCTGGGGGAGAATATGGCTGCACTCGCACCGGCTGGAACACAGCCGTTACAGGCTGGACACTTTTAACCATAACTGATCCTGTTCGCCATCGGCTTGCCCGGCGTGGATGGCTATGAGGTCGCCCGAGGGCTACGGGAGCGGGCGGACATGCACAAGGTATCGCTCCACTATGACGGCTAGGGCCGGGACGAGGATCGCCCGCGATCCAGAGAGGCCGGCTTCAAGCAGCGCTTGCTAACGCGTCTCCGGTAAACCCGGAGGCCAGTCTGGGCGCTCATCTCAATAATCTTTGCCGGTGTTCGCTAACCCGCTTAACTTCGATGAAATTCTAGACACAGAGACGCTATTCCATGACGCTTACGTCCGGAACACTGTTACCCCACAGTCACGATCCTTGGCTGGTCGCGCTGTCGGTCTTGATAGCCGTGGCCGCGGCCTACACCGCCTTGGACTTCGCAGGGCGGGTCAGGATAAGACGCGGCCGCGAGCGCGCCGCGTGGCTCTTCGGTGGTGCATTCGCCATGGGGACGGGGATATGGTCCATGCATTTCACCGGGATGCTGGCCTTCTCCCTGCCGGTCCCCGTGTATTATGACGTGCCAACCGTAATGGCCTCCCATC
>MUGK01000030.1 GCA_002007425.1 Chromatiales bacterium USCg_Taylor | reverse complement strand
CCATGATGCGTAAACTCATCCATGTCGCCTACGGGGTCTTGAAGTCTGGGCAACCCTTCAACCCAGCGCTTCATGGATGTTGACATGGATAACAGTATCGTGCGCTATGGTATATCCGAATGAAGCGGCAGTTTTTTCATTCGCTTCCAATGCGTTTGACCCTATGATGCAGCGGGAGGTGACAGTGATTGCAGGGATCGACGAGGCTGGCCGGGGACCGCTCGCCGGGCCCGTCTTCTGTGCGGCGGTGATCTTGGATGTGGCGCGGCCGATCGCGGGACTCGCGGATTCTAAAACATTGAGCGTCAAACGGCGTGCGGTCTTGGCCGGGAGGATCGAGGCGTACGCCGTGGCCTGGGCGCTCGGGCGCGCCGAGGTCGCCGAGATCGATGCCCTCAACATTCTCCAGGCAAGCTTGTTGGCGATGCGGCGAGCCGTGCTCGCGTTGCCGGTGGCGCCGGCGCAAGTCTGGGTAGATGGGCGCCAGCGTCCCGATGTGCCGTATCCCGCGGTCGCCGTGGTCGAGGGTGACCGGCTCGTGCCTCAAATCAGCGCGGCCTCCATTCTGGCGAAAGTGGCGCGCGATCGCGAGATGGAAGCGCTGGACCGGGTTTATCCCGGATACGGTATGGCCGTGCACAAGGGTTATCCGACGCCGCGGCATCTTGAAGCCTTGATCAGGTTGGGAATCTCGGCGGTTCACCGGCGGTCGTTCGCGCCGGTGCGCGCATGCTTGCAACTTGGCGGCGCCCTGTCAGACTAGATTCACTGCTACCCCGCCGCTTGCGACGGGGACTCTAGCATTGGGGTTTCCAAAGGGGAGTCGTGCAAGTCTCCTCTTTGGTCGCCTGCGGGTTCCATGCCCCGCAGGCGAAATATTTGACTAAACCTGCGTTCGGCGAGATCCAAAACGTGTTTGTGCATCTGCACCTCCACAGCGAGTATTCCATCGTCGATGGCCTGATCCGCATCAATGATCTGGTCGATCGGGTGGCCGCGCTCGGGATGCCGGCGGTCGCGGTGACCGATCAGAGCGCGTTGTTTTCGATGGTGAAATTCTACCGTGCGGCGCAGGCACGCGGGATTAAACCGATCATCGGCGCGGACCTCTGGCTCGCCGGCGACGCCGCAAAGCGCACCCGCGTCGTCGTGCTCTGTCAGGACGCCGCCGGCTACCGCAATCTGACCGAGATCATCACCCGCAGTTACACGGAGGGTCAGGTCCAGGGAGTGCCGCAGGTCCAGCAAGAGTGGTTATTCGCGCGTTCGGAGGGTCTCCTCCTCCTCTCGGGCGCGGGCGGGGGTGAGATCGGCCAGGTCTTAGCCGGCGGCTCGAAGGCGGAGGCGAAACGCCGGCTCAGGTGCTGGTTAGACCACTTCCCGAATCGTTACTACCTGGAGTTGCAGCGCACCGGGCGCTCGGGCGAGGCGGAATACATCGACCGCGCCCTGGATCTCGCGGCTGCCTGCCACGCGCCTGTGGTCGCTACCAATGACGTACGTTTTGTGCACCCGGAGGATTATGAGGCCCACGAGGCCCGTTTTTGCATAAACGCCGGCCGCGCCTTGGCCGATCCGCGCCGGCCGAAACCCTACAGCCCGCAGCAATACCTGCGCGGCGCCGAGGAGATGGAGGCGCTGTGGGCGGATGTGCCCGAGGCCGTCGAAAATAGCCGCATGATCGCCCAGCGGTGCAATCTCGAGCTGACGCTCGATCGCTATCATCTCCCCGATTTTCCGGTCCCGCCCGGCACCGTGGTCGAGGACTATTTGCGCACCCAAGCCGAAACCGGTCTGCGCCAGCGGCTGGCGGTAATCGCGGGTGCCGATGCGCCGAGCAGCGGTCCCACGCACCAGGCGTACGCGGAGCGGCTCATGTCAGAGATCGAAATGATCACCAAGATGGGTTTCGCCGGCTATTTCCTCATCGTGGCGGATTTCATCCGTTGGGCCAAGGAATGCGGTATACCGGTCGGGCCCGGGCGCGGGTCGGGGGCCGGGTCGCTCACGGCCTACGCCTTGGGGATCACCGATCTCGATCCGATTCAATATGATCTCTTGTTCGAGCGCTTTCTCAATCCCGAGCGGGTCTCAATGCCCGATTTCGATATCGATTTCTGCATGGACCGGCGCGACGAGGTCATCGACTACGTCGCAGAGCGCTACGGCCGGGATCGGGTCTCCCAGATCATCACTTACGGCAGCATGGCCGCGCGGGCGGTAGTGCGTGATGTCGGCCGCGTGCTCGGCTATCTCTACGGGTTTGTCGATCAGATCGCCAAGCTCATCCCCTTCGACCTCAACATGACGCTGGAACGGGCCCTCTCCGAGGAGCCCGCCTTACGCGAGCGTTATGAGGCCGAGGAGGAGGTGCACACGCTCATCGATCTGGCCAAGAAACTCGAGGGCTTGGTGCGCAATGCGGGCAAGCACGCGGGCGGCGTCGTGATCGCCCCGGCGCCCTTGACCGATTTCATGCCGTTGTATTGCGAGCAGGGTTCGACGGCCCGGGTTACCCAGTTCGACATGGGCGATGTCGAGGCGATGGGGCTGGTGAAATTCGACTTTCTGGGCCTCAGAACGCTCACGATCATCGCTCGGGCGGTGCGCGACATCAATGCCGCGCGGGAACTTCAAAGCGATCCGATGCTCGACATCACCCGCATTCCGCTCGACGGCGCGAAAACCTTCACATTGATACAGCGCGGCGAGACCGTGGCGGTATTCCAATTGGAATCCCGGGGCATGAAGGACCTCGTCAAGCGCTTGCGACCGGACACGTTCGACGACTTGGTGGCGCTCGTGGCCTTGTTCCGCCCGGGGCCCCTCCAGTCAGGGATGGTGGACGACTTCATCAATCGCAAGCACGGACGCGCGTCGGTACGCTATCCACACCCGGCGCTCGAGCTGATCCTACAGCCGACCTATGGCGTGATTCTCTACCAGGAGCAAGTCATGCAAATCGCCCAGGTGCTCGCGGGGTACTCGCTCGGGGCCGCGGATCTGCTGCGCCGGGCCATGGGAAAGAAGAAGCCGGAGGAGATGGCCACACAGCGCGCCGTCTTTATCGGCGGGGCCGTGGAACGCAAGGTCGAGCCCGCGGTGGCCGGCGCGATTTTCGACTTGATGGAAAAGTTCGCCGGTTATGGTTTCAACAAATCGCACTCGGCGGCCTATGCCTTGATCGCCTACCAAACCGCCTGGCTCAAAGCCCATTATCCGGCTGCCTTCATGGCGGCCGTGCTGTCCGCGGACATGGACAACACCGACAAGGTGGTCGCGCTCATCGATGAATGCCGGCGCCTCGGTTTAGGCATCTTAGCCCCGCATATCAATACCTCTGCCTATGGTTTTACGGTCGCCGGCGATGCGTCGATTCGTTACGGGCTCGGGGCGGTCAAAGGCGCGGGGCGCATGGCGATCGAGGCCATGATGGCGGTGCGCGATAGCGGTGGGCTCTTCCGTGATCTCTTTGACCTGTGCTTGCGAGTCGACGCGCGCAAAGCCAATCGCCGCGTCTTGGAAGCGCTGATTCAAGCCGGCGCCATGGATGGCCTGGGGCCGGATCGCGGATGGCTGCTGGCAACGCTCGACCCGGCCATGCAGACCGCGGGGCAAAGCGTCAAGGACCGCGCCTCGGGCCAGCATGACCTCTTCGGGTTCCCCGCCGAGGCGGCGGAGACGCCGGGACAGGGTGATCCGAAAACGCTCAAGTGGTCGGATGACCAGCGGCTTGCGGGGGAACGCGAGACGCTGGGCTTATACCTGAGCGGACATCCCATCGATCGCTACGAGGAGGAGCTGAATGGACTGGTGAGCTGCCGCTTGCGCGATCTTAGACCGGGCACGCGGCGCGTCGGCGGGTTGATCATGTCGTTGCGGCGCAACGACATGCGGCACGGCCGCATGCTGACCGCGACGCTCGACGATCATACTGCGCGCATCGAGGTGGTGGTGTATCCGGAAACGCTGAAGCGTTATGCAGCGGTGTTGGTCAAGGATCGCGTGCTAATCGCGGAAGGCGCCTGCAGAGTCGATGAAGTGACCGATGCCCACACCTTGTTCGCAGAAAAGTTGTTTGATCTACCTCAGGCGCGGGCGGCCTATGCCAAGGGCTTAGTCGTACGCATCGATGCGGCGCGGTTCGCCAATGGTGGAATCACGGAACTGCAACGGTTGCTTGAGACCCATCGAAACGGCCGCTGTCCGGTCTTTATCGAGTATCGGGGTGGAGAGGCAAGCGGACGTCTGCGCTTGGGCGACGCTTGGCGTGTGGATCTCAGCGACGCCTTGCTGGAAACGCTGCGCGCGCTCTTTGCGGGCGGCCAGGTCACTATCGACTACGGGTTGGAAGCGAGCACCGCTTCGCCTACATAACGGCGTACCGAAGCCCTGGGCGGATACAACCCTCATCCGGTCATTGCTCGGGGGCTGTATATCGGGTAACTTAAAAAATTCTCACCCCGGCAGCGGCGATGAATCTTAACTTCCTGGACTTTGAACAGCCAATCGCGGAGCTCGAGGCGAAGATCGAGGAGCTGCGCCTTTTGAGTGATGAGTCGGCCATCGATATCAGCGAGGAAATACAGCGGCTCCAGGCGCGCTCGAAGGACCTGACCAAGTCGATATTTTCGTCCTTGACACCGTGGCAGATCTCGCGCATCGCCCGTCACCCGCAACGTCCCTACACGCTGGATTACACGAAGCGGATCTTTACTGAGTTCCATGAGTTGCACGGCGATCGCGCTTTCGGCGACGACGCCGCCATGGTGTGCGGAGTCGCGCGTTTCGAAGGCGAGCCCGTGGCCGTTATCGGGCAGCAAAAAGGGCGAACCACCGTGGAGAACCTGCAGCGAAATTTCGGCATGCCCCGGCCGGAGGGCTACCGCAAGGCCTTGCGGGTGATGCGGCTGGCGGAGAAATTCAAGCTGCCGTTGCTCACGTTTATCGATACCCCCGGCGCCTATCCCGGTATCGACGCGGAGGAGCGTGGCCAGAGCGAAGCGATTGCCCGCAATTTATTCGTTCTGGCCGGGTTGCAGACACCCATCATTGCCACCGTGATCGGAGAAGGCGGTTCCGGGGGCGCGCTCGCCATTGGCGTCGCGGACCGGATGTTGATGCTCGAATACAGCACCTATTCGGTGATCTCGCCCGAGGGCTGTGCGTCGATTCTATGGAAGAGCGGCGAGATGGCGGAAAAAGCGGCGGAGGCCATGGGAATGACCTCCGCACGCCTGCTGGAGCTGGAATTGATCGACGAGGTGGTGCCCGAGCCGCTCGGGGGGGCGCATCGGGCTTTCGACGACATGGCCGAGCGGCTTAGGCAGGTTCTCATCGACAACCTGAGTACGTTGCGAAAGCTTGATAACGGCGATCTCCTTATCGACCGCCGGCAGCGCTTGATGAGCATCGGCCAGACGAAGGAGAAACAGTAGCTTACTCCCCGCGTTGGTGTGATCCGCTTTTCACCCGAGGCCTTACGCACGGTGCTGGCAGCCTTGCCCAAGGCCACGGCGTACTGGATAGCTTTTAGCGGCGGACAGGACTCGCGCGTATTGCTGCATGCCTTAGCCGCGCTGCGCAATGCACTCGAGGCGCCGCTTCAGGCCGCCCATGTCAATCATGGGCTGCACCCCGACGCTTCCTGTTGGGCACAAGCTTGTACCGAGGTGTGCGAGTACCACGCTATTCCGTTATCCGTGGTCCAACTCGATGCGCGGCATCCCGTCGGCAACAGCCCGGAGGCATGGGCTCGCGAGAGGCGCTATCGGGCCCTGCAAGCACTCATGCACGAGGGCGAAATGATGCTGACGGCGCACCACCGCGACGACCAAGGCGAAACCCTGCTGATGCAACTATTGCGGGGATCGGGACCTCAAGGCCTCGCGGGGATGCCCCCCCTGGTACGGTGGGGGGCGGGCTGGCTCGCGCGACCTTTGCTCGCCTTCGATCGCGCCGATCTCGCGGCCTATGCCGAGGCTCACCGCCTGGGCTGGATCGAAGACCCGAGCAACACCGATACGCGCTACGCGCGTAATTTCTTGCGCCATGCGGTGTTGCCGGTACTGAAGACACGCTGGCCAAGCTTGGGGGCGACGCTCGCACGCGCGGCCCTGTGGCAGGCGGAGGCCGCGGCGCTCATCGACGAGATCGCGGAACAAGATCTGGCGCGGGTCGCATCCGCCGCGCCCGCGGCGGTCTCTGTCTCGCGCTTACGGCGCCTGCCCGAGGCGCGGCGGCGAAATGTCTTGCGCGTTTGGTTAGTCCGATGCGGCCTGCCGTCCATGACGGCGGTCCAATTGCAGCAGTTGGCGGGGGAAGCCCTGGAGTGCCGATGGGATAGTAGGGCTTGCATTCGCTGGCCGGGGGGCGAGGTGCGCCGCTATCGAGACGATTTTTACGCCATGCGTCCCTTGAGCCCGCATGACGCAAATCAAGTGTTCGCGTGGAACTGCGATACGCCGCTCGCGCTGCCGCTCGGTACGCTAACGGTGGAGCGGGGCGCGGACGGTATTCGTGCCGCGGCGTGCGTTAACGATTCGGTCACGGTGCGTTTTCGACGGGGCGGAGAGCGGCTGCGGCCCTGCGGTAGTTCCCATACACGCTTGCTCAAACACCTGTTCCAGGAACAGGGGATTCCGCCGTGGCGCCGGGATCGTATTCCACTTGTCTACTTCGGTAAGAAGCTCGCCGCAGTCGCCGGGTTGTGGCGCCATCAGGCCCTGGCCGCGGATCCGGATGAAATCGGGTTATGCTTTAGGTGGACGGAGAGCGAAGAAAATGCCGGCGCCGTCGCGGCGGCTAAGTGTGTTGGGAGCGGCGATTGAAAAGCTCTGCATGCACCGTTCGATTCATGGTTTGGGGCTCCGAGACCGTCACGTCGGAGGGGCTGACGTCAGCGCCCTCGATCGCGAAAGTGAAACGCACGTCTCCAATATCGATCTCGCAACCGTCGCTGAGCATCGACCGCCGCACCTTCTTATCGCTGACGAACAAACCGTTGAGGGAATCAAGGTCCTTGATGGCGAAGGTGCCATCCGGGTTGCGCATGATTTCGGCGTGATGGCGCGATACGGAGCTGTCAGGGATGACCATCTCATTATTTTTCCCGCGCCCGATGCGCCAGGGCGAGGCGGTGATCACGCATCGTGTACCGGCGTCATTCTTGCGCACCAGATAGGCGCGCGGTACGCTGAGCGTGTCGGGTTCGTCGGCGCGCGGCGCCCGGTCCTGCCTTAGATAAATGAAGCCGCCGATGAGGGTGACCAGCCCGATCGCCGTTAGTGGATAAACCCAGGGACTGGCGGAGGGGGCATCAAGCTGCGCCGGAGGAACCGGCATCGCGGCGGACGGGGTTGGGGCTTGTCCGGCTGCGTGCACGGCGGGGGCAGGCTCAGGGACCGTCACCGGTAGCGGCACCTCGATGCTCCTGCCTTGGAGCGCAACCTTCAGGGTTACCCAACGCGGTCCTGAAAGCCCCGCGGTCACCGCGGCGCTCAGATCGATGCTGATCTGTCCGCCGCTATCGATGGCCGCGTAGGGCTGGGTCATAAACCCAGCGGGAAGCGAGAAGTCGCGAGGATCGGCGCGGATCAGTCTCCCGTTCGTCTCCCTGCTCAGACGCTTTAGGGAGGTCAGCGCCGGGGAAGGTTGCTCGGAACTGACGTAAGCGACGCTGTATACTGACACGTTGGCATCGCGTGCAGCGGCGACCAGTTCGCTTTGATAATAGGACTCGCTGCTCGCCGCTGCGTCGGTAAAGAAAAAGAGCGCTTTTCGTACCGCGGGGTACTGACCCAGGATCCGCAACGCTTTATAGGCATCATGCTGGGTCGATTGCGAACTTTGCGGGCTGGTGAGCGTGCGGACCGCGGCGACGATATCCTTTGGAACGGACCCGATTGGGAGTGTTAAGGTCGGATTGCCGTGGAAAGTCGCCACGCCCACCCGATGGTGCGGTTTGGAAAGGCCGATGAGTAAGCGTATATGCTCGACAATTGTCTCGATGACGGCCAGGTTATGGAAGGTCCCGGCATCAATGAGAAAAAGAATCGCTGAGCTGCTGCCATCATAGGGGTAGTCCGTCGTGCGCGGGTTGGGTAAAGAGACGCCTTCGATCGCGGCTGTGAATCCGGTGACCGCCTCCGGGGTGAGCAGGCGATAGTCGCAATCCAGTCGCTGGCCTTGCGGTTGAGTACACGCATGCAGAAGCTGTTCGATGCGATTCGCCGCTCCCGTGTCGGCGCCTGCGTTCAGCAGCGCGCCGCCAAGCACGATCGCAAGCGCGATGCGGGCCGCCCCGATGAGGTCCAGCCGCTTGGTGGTTTTTCTGCGTATGGGTTTACTCGAAGGGGACAATCTCATCGAAATAGGGTGATCGTGGCTTCAGGGCCGCCCCGGGCCTCTTTAAACCTCTCACCTCATCGCTTGACGATTCTAACCCGCGCCGGCGCCTGGCTAAGAGAGGATTTTGACGACGCCAGCGTCTCGGCGATCACGACTTTGGTGCCGACCCCCACGTACTTTCGCAAGGTATCGATCTGCTCATTGGTCAGCGCGATACATCCTTGCGTCCAGTTGACATTCCGGTGTATGTCGAATTTTTGTGGTGTGAAGGCACCGATACCATGAATTCCTATCGCGCCGCCCAGCGCCGTGTTTTGCGGCGGGATCTTGTGGTATCTCTGCGCCGAGACGATGCGATCGAAATCGTACTCCGAGATCATCCGGCCGCGAAGCCCGTAAAATGCGTCTTTGACATTGGGATAATTCAACTGCAAGAAGGTGTGGAATCGGCTGCTGGGCTTAATTTTTACGACGCGATAAGTACCCACCGGAGTCCGGTGATCTCCCCGGTAGTGCTTGTCGCCCGGCCCGCCGCGCCCAGAGGCCATCCTAAAGGCCTTCTCGATCTTGGCGCCTCTTTTCAAGAGCAACATACGCTCGGACTTGATGATTTCTAGTTCGTAATCGTGATGGCCGCTGCTTGCTGCCCAGACTCCCTGGATCGCAGCACCACCGGCGATCATGAGCACGAGGCAAATCGTCCTCGTGATGGCGCCGATTTGGCGTTGTGTCATCATCTTCCCTTGTTCCGCGGTGTTCCCGCGCGCATATCGCTGCTCTTTAACTATTTGACAATCATTCTACTATGGGATGAATCGAAAAACGACGTTAAACCAAGATGGTTTTTTCCGCAATCACGATGACCCATCCCTATACTGGTGTCGTAAACCCGCCGCTCGAATGTTGCTGCAAACGCCATACCCTTTAGGGCGTCGCGCGGTGGCTTTGTGGCCGGGCACAGAACACCTATCCGCTCGCCGGCGCGACCCATGCGCTTCTCTATGTGTTGATTTTTCTGCACCGCTCAGCGGCTATCTGTCGTCATCGTTTAGCGGTTACAGAACGAGCTTTTTCGGCTGGCCGTTACCCCATTGGGGCTGGAAAGATCCCGTGCTCAACGATTTCTTCTCCGAGTTACACGAGGCGAATGCGCTGCTGCTGGTGGCGGCCCTCACGCATATCGCGGGTGCGCAGCGGCACGCGTTGCGGCCCGGCGATCGGGTTTTCCGCCGTATGCTGCCGTGAGAGCTTGTGCTCTGAGGCGTCTAATGACTCTTGCGGTGACTGAGCATTCGCGCCAGTGTCTCGAACACCGGCGCCTGCGAGAACCGGTAGCAAGCGATGCTCAGGGCCAGGGCCGAAAAGCCCACCAGCACCAGAAGATCGTGATAGAGGGCAAATTCTGCACCGAAGGGGGGGCTCGCCCGCGCGGCGAGCGCATGCTTCATCAAATCGACCCCGTAGCTGAAAGGATTGATTAAAACCAGCGCTTTTAGCACGTCGGGCAACTGTCCGATCGGATAGAGTGCGCCGCTGAGAAAGTACATCGGAAAGATAAAGAAGTTCATCACCACCGCGAAGTCATCCAAGGCTTTGCTGAATACCGCGATGAGAGTGCCGATGCTCGCACACAGGAGCGCCGTGCATACCAGTCCGACCACGAGGAGTCCAACGTTTTGCGTGTCAGCGAGGTAGCCAAGCGGTAATAAGATCAGCATCAGCATGAGGGCTTGGGTCAACCCCACCATTGTGGCGCTGGCGGTCCGCGCGAGGATAATGACGTAACGCGGGAAGGGTGCCACGATCAACATGCGCATCACCCCGGACTCCTTGTCGTAGACCATGGACAGGGAGGCGAGCAAGGCCCCGAACAGCATCACCATACATAGCAGACCCGGGACCAGAAACTGCCGGTAGTTGGGCGTTCCGGCAGCGCTCAGAAGGGCGTCGAAACCCGAGCCGATCACGAACAACCAGATGAGGGGCCGCACCATGGCGCTCACGAGGCGCCCGCGTTGGCGCACCATGCGCGTGAGATCGCGCATTATCATGGCTTTGATTGCGCGCCACATTTTAAGCTCCCGCGCGGTTAAGCCACAGATAGACGTCGTTGAGATCCGCGCGCCGAAGGTGGATCCCGCGCGTTATGTGTTTGAGGTGGGAGGGGAGATGGGACAGCGCGAAGTCTCGATCCAGGATGCGAAACTGTAAGCGCCCCTCCTCGGCCAAGGGCTCGCCGAATCGAGGGGTTAATTCCTGGGCGAACAAGGCGGGGGTCTCGGTCTCAACCTCCAGGATAAAAGACGCGACGCCGCTGACCAGAGCCGCGGGACGACCTTGCCCGATCGTTTTGCCGCCTTTCATGAATACCACCTCGTCGCATCCCTCAACCTCATCCATGTAGTGTGTGCTGAGCATCAGGGTCGAGCCTTCTTCGGTGCGCAAACGGTGGAGGAAGCGCCAGATCTGACGGCGGTTGATGACATCGAGGCCAATGGTGGGCTCATCCAGAAACAGGATCGGCGGCCGGTGCAAGACCCCGCGTGCGATATCGAGGGCGCGCCGCATCCCGCCGGACAGAGTGGACACCGGTGCGTGACGTTTCTCCGTCAGATCGAATAGCTTCAACAGCTCTTCGCCGCGCTGGCGCGCAATCCAAGGCGAGAGGCCCGCCAGCGCCGCGGCGAAGCGCAGGTTTTCTACCACCGTAAGCGTACGGTCCAGTGCGGATTCTTGAAACACTACTCCGATCGCCCGGCGCACCGCGACGGGCTGGCGAACAACCTCATAACCGCCAACCCACGCTTGACCCGCACTCGGTCGCACCAGCGTGCTCAGCATGTGCAGGGTAGTGGTTTTCCCGGAACCGTTGCGCCCCAAGAGCCCGAAGAACGACCCTTGCGCAACGGACAGATCCAACGCATCGACGGCTAGCAAACACCCATAGGACTTGCTTAGACTGCGGGTTTCGATGGCAAGGGCATTCGGCATCGTCTATGGTGATCGTGCTAAAAAACTAAGGGACCCGAAGGTCCCCTAGTGATTGACACGTTGCTGATCTTCTAGCGATTGTAAATGTACATGGTCACTTCAAAACCGAAACGAAGGTCGACGAAATCAGGTGTTTCCCAGGTCATGTGTCCTCCTCTTTACTTGGTTAATTAATACTGCCATCAGGGATGAATTAGGCTCGATTGTTCCTAATCATACATTATGCCAACGTGATGCGCCCGGCGTAAGCCGCTACAGATCTGCAATAATTCAATTATATACGAATTCACCCAGCGGCGATCAAGCCCGCGGACCGAACCCACGGCCGGAATGCTTGGTTCAAATAAACCAGGGTGGTGGTTAATATCAACCTAACCGTGGGATATCACCCATGCTCCGATCGCTACGCGGGTTATTGTTGACTTACGAGCTGGCCTTGCTGCTGTTGGTCATCGTCACCGGTGCGTTGGGCGGGTTGTCGGTGTATTTTTGGCGCGAGGCGTCCACGGAATCCTTACGCCTGAGCCGTTTGACCCACATCATGCATCACGTCCGGAGCGATTTGTTTCGGCAGATCCGCGAAGTGACCCGCGCGCGGCTCATGGAGGAAACCGCGGCCCTCGCCTTGTACTCGCGTTACTCGCGGCGCATCGACGATAAATTCGATGCCTTGCGCCAGGGGAGCGCCTCGCGCGCTGAAGCGCTGGCCATCCAGGGGATGCAACGTGCTTACCGGGTGATCCAACAGGACATGAATAATATCTTCGGTGATCCGTATGCCGCGAGCCAGTTGGGACGTTTGAGAATCCTCGAATCGGATCATGAAGAACAGCTTGTCGGCGGCTTTGAAACCGCTTTCCGTGCCTTTGATAGGCTATTAACCAGCGAACATGCGGTCTTGGATCGCCGCGTCGGCGAGTGGGTGCGGTTGACGCCGGTGCTGATACCGCTTCCCATCCTGCTTGCCGCGGTCCTGGTCTTGTTATCGCGCTTGAGCTTGCAACACCGATTCGTCTCGCCGATGGCGCGTCTAATCGAAGGGTCGCGGCTGTTGAGCGCTGGCGCTCTCGACCACAAGGTTTCGGCGGCCGGGGTGGAGGAGGTGCAACAACTTGCTCTGGCGATCAACCACATGGCGGCGGAACTGGCCAGGAGCCGAGATGCGCTCGTCGAGCGAGAGCGCCAGGCGGCATTGGGAGCCCTCGTGCCCGTGATCGCGCACAATATTAGAAACCCGCTTGCAAGTATCCGCGCGAGTGCGCAATTACTCGATTGCGTTGAAATGCGCGAGGAAATCCACGAGATTAAGCAGGCGGTCATACAGACGGTCGATCGTCTCGGCCGCTGGGTCACCTCGCTCGTATCGTATCTGCATCCACATAAGCTCAACCGTACCCGCGCGCGTCCCAGCCGCATGCTCGCGACGGCGCTGGGCCTATTGGCGGCCAGGATCGCGGACAAGGGATTGCGGCTCGATGAGCGCTCCGGCGCCGATGAGCCCGAGGTGTGGGCCGATGCCGATCTGATCGAACAGGCCTTATTCGGGCTCTTGTCCAACGCCGTCGATGCCTCACCCGTGGGAGGCCGCTTAACGGTGGCGACCCACGGCGAGGGAAACTGTTGCGTCTTGAGCATCGATGATGACGGACCGGGTATGCCCTTCGACCCGGAGGCGGACGGTTTGACGCCTGGACCCTCGACCAAGCGCTATGGAACCGGGCTTGGGATCCCGTTTGCCTTTAAGGTCTGCAACGCCCACGGGTGGAAACTTGCCTTCAGCACCAATCCGGCAGGCGGGACCCGAGTCACGATCGAAGTGCCTTTGGGCGGGAGTGGTTCAATAGTATGAGCGAGCGGCTGAGCCAAACGCGGGAACCCGATGCGCCGCCGGCGCCGGTACGGGTGCTGATAGTGGATGACGAAACCTTGTTCGCTCGGGCCGTCGAGAAACGCTTAGCCAAGGAGGGCTATGCGCCGGTGGTTGCCGGGACTCTCGGGAAGGCGCGGCACCTGTTGCAAACCGCAGACCCGCAGATCGTCTTGCTCGATGTGCGCCTGCCGGACGGATCGGGTCTCGAATTCTTGAGCGAGTTGCGCCAGCACAAGGCGCCGGAGCTGCCGGTGGTGGTCTTGTCCGCCTACGGGGAGATCGAGGACGCGGTGGCCGCGATGAAGTTGAGGGCCTCGGACTATCTCAAAAAGCCGCTCGATCTGGATGAACTGCTGATCACCTTGGACAAGGTCTTGGGGGACTCTCAACTCGCCCGCGCGCTGGAGTATTCTCGCGCCCGGGAACACCATGCCCGCGAGGAGGTATGTTTACTGGGACAGCATCCGGCGATCGTGAAGATCCGCGGGCAGGCCGAGCGGCTGGGGGCGCTGTGCACCACCGCAGCGGTGATCCCGCCGACAATCCTGATTCTAGGAGAGACCGGCACCGGCAAGGATTTGGTAGCGCGCCTGCTGCATAGCACCAGCGCAAGGCGCGAGCGACCATTCGTACACGTCGATTGCGCCGCCTTGCCGAAGGATCTCATCGAAGCGGAGCTTTTCGGGCATGAAAAAGGGGCGTTCACGACCGCCCTTACCGCTAGGACCGGCCTCATCGAGGCGGCCGAAGATGGGGTCGTGTTCCTAGATGAGATCGCTGAGCTTCCCGTCGATCTGCAATCCAAATTGCTTGCCGTGCTGGAACGGCGCAGCACCCGGCGGATCGGCAGTACGCGCGAGCGGACCGTATCGGCTTGGTTTATCGCGGCCACCAACCGCGATCCTGAGCAAATGATGGCGGCCGGAGCGCTACGCAATGATCTCTATTACCGGCTCAACGTTCTGTCGATCCACGTGCCGCCGTTGCGGGCGCGCGCTGATGACGCCGTGGCGCTGGCCGATCATTTTGCGCGGCAAGTCGCCAAGCGCTACGGGCTGCCCGCGCCGACGATCACTGTCCCGGCCGGCAGACTTTTGCGGGAATACGCCTGGCCAGGCAATATTCGAGAGCTCAAACATCTCATCGAACGGGTGGTGCTCCTGACCGGGGGAGGTACCGTGAACGCCGAGGATCTCATGCTGCCCGGGCTTTCCGGGGAGCGAGGCCGAGAGCGGATCGCCGCGATCGAGGGCCTGACATTAGCCGCGGCCGAACGGCTCCTCATCGAGCAAGCGCTCAGCCGCACCGGTAACAATGTCTCCGAGACTGCCCGTCAATTGGGCGTCACGCGCATGGCCATCCGGTATCGGATAAAAAAATATGGTTTTCTGGACGCTTAGAGTCACGGGCGCGAAGAACTGCCACCCGGGCGGCGCGGCTAATCTGCGCTATAATTCGTTTACAGGTAAGGGGGCCAAGATGGACAAGACAATGCGCACTGATCTTGAGGCTGCGGCTTTTCGCCGGCTTTTGGATCATTTCCGTACGCATACCGAGGTTCAAAATATCGATCTGATGAACCTGGCCGGTTTCTGCCGCAACTGTTTATCCAAGTGGTACCGTGAGGCTGGGCAGGAACTCGGCGTCGAAATCAGCGATGAAACGGCGCGGGAAATCATCTACGGGATGCCGTATCGCGACTGGAAGGCCAAGTATCAAAAAGAAGCGGCGCCCGAGAAGCTCGCCTTCGAGCAGTCGCCCGCGAAGCACGACCATTAAAGCGCGCCCTCCGAACATCCGCCCGGCCGGCCGCCTTTTGCCGAGCTTCCTTAGAGGTTTTTTCACAAGCTCTTAGTACAGTGCCGAGGACATCAAAGCGCGATAGCGTCTTACCAAGGGGTCCTGTGCCCCGAGCAGGGTAAACACGTCCACGCTGGCTTTGCGCGCACCATCGTCGCGATACTTGCGGTCCCGGCGGACGATCTCCATCAGCTGCTCCAGGGCGGGCTCGAACCGGCCACCCATGATTAAACGGGCGCTGAGCTGATAGCGTGCCTCGCAATCGCCGGGATCGGCATCGATAAGCTGCCGCAGCATCGCTTCCTCGGGCGCCGCGTGGGCCACGCGCGCGAAATCGATACGGATCCCGAGCGCCCTGATGTCCTCGTCCAATTGGCGCGGGGCGGGGAGGTCCGCGATGATTTCGTGAGCTTCTTCAAAACGGCCCCGTTGGACGAGCACGCGGGCTAGATCCGGATGCAGGCGTTGGTTGTCCGGGTCAATCGCAAGCGCCTGCCGCAGCAACCGCTCGGCGGCATCGACGTCGCCACGCGCGAGGGCCGCCGCGGCCGCCGCGCGTTGGCGATCGGATTCGCGCTCAATGTGGCGGTCCAAGAGGACCCGGATCACGCTTTCCGGCTGCACGCCCAAGAATTCGTCGATGACTTCTCCGTTTTTATAGAGCTTAACTGCGGGGATGCTTTGTATGCGGTGCTCCAGCGCGAGGCGCTGATTTTTATCCGTATCAACCGTCGCGACCACGACCTGCCAGGATCGGGGAGAGGACGCGGCACGGCGCGCACCACGGTGCCCAAAAGTCCACGAGCACCGGAATGACTCGGGACCGTTGCCGCACCTGCGTGTCAAAGTTATCTTGATCGACTTCAACCACGTTCAAAGGACTATTCATTGCGTGTTTCAGCGAGTTCGGGACGCTTGACTAACGGGTATCTTATACTACGTATGGCAACCCCGGCGTAAGCCCAAGACCGAGCTTTCCCGACCTAATGACGATGGAACCGGCATCTTCGCCGGAGGTAGCGCGCTTTCCAACTCCGATGGCTGCTTGTACCCTTAGCGAAATGGAAATCAACGTGACGAAGATGCACGGACTGGGCAACGACTTTGTCTTGGTCGATGGTCTATCCTCGGGTATCTCATTATCACCGGAGCAGATCATGCGGATCGCCAATCGACGCTTGGGGGTGGGCTGCGATCAGGTATTGCTGGTTGAGCGGCCTAAGCGTTTGGGGGTCGATGCCAATTACCGCATCTTTAACGCCGACGGCGGCGAGGTTGAGCAGTGCGGTAACGGCGCGAGGTGCGTCGCGCGCTACTTGCGGAATACGGGTTGGGTGGATCGAGACTCTATCATCGTGGAAACGCTTGCGGGGATCGTTCATCTTTATTGCCAAGACGATGGGCAGGTCCAGGTCGATATGGGGGCGCCCCGTCTGGCGCCCGCGGAGATACCGTTGCTCGCGGAGCGCGAGGCCGACACCTATGAAATTGAGGTCAACGGCGGCCGGGTGAGCGTGGCCGCGGTCTCGATGGGGAATCCCCATGCGGTGCTCTGCGTCCCGGACACCGACCGGGCGCCGGTCGGCGAGCTCGGTCCGGCGATCGATAAGCATTGGAGATTTCCGCAAGGCGCCAATGTCGGTTTCATGCAGGTCATCGACGCGGGCCATATTCGCTTGCGAGTCTTCGAGCGCGGTGCCGGTGAAACGCCCGCCTGCGGCACCGGGGCGTGTGCCGCCGTGGTCGCGGGGAGACGGCTCGGTTTATTGGATCCCAAAGTGAACGTGGTCTTACCCGGGGGGCAGTTGACGCTTCGGTGGCAGGGCCCCGGGCAGGAGGTGTGGATGACGGGACCCGCGACGAAGGTGTTCGATGCACGCGTGACATTATGACCGGCAAAGACCCGTTGCGGATCGGAGAGGGCGCGGATGCCGAGGGTGTGGTCGCTGCGTACTTGAAAGCGCATCCACAGTTTTTCGTCGAGCATCCGGCTGTCTTGGCCGAGATTGCCGTGCCGCATGTGACGGGCGAGGCGGTGTCGCTGGTCGAGCGCCAGGTGGCCGCTTTACGCGAACAGTACCGGCGGCTTGAGAATAAATACCGTGAGCTGTTAACGATCGCGGCGCAGAACGACGATCTTCGGCGGCGTTTGCATCAACTGACGATCAAGCTCCTCGGGAGCGATGATATCAAGGCAACGATAGCTACGCTTTATCAAGCCTTGATGGAGGATTTTCGGGCCGACTTTGTGGCGCTCAAAGTGTTCGCGGCGCCGCGGCCGATCAACGGCGAGCCGGTGCCGGAGTTCCTTGGCCATGAGGCCGCCGAACGGGAGGTGTTCACCGCGCTGATTGCCGGAATGCACCCGCTATGCGGAGGGCTTGAGCCTTCGCAACGAGATGCCTTGTTCGGCGCCGCGCGGGGAGAGAACGGTTCCGCCGTTCTGCTGCCGCTCGCGCGCCGCCGGTGGAGCGGGGTGCTCGGGATTGGCAGCTTCGATCCGCGCCGCTACGCTTCCGGCATGGGGGTCGATTTTCTCTCTCAGCTTGCCGAGGTGGTGAGCCAGATCATCGATCCTTGGATAGCGGATTGATTCGGGGGCCATGGCAGCGGATCGATGGGAGATCACGGTCACGGCGTTTCTCGCGGGTCTACAGCAACGCTCGCCGCATACTCAGGCCGCCTATCGCCGGGATCTCGGCGGCTTTGCGCACTATTGCCGCCGGCAGGAGATCACAACTCCCGAAGCAATCGATGAGAAGTGCGTGCGCGATTTCGTGGCCTGGCGCCACCGTGGCGGAATCAGCGGCAAGAGCCTGCAACGCTCGCTGTCGGCGCTGCGCGCTTATTGCGAGTTCCTGGAGTACGAAGGCTGCTTGACGCGAAATCCGGCCAAGGTGGTGCGCGCGCCCAAGGCGGCGCGCAAGCTACCGAAGCTCTTGGACGTAGACCAAGCCGGGCGCCTGCTCGCCATCGGCGCGGTCGATCCGCTTGCGCTTCGCGATCGGGCGCTGCTCGAGCTACTGTACTCCTCGGGACTCCGGGTGTCAGAGCTGGTCGGATTGAACGTGCAGGATCTCGATCTGCGCGAGCGTGAAGTGCGGGTGAAAGGCAAAGGCAATAAACACCGCATCGTCCCGGTGGGCCGATACGCGATCGAGGCGTTGGGTGCCTGGTCGGCGGCTCGGGCGGAATTGGCCGGCGCGGAACAAACGGCGGTGTTCGTGAACCGCCGCGGGGGGCGTATCAGCGTGCGCTCGGTGCAATATCGGGTGTTGCGATGGGGCCTATCCCAGGGCATTGACCGGCGTGTGCATCCGCATATGCTGCGCCATTCCTTTGCCAGTCACCTCTTGGAGTCGAGCGGTGATCTACGGGCCGTGCAGGAGCTCCTGGGCCATTCCAATATCAGCACGACACAGGTGTACACGCATCTCGATTTTCAGCATCTAGCGCGGGTCTATGACGCCGCCCATCCGCGGGCGCGCCGCCGCTGAAAGCTAACCGAATCCGCGGGCTGCGCGTTCTCGCGCCGAGTGTTGTAGAATTCGCCTCTCTCAAACCAACCCGCTTTGATGGATAAGATTCATGGCATGGCCCCGCTTTGAAGGTACGACCATACTTTCCGTGCGCCGGGGAAGCCGCGTCGTGATCGGCGGGGACGGGCAGGTATCGTTTGCCAATACGGTCATGAAAAGCAATGCGCGCAAGGTGCGGCGTATGTACAACGATCGCATCTTGGCCGGTTTCGCGGGCGGAACCGCGGATGCGTTTACGCTATTCGAGCGTTTCGAGGGCAAGCTGGAAAAACACCAAGGCAACCTCCCCCGCGCGGCGGTCGAGCTTGCCAAAGACTGGCGTACCGACCGGGCCTTGCGGCGTTTGGAGGCGCTCTTGGTCGTGGCGGATGCGAGGACCTCGCTCATCATTTCCGGAACCGGGGATGTGATCGAGCCCGAGGGCCATGTGATGGCCATCGGATCGGGCGGACCTTACGCCAAGGCGGCGGCGACGGCGCTTTTGCAGCACACCGAATTGGGGGCCCGCGCCATCGTGGAGGCGGGGCTCCGGATCGCCGCCGAGATCTGCATTTACACCAACGCCAACCTGACGGTCGAGGAACTGGAAGCGGAAAGTTGATTGAGCCTGATGATATTGCATGAGTGAATTAACCCCGCGGCAGATCGCCGCCGAGTTGGATAAACATATCGTCGGCCAAGCGGCCGCCAAGCGGGCCGTGGCGATCGCGCTGCGCAATCGCTGGCGGCGCATGCAGGTGAGCGCCGATTTGAGGAACGAGATCACACCCAAGAATATCTTGATGATAGGTCCCACCGGGGTAGGCAAGACCGAGATCGCGCGGCGTCTCGCGAAGCTTGCCCAGGCGCCGTTCATCAAAGTCGAGGCGACGAAGTTTACCGAGGTCGGTTACGTGGGGCGGGACGTGGAAACGATCGTCCGCGATCTGGTCGATATAGCGGTCAAGATGATCCGCGAAGCGGCCATGGCGGGCGTACGACACGCGGCGGAGGCGGCGGCCGAGGAGCGGATCCTGGACATTCTGTTACCGGCGGCGCGGATCAGCGGGACACTCGATCTCGCGAATGCCGACGAAGGATCGACGACGCGTGATCGCTTTCGCCAGATGTTGCGCAACGGTACGCTGGATGAGCGGCAGATCGAAGCCGAGCTGAACGCCCCGCGCATCGGGGTCGAGATCATGGCCCCCCCGGGAATGGAAGAGATGACAGGCCAGCTCCAATCGATGTTTCAAAACCTGGGGAGCGGGCGTACGCGCACCCGCAGGTTACATGTGGCCGAGGCACGCAAGCTCCTCGTGGAGGAGGAAGCGGCCAAGCTAATCAATGAAGATGAAATCAAAGCCCAGGCCATACAAAGAGCGGAGCAGCATGGCATCGTCTTCCTGGACGAGATCGACAAGGTGGCCCGGCGTTCGGAATTTAGCGGCCCGGACGTATCTCGCGAGGGCGTGCAGCGCGATTTATTGCCCCTAGTGGAAGGTTGCACGGTCTCCACCAAGTACGGGATGGTGAAGACCGACCATATCCTATTTATCGCTTCGGGAGCCTTTCATCTTTCCAAGCCCTCGGATCTCATCCCCGAGCTGCAAGGACGCTTACCCATCCGTGTCGAGCTCAACGCCCTTACAGTACAAGATTTCGTTCGCATACTGACCGAGCCGGACGCCTCGTTGACCGAGCAATACATCGCCTTGATGGCGACGGAAGGAGTGAGCATGCGTTTCGCCGAGTCGGGGATAGCACGCATCGCCGAGGTCGCCTGGCAAGTCAATCAAAGGACGGAGAACATCGGGGCAAGGCGCCTGCACACCGTGCTCGAGCGCTTGCTAGAGACCATCTCTTATAGCGCCGGGAGCGGCGAGGTTGTAGATGTGGACATCGACGCCGCCTACGTCGATGGGCAACTGGGCGAGCTCGCCAGCGACGACGACATCGCGAGGTATATCTTATAACAGGCAATGCGATGGCTGAAAAACCCTTTCCGGCCGAGATTAAACTGCACCGCAAATCGCGCGTGCTCGAGATCACGTTCAACGACGGCAATCGTTTTGATCTGCCGTGTGAGCTATTGCGCGTCTACTCGCCCTCGGCGGACGTCAAAGGCCACGGCCCGGAGACCGCCGTGCTTCAGACCGGGAAAGAGCAGGCTAACATCACGCTCATCGAACCGGTGGGCAACTACGCCGTAAGGCTCAGCTTCGATGACGGGCATGCCACCGGGCTCTATTCCTGGAGTTACTTGTATGATCTTGGAATGCATAGGGACCGTTACTGGATGAAGTACTTGGATGCATTACGGGAAGCGGGTTACCAGCGCCGCTCGGCGTCCTTATGAGCGAGGCCACGGACTTTGGTTTTCAAAGGATCCGCGGCGAAGAAAAAGCACGGCGAGTCGCCGGCGTGTTTGCCTCGGTGGCGCCGCGTTATGATTTGATGAACGATTTGATGTCCGGGGGGGCGCATCGGCTGTGGAAGCGCTTCGCCGTCGCCGTCGCCGGTATCAAACACGGCGAACGGATCTTGGACCTGGCCGGGGGAAGCGGCGATGTGAGCGCCTTGATCGGGCCTGAGGTGGGTGCCGGGGGGCGGGTCGTGCTCTCCGACATCAATGGCCCCATGTTGCGGCTCGGCCGCGATCGCCTTCTCGATCGCGGCCTGGCAAGCAATGTCGATGTCGTGCTTGCCAACGCCGAGCAACTGCCGTTTCCCGAGGACAGCTTCGATGCCATCCTGATCGCGTTCGGCTTGCGTAATGTGACGGCGAAGGAGCGCGCGCTCGCGTCGATGCATCGGGTGTTGCGTTATGGAGGACGCGTGGTGATCCTGGAGTTTTCCCGCCTGAACGTTCCACTACTGCAAAGCGTCTACGATCTGTATTCGTTCAACGTGATTCCGGTGCTGGGACAACTGATTGCGGGTGATAGAGCGAGTTATCGCTACCTCGTCGAGTCGATCCGGATGCACCCCGATCAGGAGACCTTGAAAGCGATGATGAACGACTCCGGATTCGAGCTTACGAGTTACTATAACCTCAGTGGCGGGATCGTTGCGGTACATCGCGGGTACAAGCTTTGACGGGAGTCGCCAGCGCACCTCTCCCGCCCGCGCTGCTAAGCTTATTGGAGCGAGTGTTGGGGTCGCTCTTGCGGCTCGACCCGGAGGCGCTCGAGCGCGCGGCGGCCATGGCAGGAAAAACCATCGCCGTGGAGCTGACGGGCCTCGGGCAGACGATCTATCTCTTGCCGGAAGCGGCCGCGATTCGGCTGCGCGCCGATCATTCCGGCGAGGTTCACGTGCGGATCCGGGGCACGCCGCTGGCGCTCTTAGCGATGAGCGCCGACACCGAGGGCGCGAGCGTCGCGAGCGGTGTCGAGATCATCGGCGATGTCGCGCTTGGCAGGCACCTGCAGTCGCTCTTGGCTTCGTTTAGCGTGGATTGGGAGGAATTGCTCTCCGGTTATTTTGGCGATGTCGCCGCGCATCAACTCGGAAACGGGGGACGCGCGGCCGCGCAGTGGCTTGCCGAGATGCGCGCGACGCTCGAGCGCGACGTCGCCGAGTACCTCCGCAATGAGGCCGAGCTGTTACCGGAGCGATGGCAGATCCGGCAGTTCTTGACCGCTGTCGATGAGTTGCGCAGCGACATCGACCGTCTGGACGCACGCATCAAGCGGCTCCACGGGCGCTTAGGAAGGGCGGCAAAGGAACGGCCGGCGTGATCGGCATCGGCCAGTTCCTGCGCGTGCTCGTGATCCAGCGGGTCCTGATCCGCCATGGCCTCGATGAAATCATTCTGGCCACACACCTTTTCCGGCCGATTCGGTTCCTTTTGTACGTGCTGCCGTGGAACTGGACACGCTCCGGCTATGCCCCGCGCGCGGAACGGCTCCGACATGTCCTCGAGGACCTCGGCCCTATCTTCGTGAAATTCGGTCAGGTGCTGTCGACCCGGCGTGATTTGATCCCGGACGATATCGCGGAGGAGTTCGCGAATCTGCAAGACCATGTGCCTCCCTTCCCCGGGAGCGAGGCGCGCAAGATCGTCGAAGCGGCCTACGGGCGCCCGTTACAGCAGATCTTCAGCGAATTCGACGAACAGCCCTTGGCCTCGGCGTCGATCGCCCAGGTCCACGCGGCAAAGCTTCTGAACGGCCGCGACGTGGTGGTCAAAGTCGTGCGGCCGGGGATCAAAAAGGTTATCCGCCGCGATCTCAGCCTGCTGGATATCCTTGCCAACTTCGCGGAGCGCTACTGGAGCGAGGGGCGGCGGCTGAGGCCCACACGGGTGATCGCGGAGTACGAAAAAATCATACTCGATGAGCTTGATCTGGTGCGCGAGGCCGCGAGCGCCTCGCAATTGAAGCGGAACTTCGAAGGATCGAGCGAGATTCATGTTCCCGCCATCGAATGGGACCTGACCCACCGCGACGTGCTGGTGATGGAGCGGATATCGGGGATCTCGATCGACAACCTCGATGCCCTGCGCAAAGCCGGCGTGGATCTTAGAAGACTGGCCGAGGTCGGCGTGCAATTGTTCTTTGCGCAGGTATTTCGCGATCGCTTTTTCCATGCGGATATGCATCCCGGCAACCTCTTCGTGATCCCCCCTCGGGGCGAGGAGCTGGCTAAGATCGTACCGGTCGATTTCGGGATCATGGGCTCATTGAGCGAATTCGACCAACGCTATTTAGCCAATAATTTCTTGGCCTTTCTCAAGCGCGATTATCGGCGTGTGGCGGAGCTGCACGTGGAATCGGGTTGGGTCCCCGCGGGCACGCGCGTCGATGACTTCGAGTTCGCGATCCGCTCCGTGTGCGAACCGATGTTCGAGCGCCCGATCAAGGATGTCTCCTTTGGCCACCTGTTGCTGCGCCTGTTTCAGACCGCGCAGCGTTTCAGGATGGAGGTCCTGCCCCAGCTCCTGCTGTTGCAAAAAACCTTGGTTAACATCGAAGGGGTGGCGCGACACCTGTGCCCCGATCTGGACATGTGGCATGCGGCCAAGCCGTCCTTGGAGAGGTGGATGAGCGAGCGGGTCGGCGTGCGCCGGATCGTGGGAGCCACGCGCGAGAATCTGCCGATGTGGGCCGAGCGGCTTCCGAACCTCCCGGGCCACGTCGTGGATCTCCTGGAGCAGCTCAAGCAAGGCGATTTTACCCTGAATATCCATACCAGCAAGTTGCAGGATATTCAGCGCGAGATCCGGATTGCCGCCGAACGCGCGGCCTACGCCGTGGCTGCTGGCGCGTTTATCTTGAGCGCCACGACGCTGCTCGGCCTCGCGGACGAGGATACGCTTATGCTTGGCGACGCCCCCTTCGGCGTGTGGGTCATGGGCGGTTTTGGGTTAGTTCTGTTGGCGCGTGCATTTCGGGAGCACTAACGCGTTACGGAGCTCGCGCGAGTTGCGACTCGACCTCATCGCGCTTGGGAGTGCCGGCCAGGGACTCGATCAAGGCGAGCGCGAAATCCATCGCCGTGCCGGGTCCGCGCGAGGTAATGACCTTCCCGTCTTGGACTAGGGCGTCCTCGGTCACGGTCACCTCCGTGAAATTCATCGCCCGCAAGATCCCGGGATAGCCGGTGGCGCGCTTTCCTTTGAGAAGGCCGGCTGCGCCCAAGACCTTGGGCGCCGCGCAGATCGCAGCCGTAAATTTTCCGTTCGTCGCCATTTTGATAAGCAGATCGTGCACGCGCGGGTCGCGGTTCAGTTGCTCCGCGCCTTGGGCACCCCCCGGAAGCACGACCATGTCGTAGTCGCGTTTCAAGGCTTCGTCCAAGTTCAGGTCGGCGATCAGCACCACTCCGCGGCTGGCGCGGACGGGATGATTATCGAGGCCGGCCGTGACCACCTCGATCCCGGCCCGGCGCAGGAGATCGATGACGGTGACGGCCTCAAGCTCTTCACACCCTTGGGCCAGCGGGATAAGTACGGCGGCCATCCAAGTCTAATTGGATGCGCGCCGTTGCAGCGTGAGGCCCTTTAGCAAGTTTAGCGCTTCGTACAATTCATAGTCGCTGGTCGCCAGGGTTTCACCGTTTTCGTTATTCGCTTTTGCATCCTTCGGCTTGGCTTCGGGCTGCGCGGCCTCGGCAGGGGGCTGCTTCCCGTTCGAGAGGTGTCGCGTGAGGTTGCTCTCTTTAATCTCGTCCAAGCCCGGATTTTCCGCGGCCGCCACTTTTAACCGGTCTAAAATGATGTCGGGGACGATGCCCTCGGCCTGGATGGACCGGCCCGAGGGAGTATAGTAAAGCGCGGTCGTGAGCTTAAGCGCGGCGTCATTGTTCATCGGCAGGATAGTTTGCACGGAGCCTTTCCCGAAGGTCTTGCTTCCCATCAGCACGGCGCGGCGGGCGTCTTGGAGCGCGCCGGCCACGATTTCCGAGGCCGAGGCCGATCCGCCGTTGACGAGTACGACCATCGGCGCCCCGTTCAAGGCGTCCTTGGGTTTCGCGTCGAAGCTCAGCTCGGATCCCTTGCCGCGCCCCTTGGTCAGGACAATGAGACCTTTTTCCATGAATACGTCGGCGACGGCCACCGCCGAACCCAAGATGCCGCCGGGGTTATTACGCAGATCGAGGATGAGCCCGGAGAGCCTGTACTTGTTTTCGCGTTTCAGGGTGTCGAGGGCGGCGCTGAGATCGTCGCCCGTGCGCGTTTGAAAATGCGAGATGCGTACATAGCCCAGTTGCGGTTCCAAGGTTCGGCTCTTGACGCTTTGCACCTTGATTACCGCGCGCTTTACGGAGATCGCCAGCGGCTTTTCCTCGCCTTCGCGTACGATGGTTAGCTGAATGGCCGTTCCGGGTTTGCCCCGCATCATTTTTACCGCGTCGTTAAGGCTCATGCCTTTTACCGGCGTATCGTCAAGGCGGACGATAAGATCACCCGCCTTGATCCCGGCTTGCTGCGCCGGCGTATCATCGATCGGCGCGATTACCTTGACGAAGCCGTCCTCTATCGCGACCTCGATCCCGAGGCCCCCAAATTCACCGCTCGTCCCTTCCTGCAAGCCACCGTAGGCGTCGGGGTCGAGATAGGCCGAATGCGGATCGAGCCCCGACAACATTCCCCGGATCGCGTTCTCGAGTAGATCCGCATCACCGACCTCTTCGACGTAATCGCTCTTGATCTTCGCGAATACCTCGGTGAAGGTGCGCAACTCATCGAGCGGTAAGCCCGCGCGCGGCTTCGAGGCGGCATTGGCGGTCTCATTTCCACCGCTAGCGAGTTGAATACCAAGGCCGAGGCCGAGCGCCAGAACAAAAATGTTTTTCAGTATCTGTTTCATCGACGAACCCCACCGGGAAATCAAATAAGAGTACGATTAAGTTCGCTATTACCGCAATAAGCGGCCCAGGCGTTGCCGTGGCCGCCGCGACTGGCGACCGGTCCCTTCGGCCTGTTCCAGCGCGACCAGCGTGCGCCCGCTCATTTCCGCGGGCGGATCAAGCCCAAGAAGATAAAGCAACGTTGGGGCAATATCGGCGAGCGTGCCGCTCCGTGCAAGCTCGGCGGGACGCCCGATATAGAGCAGCGGTACGCGATTGCGAGTGTGAGCCGTGTACGGCTGCCCGCGCCGCATCTTGGTGGACACCCCCCGCATCTTTTCGGCGTTACCGTGATCGGCGGTGATGAGTATCTCCCCGCCCACGGCTTGAATCGCGGCCACGATGCGTCCGAGACAGGCGTCAATCGCCTCGATTGCCTTGACCGTGGCCTCGAAGTTCCCCGTGTGGCCGACCATGTCGGCATTCGCGAAATTGCAAACGATGACATCGTATTTCTTGCTGTAAATCGCCTCGACTAGGCGATCCGTGATCGCGTCGGCGCTCATCTCAGGTTTGAGGTCGTAGGTCGCGACATGGGGCGAGGGCACCAGGATGCGATCTTCGCCGTCGAAGACGCGCTCTTCGCCGCCGTTAAAGAAGTAGGTGACGTGGGCGTATTTTTCCGTCTCGGCGATGCGCAGTTGAGTGAGTCTTTGGTGGGCAAGGTATTCGCCCAAGACGTTGTGCAGGCGCTCCGGGGGATAAGCGCAGGGAATGTGAAAATCGGCGTGATAGCGGGTCAGGCTGACATAGGCGCCGAGCGCCGGTGTCCGCCCGCGCTCGAAGCGGTCGAAATCGGGTTCTATAAAGGCCCGAGTGAGCTGGCGGGCGCGGTCGGCGCGGAAGTTCATGAACAGCACAACATCGCCATCGGCGACCGTCACCGCGTCGCCGTTCGCGGGTACGATCGCCGTGGCTTGGACAAACTCGTCGGTCTCCCCGCGCGCGTAGGCCGTGTCGAGGGCGATGAATGGGTCCGTGGATCGGAAGCGGGCGAGGCCGTGGGCGATGAGATCATAGGCTTCTTGGGTACGGCTCCAGTCGTGGTTGCGGTCCATGGCGAAATAGCGGCCGATGAGGGAGGCGATCCGTCCTGCGCCGGTCGCGGCAATCTTGACCTGTGCCTCGAGAATGGAGTCGGCGGCGCTTTTCGGGGGGCGGTCGCGCCCGTCCAAGAAGGCATGCAGGTAGATCTGCGTGGCGCCGCGCTTGGCCGCGAGGTCCATCATGGCGAGGATGTGCGCCTCGTGGCTGTGAACGCCTCCGGGCGAGAGCAGACCCAAGATATGGATCGCGCGCCCGCTCCGCACGGCGCGGTCGACGGGAGCGATCAGGTTCTCGTTGCCGAAGAAGGAGCCGTCTTCGACGGCGCGGGTGATGCGCGTGAGCTCCTGCAACACCAAGCGTCCCGCGCCGAGGTGCATGTGCCCGACCTCGGAGTTTCCCATTTGATTGTCTGGCAGGCCGACGTCTAGGCCCGAACAACCGATAAGTGCATGCGGGTACAATGCCCAGAGATCGTCCCAAACCGGCTTATGTGCGCTATGGATAGCATTGTATTCGGTCGTGTCGCTGTGGCCCCATCCGTCGAGGACGGCGAGGATTAGGGGGCGCGGGATTAGAGGCATGCGCGTGCGGCGAGGCGGGTAGCTGCGGTGGCTCTACGAAACCGCATGCTGGCTGGCAAACATCCGCGCAAGTGTATCATGATCCGGTGTCATTGATTGCGTACACCGGGGATCCAAAGGGCGGGCGTTTCGCATGGCGGTGAGCATGGCCTTTTCATCCATGGCCTGGCAAAATGCGCCCATGCGTTGCGACGCTTGCACGGCGGTGCTCGAGGCGAGATCACGATGGCTGGGCAACGCGGCGTAGCGGCGAACAGGGTAGAGGAGATTAAATGGAGCAACTTGGCGAATTCGTAGTGAATCATTGGATATTGTTTTCCGTGCTGGTGCTGAATATCTTGGCGCTGGCGCTGTACATCGCGAAAGGATCCGCGAGCGGTGCGCCGCAACTGCCTCCGACCGAGGTGACCCGAATCGTAAATCATCAGGCTGCGACCATTATCGATGTGCGTGATCAAGCGGCCTATGGCCGCGGGCATATCTTAGGCTCGCTGAGCCTCCCGCTCGCCGACCTGGCGAGCCGCGCGGGCACCCTGACGCTCGATCGCAAGAAACCGGTGATCCTCTGCTGCCAGGCGGGGAACACCTCGGTCGCCGCGGTGGAGCCTTTGACCAAGGCGGGATTCGAGTGCATCTACCGGCTCAAGGGCGGAATGGTAGAATGGCAGCAGAGCAATTTACCGGTCACTAAAGGGTAGAGGCGGGCGGAGAGGTTTAGCGCAAGTGGAGCTATGACAGGCGCCAACGGGGATCAGGACAACGCTACGCAAGCGCCGCCGCTGGCCGGCCAGTTGGCGATCCAAAAGATCTATGCCAAGGATATTTCTTTCGAGGCGCCGCAGTCTCCGCACGCGTTTCTGCAGAAATTGAATCCGACCATCGACGTCCAGCTCAATAATCAAGCCACGCGTCTCGATGAGGAGGTCCACGAGGTGGTGTTAACCGTGACCGTCACCGTGCGCAGCGAGGATAAGCCGCTGTATGTCGTCGAGGTGCAACAAGCGGGGATCTTTACGGTCGCGGGCTTTCCCCCGGAGCACCTCGGGCCGATCCTGGCGACGGCCTGTCCCAACGTACTGTTTCCTTACGCCCGCGAGGCGGTATCCGACTTAGTGATCCGCGGCGGGTATCCGCCGCTCCTGCTCGCCCCGGTTAACTTCGATGCGCTCTATGCGCAGGAGCTCAAGCGCCGCCAGCAGGAGGTGCCGTCCCACGCGGAGCAAGCGCATTAGGAAGCGGGTTAACCGCGTTCGCAACCGGCGTTGGACCCTTCCTCCGCGGCAAACACAACGGCGCCTATTCTCGTGATGGGCGCCGGTTCATGGGGAACGGCGCTTGCCGTCCTCTTGGCGCGCAACGGGCAGCCGACCTACCTGTGGGGGCATGATCAGGCGCACATCGCCTCGCTGCGAGAGACGCGCCGCAACACTCGCTTCCTTCCTGGCATCGTCCTGCCCGAGGCGGTCATGCCGATCACGGCCCTCCCGCCGGCCGGCATACGGGATGTCGTTGTCGCGGTACCCGTGAATGCCTTGCGCGAGGTCACGCGTGACGTTCTCGCCAAGGTTTCGGGAACCTTGCGAATCGCATTGGCATGCAAAGGCATCGAAGCGAGCACCCACAAGCTGGGGCACGAAACCGTCGAGGAGGTGCTCGGGATGAACACGGTCACCGCCTTGGTCTCCGGACCGAGCTTTGCGACGGAAGTTGCCGCGGGTCTGCCGACCGCGCTGACCGTGGCCTCGCGTAACGAGCCTTTCGCGCGCGATCTGGTCCAGCGTTTACATAACCGGAGCTTTAGGGCCTATATTAGCGACGACCTCACCGGGGTCGCCATCGGCGGAGCGGTAAAGAATGTTCTGGCTATCGCGGCGGGCGTTGGGGATGGCCTCGGATTCGGCGCCAATACGCGCGCGGCACTGATTACCCGGGGGCTTGCCGAGATGGTGCGCTTGGGCTTGGCCTTGGGGGGCCAGCGGGCGACGCTCACGGGTCTCGCCGGCATCGGTGATTTGGTGCTAACTTGTACCGATGATCAGTCGCGCAACCGCAGGCTCGGCCTCATGCTCGGGCGGGGCGTGAGCCTGGCCGAGGCGGTGCGCCGCATCGGCCAGGTCGTGGAAGGCGTCCGAACGGCCTACGAGGTATTGTCCTTGGCGCGAAAGCACGCCATTGAAATGCCAATCAGTGAGCAGGTCGTGCGCGTTGTGGCTGGCGAGTGTGAGCCCCGCGAGGCGGTGCAGACATTGCTCGCGCGCGAGCCGCGCCAGGAGATCGAGTGCAGCTAGGCTATCGGGCGAACTGGTCATTTAGAGAGAGCAGCTTGCGTTGCCAATGAACCAGTGGCATGAAAACCCTGCTGCCGCCAGGCTTCGTAAACAATGACGGCCACAGCATTCGATAAGTTCAGGCTGCGGCATCCGGCCCGCATCGGAATGCGGAAGATGTTTTCGGGACCGAGCCGCTCAAGGAGGTGCGGTGGTAGCCCCCGAGTCTCGGGACCGAACAGGAATGCGTCTTCGGGCCGGAAAGCGATGTCGGTATAACACCCTTGCCCTTTGGTTGAAAACCCGAATACCCGTAGCGGTTGCACGTGCGCCATAAACGCCCCGATCTCGGCATGGACCGCGATCCCCGTCAGTTCGTGATAATCCAGGCCGGCGCGCCGCAGGCGCCTATCCTCGAGCGAGAATCCGAGCGGCTCGATAAGATGCAAGCGCGCTCCGGTATTCGCGCACAACCGTATAACATTGCCCGTGTTCGGCGGGATTTCCGGCTGATAAAGAACAACATGAAACAAGGTGGCTAATGGCTGCGCGAGAACAAGACATGTTGGCCGTCGATTTCCGCGGCTTGCCTTTCACGACCCCTTTGGTGTTGTTGTCGGGCTGCGTGGGCTTCGGCGAAGAATACACGCGCGTCGCCGGATTTTCCAATCGCGATGCCGGGGCAATCTGCTTGAAGGGGACGACGCTCGAGGCGAGACTCGGGAACCCCCCGCACCGGATCGCCGAGACGCCGGGCGGGATGCTGAACGCGATTGGGTTACAGAACCCCGGCGCCCGGGCGGTCGTCGACGCCATCTTGCCGCGGTTGAATTTTGAGGAGACGCGTTTCATCGCCAATGTGTGTGGCTCGACAATCGAAGAATACCGGGAGGTGACTCGGATTTTCGATGATTCACCCATCGATGCCATCGAGATCAATATTTCTTGTCCCAACGTCAAGGAAGGCGGTGTCGCCTTCGGGAACGATCCCGAAATGTCCGCCCGGGTGGTGGCGGCCTGCCGGGCGGCCACGCGCAAGCCTCTGATCACGAAACTCTCACCGAACCAGACCGAAATCGCCGAAAACGCGCGCCGCTGCATTGAGGCGGGATCGGACGCCTTGGCGGTCATCAATACCCTCATGGGGATGGCGGTGAATATCGAGACCCGCCGGCCGGTCATCGGCAATAACCAGGGGGGATTGTCGGGACCGGCAATCAAACCCATCGCGTTGTTGAAGGTGCACCAGGTCTACCAAGTGTGTAGACCACACGGCATTCCGATCATCGGGCAGGGCGGGATCACGACCGTCGCCGATGCCATCGAGTTCTTGATCGCGGGCGCGACGGCGGTCGGGATCGGCACGGCCTTGTTCTACGATCCGCTCATCTGCCCGAAGATCAACCGCGGGATCATCGAGTACCTCAAGCGCCACCGCGTGCGCTCGGTTTCGGACTTGGTTGGGACGCTGCAGCCCCATGCCACGACCTCAGCCGTGTGCACGGGCTGAGTGGACGCAATCCTCGATACCCATTTTTGCTATCATTGATGAAAACGCATACTGATGCTGTTCTCATTAAGGTGGAGAATAAGCCAGTATTGTCGCCGGAGAAAACTGTTGGTAAAGCGCGCTGGATAAAGCTCGGCGGGCTTGAGAGCGAGAACTGACATGAGCCAGATTGACCCTACCACTTCGGCCTACGCATATCCGCTGCTATCGTTTATCGCGATCTCAAGCGCCTGAGCTATCGCCAACTGCATGAGCGCATCGGCCGCCTTGCATCGGGCCTGGCCTGGCTTGGGGTCAAGCTGGGCGACACCGTCGGCGTGATGGATTGGGACAGCCACCGCTATCTGGAGTGCTTTTTTGCCGTGCCCATGATGGGCACCGTACTGCAAACCGTGAACATCCGGCTGTCGCCGGAACAGGTGCTCTACACCCTGAACCACGCTTCGCCCACGGTCCTGCTGGTCAACGCAGACTTCTTGCCGATGCTGGGCATGATCAAGTCTCAACTGACGAGCGGCCGCAAGTTCGTGCTGATTACTGACGCGGCGGCCGCGCGTGAGGACCGCCGCAGCTTTGACGCGGAATATGAGGAGCTGTTAGCGGCCCATGGACCGGAATACGAGTTCCCGGATTTCGACGAGAACGTGCGGGCGACGACCTTTTACACCACCGGCACCACCGGCTTGCCGAAAGGCGTCTATTTCAGCCACCGGCAACTGGTGCTGCACTCGCTCGCCGTGCTTGCGGGCTTGGCAATGCCGGCGCAGCAGGGCCGCTTCCATCGCGACGATGTGTACATGCCCATCACGCCGATGTTTCACGTGCACGCCTGGGGTAACCCGTATATCGCTACGTTGATGGGGGTAAAGCAGGTGTACCCCGGGCGCTACACGCCGGAGATGCTGCTGGCGCTTAAGCAAAGCGAAGGCGCCAGCTTCTCGCACTGTGTGCCGACCATTCTGCAAATGATCCTGAATCATCCCGCCGCAAAGGACGTGGACCTCAGGGGCTGGAAGATCGTCATCGGCGGTTCCGCGTTGCCGATCGGCCTGGCGAAGCAGGCGCTGGAACGGGGCATCGACGTCTTCAGTGGCTATGGTCTGTCCGAGACCTGCCCGGCCCTATCGCTGGCTCAAGTCAAGACCCGCCATCTTGCTGCCGGTGCGGACGAGGAAGTGGCACGCCGCGTCAAGGCGGGTCTTCCGGTGCCTTTGGTGGACCTGCGCGTTGTGGATGGGCAGATGCGTGACGTGCCGCATGACGGCAAGACCACCGGTGAAGTGGTAGCGCGCGCGCCCTGGCTCACCCGGGGATACCTTTGGGATCCGCGGGCCTCAGAGTCGCTTTGGGCCGGGGGTTATCTGCACACGGGAGACATCGCGAACATTGATCCGGACGGCTATCTCCAGATAACGGATCGCCTTAAGGACGTCATCAAGACCGGCGGCGAATGGATCTCCTCAATTGAGCTCGAGGACATCCTGTCCCGTCATCCGGGCGTCGCTGAAGTCGCCGTCATCGGCGTCAAGGACGAAAAGTGGGGTGAACGGCCGTTGGCCCTGATCGTGCCCACGACCGGCCAGAGCGGTGCGGTAGCGCCCGCCGTGCTACGGGATCACGTCCTGGGTTACGTCAAGCGCGGCATCATTTCGAAATATGCGGTGCCGGAGCAGATCATCTTTGTCGAGGCTCTGGACAAGACCAGCGTCGGAAAGCTCGACAAAAAGCTGATGCGCGAAAAATACGGGGCCGCCGACGCAGGCACCGTGGCATAACCCCTGAATCTAAGGTATCCCCACAAATCTTGTAGGAAATTCGATCATAAACAAAGACATGGCAGCGCACCGTGTTTTCTGATCCAATGCTTGTCGCCAAACAAAGTGTTGGAACCAAGGAAAAACACGATGCGCTTACTCCAAGTATTGCACACAACTATCCTAGACTCAGTCCCCTCTCTACATGCCAAACGTGCCACGGCACTGGCCGCAGCGGTCAGTGCTTTAATCTCCGGCGCCTGCCTGACGGTCACCGCCTTGGGCCGACGCCTGAATAGTCCCGCCCGCACCAAACACAACATCAAACGCATGGATAGACTGATGTCCAATAGCCATCTTCACGCTGAGCGCAAGCGACTCTATCAAGCCCTTTGTCACCGCCTCTGCCAACACCGAAGCGCAGATAGCAATATCCGCCGGGCGAGGGGCGTCGATATGGCCCCACGCTCGTGCAGTGATCGATGGGCGCTCCGCACGCGGGCACTGAGTACGCGGGTGCTCTGGGTCACCTCCTCGGGAGCGCGGCGAAAAATACCCGGCCTCATGCGTCTAGCGAATTGCCTTTGCACCACGCCGCCCGGCGCTTCGCGCGGTGCATTAGCAAAATCGCAACGGCATAGCTGGCACAGACCGTTAATACAAACTCGGCTAACGGACCGATTTCGGCGAGCCGACGGAGCGCCGCGCACAAAAACCCGGCGACGATCCCGGCGGCACCGGGCCACCGCATCGCGCGACCGATCTCGGGCGGGGTTAGCCGGACCAGCACTAGTTCACCTCCGGATCGTCGTGCATCGGATGGGTCAGCAGTACTGGGTTATCGGTATCGAGGTCTCGTGAGCGGGCTTGAGCGGTCATGGCAGGTTAAACGCCTCAAAAGGATATTGCATTGCTAGCGGCCGAAACTGTCGAATGCCTAGCGCGCTGTCGCCGTAGACGGCGCGGAGGCCTGCGTCTGAGGGCTAGCGCCCAGGCCTGCGCCAGGGATTTTGGGCCGGACCGGCGGCTAACGCCCGGTAAACCCGCGGAAGCGCTCGGCGCTGGCCGCGAACTCGGTCGCGCGCGCGTTTTGGGCGTCAGGAAATGGGGGGGCCGGCGCGGGTTTGTGCCCTACCACCGAAACTTCAATCAAACTGGGACACTACCCCTATTCCAATGCTAGGTGAGTCCCCAGTCTCTTCCAATGCTAGATGAGCCTGAAGGTGGGGCTTATTTCTAACACAAGATGAGCCTGAACTAGGAGCGGGTAGCTGTTCATGATGGGAG
>MUGK01000029.1 GCA_002007425.1 Chromatiales bacterium USCg_Taylor | reverse complement strand
TGAACTCCTTGGCATAGTCTGATATGCGGCCGCGACGCTTGGTCTTGTGCTGCTTCACCCAGTTGATTCGATGCTGATCGATCCCGTCGGGGTCGTGGATGAAGCCGGCGCTGTCTGACAGGGTCAGCACCTTGCCGCCAAGCTGGGTTAGCTTCTCCGCCGCGTGCGTCGCGACATTGCCCGAGCCGGAGATGACGGCGTTCTTGCCGGTCAGGTCCTGGCCCTTGGTCTTGAGCATATTGTGGAGAAAATAGACCGCGCCATAGCCGGTCGCCTCGGGCCGGATCAGAGAGCCGCCATATTCGATGCCCTTGCCGGTAAGCACGCCCGTGAACTGGTTGGTGATCCGCTTGTACTGGCCGAACATATAGCCGATCTCGCGCGCGCCGACGCCGATATCGCCCGCCGGCACGTCGACGTCCGCGCCGACATGGCGATAGAGCTCGGTCATGAAGCTTTGGCAGAAGCGCATCACTTCATGGTCGCTCTTGCCCTTGGGATTGAAATTCGCCCCGCCCTTGCCGCCCCCCATTGGCAGGCCGGTCAAAGCATTCTTGAAGGTCTGCTCGAAGGCGAGGAACTTGAGAACGCTTTCCGTCACCGAAGGATGGAAACGAATGCCGCCCTTATAGGGCCCGATCGCATTGTTGTTCTGAACCCGCCATCCGCGCTGGACGCGGATATTGCCGCTATCGTCCTCCCAGCAGACGCGGAAGGAGATCACTCGGTCCGGCTCGGCGATGCGCCGAAGGATCTGGTAGTGGTGATATGGTTCCTTGTCGGCGATGAAGTCGAAAATATCCTCGGCGACTTCCTGCACCGCCTGAACAAATTCAGCTTGTCCCGGATTGCGTTTCTTAACCCCCTCGATGAACGTCGGCAGATCGACATGATCGGTAACGGCCATTGCTTCATCCCCCGCGTATCAGACAGTAACCAGGCGACCATTGACGGTTCCTGAATCCCATTGCGCCTATGGGTGGTTTATGAGACGTCTATCCTAAAGCCCTAAAGCCATCAGAGGCTTTTTGGCATCGTTATCGCCGGAAAATAAGAACCTTAGATCCCCATTTTCCTCAGGATCGAAGATACGACTGGACCGGTAGGCTGTCAAACGTGCGCGGTATCGGGTCGGAATCGGTGATCCAAAGCGGGCTGATCTACGCGTCCACGGGTCCGGCAATCACTGCAGATCCGCCGCTAACGCGCCGCGCGTCGCGGCTCCGGCGAAGGGCCGAACCCCGAGGCGTAAGCTGTTGTCTTCCGCCGATCCGGCAGGTATAGTCGTCCTCATGCCGTATACCGTCACCGATAAGGGCGTGTTCGCCGTTTGCAAGACGGTGCCGATCGCGCTGCCGCCGCCTTCCCCGCTGCTGCCCGGCTAGGGCAGAACGATCGACACTAAATTCCCGTGACAGCCGGTGTCCTTTAGAGACACCAGAACGGTATACTTTTAGACGACTCGCGCCCGGCCGGGCGGGAGGACAGGCATGAAAGACAAGTTGATCATTTTCGATACGACCTTGCGCGACGGCGAGCAAAGCCCCGGCGCCTCGATGACCAAGGACGAGAAGATCCGCATCGCCAAGGCCCTGGAGCGGATGCGCGTGGATGTCATCGAGGCGGGCTTCCCGGTCGCGAGCCCGGGCGATTTCGAGGCAGTGCATGCGGTGGCGGCCGCGGTTAAGGAAAGTACCGTCTGCGCTCTGGCGCGGGCGCTGGAGCGCGATATCGACACCGCCGCCCGGGCGCTCAAGGGCGCCCGCTCGGCGCGTATCCATACGTTTATCGCCACCTCGCCCATTCATATGCAGAGCAAGCTCAAGATGTCACCCGAGCAAGTCATCGAGCATGCGGTCAAGGCGGTGAAACGGGCGCGCAGCCACGTCGAGGATGTCGAGTTCTCGCCCGAGGATGCGGGGCGCTCCGATTTCGAATTTCTGTGCCGCGTGCTCGAGACCGTGATCGAGGCCGGCGCCAGGACGGTCAATATCCCGGATACTGTTGGTTACAGTCTTCCCGGCCAGTTCGGAACGCTCATCAAGGATCTGATCGAACGCGTGCCGAACAGCGACAAGGCGGTGTTTTCCGTGCACTGCCATAACGACTTGGGAATGGCGGTCGGAAACTCCTTGTCCGCGGTGCTCAATGGCGCGCGCCAAGTCGAATGCACGATTAACGGTCTCGGCGAGCGCGCCGGCAACGCGGCGCTGGAAGAAATCGCCATGGCGGTCCGCACCCGCCGCGATCAGTTTTCCTGTGAAGTGGGGATCGACACCACGCAGATCCTGCATTGCTCGAGGCTGGTATCCAGCATCACCGGCTTTCCGGTGCAACCGAACAAGGCCATTGTCGGAGCGAACGCGTTTGCCCACGAATCCGGCATTCATCAAGATGGCGTGCTCAAGAGCCGGGAGACCTACGAGATCATGCGTGCCGAAGATGTCGGTTGGCACGCCAACCGGATGGTGCTCGGCAAACATTCGGGCCGCAACGCGTTTCGCACCCGCTTGCGCGAGATTGGGGTGGAGTTTACCCGCGAAGAGGATCTCAACGAGGCCTTCATGCGCTTCAAGGAGTTGGCGGACAAGAAGCATGAGATCTATGACGAAGATCTGCAGGCGCTGGTCACCGAGACCCATGTCTCAAGTGGCGTCGAAGCCGTTAAGTTGGTCTCGCTCAAGGTCTGCTCCGAGACCGGAGAGACGCCAAAAGCGCGCATCACCTTGCAGTGGAACGGCAATGAGCAACAGCGCATCGCCGAGGGCAGCGGGCCGGTGGATGCCGCCTTTAAAGCCATCGAAGGCATAATCGAAAGCGGTTGCAACCTGCAATTGTTCTCCGTCAATAACATCACCACCGGCTCCGATGCGCAAGGGGAGGTGACGGTGCGTTTGGAGCGCGCCGGGCGGATCGTGAACGGTCAGGGCGCGGATACCGATATCATCATTGCCTCGGCCAAAGCCTATATCAACGCCCTGAACAAAGTATTGTCGGCCCCCGAACGGCACCACCCGCAGACATCGAATCAGGTGTAACGATCCGCTATCAATGCTGACCCGAGCACGCTATCTCGAGGCGATGGGGATCGATGTCTGGCGGCGCCGCGCCGCGGTGCCTGAGCATCAAACCGCGGCGCCAACAGCGGACGGTAACGCCGTTCCCGCGGTCGCAGGAATGATCTGGGAGGAGTTGCAACGCTCGGTGGCCGCGTGCACGCGCTGCGAGCTCCACCGCGGGCGCACGCAAACGGTCTTTGGAGTCGGCGATGCGCACGCGGAGTGGCTCATCATCGGCGAGGCGCCGGGGGCCGAGGAGGATCGTCAGGGTGAGCCGTTCGTCGGCCGGGCGGGGCAATTGCTCACCGCCATGCTGTTTGCCGTTGGTCTAAAACGCGAGCAGGTCTTCATCGCCAATATCTTGAAATGCCGGCCGCCGAATAATCGCGATCCGCAGCCTGAAGAGATCAACTGCTGTGCACCGTTCCTGGAACGCCAAATCGCGCTGGTGGCACCGAGAATCATCCTCGCCGTCGGCCGGATCGCGGGTCAAAATCTGCTGAAGACCAGCACCTCGATCGGCAAACTTCGCGGCCAGGCATTCGCGTACGGGGAGCGCCGAATCCCGTTGGTCGTGACCTATCATCCGGCGTATCTGCTGCGCTCCCCGCGTGAAAAACGCAAGGTCTGGCAAGACTTATTATTCGCGAAGCGACTGTATCGGGAATCGATGCGGGAGGTGCCGGCATGAGCGCGTTGCTCAAGCCCATGACAGTCACCTTGCGGCCCATGATCGAGCGCGATGTGCCGGAAGTGATCGAGATCGAACGGCAGGCCTACGACTTCCCTTGGAGTAAGGGCGTGATGATCGACTGCATTCGCTGTGGTTACATCGCCTGGGTGCTGGAACACGAAGGGCTCGTCGGCGCCTATAGTTTCATGACCGTGGCGGCCGGTGAGGCGCACCTGTTGAACCTCTGTGTCAAACCGCGCTGGCAAGGTGGGCGATTCGGGCGCACGCTTTTGGAGCACGTGGTCGAGGACGCGCGCGCGCGCGGCGCGGAGACGATGCTCCTAGAGGTTCGGCCCTCGAATGGGCCGGCGCGACAGCTTTACGCGCGTGCCGGCTTCAAGGAGATCGGCCTGCGGCCGGATTACTATCCGGCCCATGAGGGCAGAGAAGAGGCGTTGATGTTAGCACTGCCACTACCCACCCGCGGATCCCGTTAGAGTTTGCGAATAAATCTACTGCGCTCGGGATCTCGCGTTCCGGCGGCGCTCGGAATCCTCATGTATTTCAATATACACTCCGGTTCCTGCGCGCCGGCGGAACGCGAGCTTCCTTCGCTCGCTGACGATTTCTTCACAATCTCTTAGAATCGCGCCGGTTCCCCCGCGGTCGCTGCGGTCACTTGTTCAGCTCGGTGCGCAATAAGCGCAGGATGCGCGCGGCGGTCGCGCTGTTATCCCAATTCCCGTCCGGGTCCAATACGATGACCTCGGTGTTATTGCCGACGTCGGTGAGATGGATCTCAAACTCATCGTCGTCATCGTCCCGCCAGAAGGCCAGGCTCGATAAAAAGCCCTTCTCCGGTTTCGGGGCCGCGGTGTCGGAGAAGCGGAGGTAGTAGCTGCCGCGCGATCGGTCTTCATCTTCCACCTTGGCGCCGATCTGTCCCAGTGCGAACCCGGTATTGCGCCACACCTTCGCGAAGTCGTTGGCTACCCGCAGATACGCTTTTCCTTCGCCCGCGTTCAACAGATCGGCGCGCGCATCTTCCGTGCCGGACTCCTCGGCAGACGCGATTTCCGGTTTCGACCTCGGCTTGGGGCCGGGGGGAGACGGTTCGGCTTTCGCGGTGGGTTCGACGGATTGGCCGCTCAACGCTTTTTTCAAGTGCGCCGCCATGCGTCCCTCGAGCCCCGCATCCCGGGGACGCTCCCGCCACTCGAGACCTTGCGTGAGCGCCTCGCCGACATGGGTGAGGTAGAGCACGGTCGTGCCGCTTTCCTCGCCGGCCTCAAGGATCACCTTGAAGCGATCGCGCTCTTGCTTGGCGCGGTTTTCAACCCACCCGGTTTCCAAGACCCCGCCCTCTTCATCATCGAGATCCAAGGCATAGCCGCGGTCCTCCCAAAAAGGCCGCAGCTCGGCCCACACCACGGCGGGTTCGGCGTCGATGATGAGCTGCGTCTCATCCGCCAGCGCCCCAAGTTTGGCCGCGCTCGGGCTCTCCGCCGATCCGGCTTCCGGCTCTTTTTTTCGTTGGGCAATGCGCTCTTGGTAGGTTGAGTAGTTTGCCGCTCCGCTCGCGTCCACATCCGGAACCTCCAGGGTGTCGCGGATCGACTCGGTGGTGAGATCCGGGGGCACTTCCAAGTCGGGGAGCGATTGACTCTTTTGATACTCCTTCTGCTTGTCGGGGATGACGTCATCGAACGTCGGAAACCACGCGCATCCGGTGATCACAAGCAAACCCGCGACCAAGCCCGTTGACCGTATTCTCAACACCTCAATTCATCTATCCATTGCTTGAGCGGTCATGACGATGCTGCGCCGATAGCGAGCCCCGCTTGTGCCATCGCCGCCCTCACTTGGCCGTGGTACGCCTCAGCGAGCCAGGTCAAGGGCAGGCGAATGCCCCTCTTGACCAAACCCATTCGGTTTAGAGCCCATTTCGCCGGTATCGGGTTAGACTCCGAAAATAATTCCCGGTGCAGGCCCTCGAGCGTCGCGTTGAGTGTCTCGGCGCCCGCCCTATCGCCCGCCAAAGCCCGTGCGCACAGGAGGTGCATTGATCGCGGCGCTACGTTGGCGGTTACCGAAATCACGCCTTGGCCGCCGCGCGCGATAAACTCCATCGCCGTCGCATCATCACCGCTCACGATCATGAAGCCGTCCCCGCAATGCTCGCGCAACGACGCCACCCGGCCCAGATCGGCGGTCGCTTCCTTGATGCCGATAATATTGCGGATCCGGGACAGGCGGCCGGCGGTCGCGGGCACCAAGTCGCACGCGGTACGCCCCGGCACGTTATAAAGAATTTGCGGGATCGCAACGGCCCCGGCCACGGCCTTGTGGTGCAGGAAAAGCCCTTCCTGCGTCGGCTTATTGTAGTAAGGGGTGACCAGCAGGCAGGCATCGGCCCCCGCTTCGCGCGCGAACGCGGTCAGCCGAATGGCCTCTGTCGTGGAATTGGCGCCCGTTCCGGCGATCACCGGAATGCGCTTATGAACCTGCCGCACCACCTGGCGAATCACCTTGCGATGCTCTTTCTCGTCGAGCGTGGCCGACTCACCGGTCGTGCCGACGGCGACGATCGCATCGCTACCCTCGGCGATATGAAACTCTACGAGCTCTTGCAAGGCCTTCCAATCGATGGGCACCTCGGGACTGATCCCGGTCTCCATCGGCGTTACCATCGCCACCATACTGCCTCGAAACATGAAACCAATGCCTTCCCCCTTTTAGGTGCCGGCCATAGTACGTTCCAATGACTACCTTGACAAGAACGGTCCGATTGCCTTGGGCGGCTCGAACCGCCCTTGCCGGGGCATGGGTTTTCAATGCACAATCTCGGCTATACTTTCGGGATCCGCTAAACCCTTACCGATGACCACCGTGGTACAGAATCATCTTGTCATCTCCGCGATCGGGAGCAACCGTTCGGGGCTGGTTCACCAATTTTCCAAGGCGGTTAAGGACTGTGGCTGTAACATCCTGGATAGCCGGATGACCGTTCTGGGCGGCGAGTTCGCGATGGTTTTATTGCTTGCGGGAACCTGGGACGCGGTTGCGAAAATAGAGAGCATGGTGCCTCGGCTCGCGGACAGCTTGGGGCTCACGATCAGCTCCAAGCGTACCGACGCGCGTAAAAAGCTGGGCAATATGATGCCCTATGCGGTGGAGGTGGTATCGATCGATCATCCCGGCATCGTGCATGATATCGCCCAGTTTTTTTCCACCCGTGATATCAATATCGAAGAAATGTATACCGGAAGCTATTCCGCGGCGCATACCGGCACGCCGATGTTCTCCCTCCACGTCACCATCAGTGTGCCGACCAATACCTCCATCGCGGCCTTGCGCGGCGAATTCATGGACTTTTGCGATCAACTCAACCTTGACGCCGTGATGGAGCCGGTCAAATGAGAGCTTGTGAAAAAACCTGCTGCGCTCGGGATCTCGCGTTTCGGCGGTGCTCGGAATCCTCATGTATTTCAATATACACTCCGGTTCCTGCGCTCCGGCGGAACGCGACCTCCCTTCGCTCGCGACGATTCTTTCACAAGCTATGAGCGCCGCCATGCCGAGCATTCGTGTCGGGGATCCGGTGCCCGATTTCGATCTGCCCTTGACCGGCGGCCGGCGGCTGCGTCTTTCGGATCTAAGGCGTAAGAAGGTGGTCTTGTATTTTTATCCCAAGGACCATACGCCGGGATGTACGCAAGAGAGCCAGGACTTTCGAGATCTCGCCAAGGATTTCGAGAAGCACGCGGCGGTCATCATCGGGGTCTCGCGCGATAGCCTCGGTTCCCACGAACGCTTTAAGGAGACGCAATGCCTGCCCTTCGACCTCCTCTCCGACGCCGATGAGACCTTGTGCCAGGCGTACGGGGTCATGAAGGAAAAGAACATGTACGGTAAGAAGGTCTTCGGCATCGAAAGGAGCACCTTCTTGATCGATGGCGAGGGCGTGTTGCGCCGCGAATGGCGCAAGGTCAAGGTTGCCGGACACGCCGCCGAGGTTCTCGAGGCGCTAAAAACTCTCACCCACTGAACAATCGCCGCGGGCGTGATGGTCACCGATTCCAAGCCCCGCCTGTTCGTGCTCGACACCAATGTGTTAATGCACGATCCCACCGCCATGTTCCGTTTCGATGAGCATGATGTTTACTTGCCCATGGTCGTGCTCGAAGAGCTCGACGCCGCTAAAAAGGGGGTTTCGGAGGTCGCCCGCAACGCGCGCCAAGTGAGCCGCATGCTCGATGATCTAATCGGTCCCGCCGACCGGGGCGAGATCGAGCGCGGCCTGACGCTGCCGCAGCCGAATCACCAATCCGCGCTCTCCTCGGCCCGGGGCCGCTTGTTCTTGCAAACCCACACCTTGCCGCAGGATTTACCGATGCCGGTGCCCGGCACCAAGCCAGATCATTTTATCCTCGCCGCCGCGATCGGGTTGCAAAAAATGCATTCGCAGCGCACGGTGGTTCTGGTCTCGAAGGACATCAACCTTCGCATCAAGGCCCGCATGCTCGGCGTGCATGCCGAAGAATATCACAGCGATCAGGTGATCGAGGATGTCGATCTCCTCTACACGGGAGTGCTCGATTTGCCCGCGGATTCTTGGGACCAGCACGGCAAGGATATGTCTTGTTCGCAGGAGAACGGACGCACGCGCTATACCGTGCGCGGCCCTCTCGCCGGGCAGTGCTTTCCGAATCAGTTCGTGTGCCATCAAAATCATCGTAACCTCGAGGCCATGGTCCGGCGCATCGAAGATCACGAAGCGACGATCGAGCAAGTCATCGACTACCGGGTGACGCGCAACGCGGTCTGGGGAATCACCGCCCGCAATCGCGAGCAGAACTTCGCCTTGAACCTGCTGCTGGATCCCGCCGTGGACTTCGTGACCTTGCTCGGTACGGCGGGTACGGGCAAGACTTTGCTCGCGCTCGCCGCGGGCCTGGCCCAGACCATGGAAACGCAGGGCTACCGCGAGATCGTCATGACTCGCGTCACGGTGCCGGTGGGTGAGGACATCGGCTTTTTGCCCGGCACCGAAGAGGAGAAAATGACGCCTTGGATGGGCGCGCTCATGGACAATCTCGAAGTGCTCACCCAAACCGAAACGGGGGGCGAGTGGGGCCGGGCGGCGACCCATGATCTGATTCAGAAACGCATCAAGATCAGGTCATTGAATTTCATGCGCGGCCGCACCTTTCTCAACCGCTACGTCATCATCGACGAAGCCCAAAACCTGACTCCGAAGCAAATGAAGACCTTGATCACCCGCGCGGGGCCCGGCACCAAGATGGTGTGCCTGGGCAACATCGGTCAAATCGATACACCCTACCTCAGCGAGACCACCTCCGGCCTCACGTATGTCGTGGACCGCTTCAAGAACTGGCCCCACGGCGGCCATGTGATCCTGGTCCGAGGCGAGCGCTCGCGCCTTGCGGACTTCGCCGCCGAGGCGTTATAGAACCCTCGTAAACGCTCCATACAGGGTCGGTCAATGTAGGCGTTTGGGTTAACCGGTCACCTGGCCGCCACGCTTGGCACGGTCTCGAACACCAACTTTTCCGTTTCCACACTAGGGGTACGCCTAGAGAGGTGCAGGAATTCAACGCCCACTACCTGGTTGTCGGCGTTGAAATCGAGCACAATGCCCGGAGATACCTCCTCCGACTCGACGATCTTTGAGTCATCCAATCGCAGATAAAGCGCATCGGCTTCTTGGGCAACGTGCAGTCTCATCGCTTGCATCTCATGCTAGACAGGGCCTTTTAACCACCAACTTCAGGTATAGAAAGGTTTCGACAAATTTTTCTCGCCAGTAGGTTTGAGATTTCAGTATGGCGCGGGACAGTCTCAACGGCGCCAGTGTTGGGATTGGCCCAAAGAGAGTGGGACCTACCTTCGCGCTTGAGATAACAGCCATGCTGGCGAAGATGCAAAAGCAGCGTGCTTCGTTTCACGTTAACACGACTGTTTCGCGTTCCGCCTCCGGCGGCACACCGCGTAAGCAATCCTCACGGCGATCTTCAAGAATAAGGGCAATTGCTTCGGCTAAACTCTCTCGCGCCTCTTCCTTGGTTCGACCTTGACCATTGGCACCAGGGATTTCGGGACAGTACGCGATAAACCACTCGCCGTCTCGTTCAATAATGGCAGTAAATTCGTTTCGCATGTGGCACCTCTAAGATGTATCTCCTGTAAACAATCGTAGGATTCGTCGACGTACGGAGGCGCATCAGTCGCGGGACATCACTCGACAGATGCGCTTCGTACCTCAGCGCATCCTACTCGGGCTAAAGCTTGAAGATTGACCTGATATATTGGAATTCTCTGGCCGCGTGTTCTAAGTATGGCATCATTGAAGCACGTGTGATCCCGAAGTCATGCAGTATCCTCAGAACCCCATCCGCCTCGTGACTTGGGACGGAGACACGGCCCAGGCGATACCGCAGTCGTTCGTCCGCACTGATGATCGCCTCGAGAGACGGCCAGCGGCGATTCTCTATAAAGTATGAGTTCGCGGTGGGAAAATAGGTAAACAGACCCTTCTGCACCCGCAAAAAGGTGTTGCCGTAACGTGGGGCATTCACAACGGCATAATTGATATCCTCGTATGTCACCTGCCCCACATTAAGGAAGGTGACCACGATCCGTTCACTCTTGACTCTGTCAGAGACCACAGAGGATGCGTCAATGGCCGCGAAGTAGGCTGCCATCAAAGGCGATTCTGTCCAATCGAGGAGGCGGGTCGGCACTCCGTGATGCTGGGCGAGTGCCATGGCATTTAAGTAGCTCGCAGCAGGGAAGGGCGTAGTGTAGTCCGCGTCATGTTGTTCATTCAGGGCCGCTTGGATAATTCCGTGATGCTGCCTCAAGTTCCTGTAGTCAATAGGTGTTTCAATCCCGATTCGATCCGCTGTTTCGAGGAATAGAAATACTGCCCGAAGCTCAGCGTGAAGATGCCATCCGAGATAAGAAAAAGCTGAGCTGTTCTCGGGGAGCGGACCACCTGTGGTTTGAGGCGTGAACTCAAGTAAAGGGTTACCTTCGCGAAAAACCCGCGGAACAAGTTCCCATTTTAGATCTGCTTGGCCCCGGAAAATGTAGCCGTTTACTCCCCAAGCAATGCATCGAACTTATTGCGCGTGATGAACCGCTCATCATGGATCAAGGAATCTATGAACTGCCGAGCGGTGGAACACTGCTCATCAACGTGAAATGCACAATATGGCATCCCAACCCCCCACCCGTTCAGTTTCCTCTTTCGGGACAACTAGAATTCGACTTCGTTCATACCTATAGAAACAGTTTATGCTTTTCTAAACTTGTTTATATACATAGTAACGTTAGCGCGACCGCGTTTATAGATATATCAACCCCGCTTCACGCCTGGTTGCTCATGACGAATCGGATGTTTCGTTTTTCGAGGCCGAGTTTAACTACCGTATCGTAAGGCTTTCAAAGCTTTTCTTGGGGTTACCATTGGCAGCCAGCCGCGCCGGGTCTGAAAGCCACCGCGCGGCCGGTCCTGTTTCGTTCACGGCCACTTATGAATCAGCCCATCCTCCCTAGGACTTCCTTAAGGTCGCGATGGGCGGATCGCGTAGCGACGAGCGCGTGGCCAGGACGCCCACGAGGGCGACAGATATCCCGCCCGCAACGAGGCCGATCGGCACGAGCCAAGGGTTGAAGCGGTAGTCAAAGTCAAATACGGCGACGGCCAAGACATAGGCGACGAGCGTGGCGGCGGCGGCCCCGAGCAGCCCCGCCACCAGGCCCAAGGCGAGAAATTCGGCCGTGAGCCCCTGCACGATCCTTAGGCTGCTCGCGCCGAGGGTTTTCAGTAGCGCACTCTCGGCCCGGCGCTCATCGTGAGTCGATTGAATGGTGGCGATGAGGACCAGGATGGCTGCAATCACGGTGAACACGAATACTGATTGCATCGACAGGCTGGCGCGGTCGATAATCCCGCGCACATTGTCCATGAGCGCGGCGACGTCGATGACCGTAACGCCGGGGAAGCGTTCGACGATGAGGTGCAGCAAGAGCTTCTCACCCGGCGGCAGATAGAAGCTGGTCATGTAGGTGGCAGGGAGTCGATCGAGCAACCCCGGGGGTGCGACCACGAAAAAATTGGCCGTAAACGACTCCCAGTCCACGGTACGCAGGTTGCTCACCCTAGCGCTGACCCGTTGATCGGCGATCTGATAGGTCAGCCGGTCTCCGAGGCGGATCCCGAGATCTTCCGCGATCCCAGTCTCCACAGAGAACTGGTCGGTCGCCGCGGCATGGCTCTCCCACCAGCGGCCGGCAACGATGCGGTTGTCGGCTTTGGGAACCGCGGCCCAAGAAAGATTGAAATCCCGCTGCGCGAGACGGCGCACGTTCGGATCGCGATAGTCGCGCGCTTTCACCGGCCGGCCGTTGATGGCGGCGAGCCTCCCGCGCACCATCGGATAGAGCGCGGGCTCAACCCGTCCCTTGGTTTTGAGGAAGTCTTTGAACGCTTCGACTTCGTGGGGTTGAATGTTGACGATGAAGTGGTTGGGCGCTTGGGGTTTGAGGCTAGCGCGCCAATCCGCAACCAGGTCTGACTGCACCAGGGAGAGAAGCAGCATCACCATGATCCCAAGCCCGATGGCGACCATCTGGACCACGCTGCCGCCCGCGCGGCGAGTGATGTTCGCGAGCCCAAACCGCCAGGCGATGCCGACCCGGGTGCGCAGCCGCGCCAGAGCGCGGACCATCAACCACGCCGCGCCCGCCAGCACGGCGACGGTTGCGAGCGCGCCTCCTAAGACGTAGAGAGTTAGCGTCACATTGCCCGCCTGCCAAGGCGCGAGCGCGGCCACCGCGAGCATCGCTGCGCAGTAAACTCCAATGCCCGGCGCCCTCAGGCGCCCGACGTCGCGCCGCAGCACTCGCCCCGGCGGTACGTCCTTGAGCGCGATGAGCGGTGGCAGGGCAAACCCGAGGAGCGCGATGAAGCCCGTCAAGCCAGCCGAAACCAACGGCCAGAGCGAGGGTAAAGGCAGCGGCCCCGGGGCGAAGAATGACAGGACCTCGGCGAGCAGCGCTTGGGAGGCATAGCCGAGAGCGCCGCCCGCGAGACTCGCCAGAATACCCAGGATCCCGAGTTCGACGGCGAAGACCCGCAGCACCAAGCCTTGGGTGGCTCCAAGGCAGCGCATCACGGCGGCGCTGTCGAGATGGCGGGTCGCGAAGCGGCGCGCCGACATCGCGATCGCCACGCCGGCGAGGATGACGCTCGTGAGCGCGGCAAGGGTCAGGAACTGCTCGGAACGCTCCAGCGTGGAGCGCAGCTCTCTGCGGGCATCGCGCACCGCGATGAAACGGGCGCGCTCGCCGAGCAGAGGTTCGGCCCAGTCGCGCCAAGCCCGTAGCTGCTGCTTGTCACCCGCGACCAATAGCCTGTAGGTAACGCGGCTGCCGGCCGAGACGAGCCCCGTCCTCGCCACGTCGTCGAGATGCATCATGAGCCGCGGAGCGATATTGAAAAGCTGGCCACCGCGGTCCGGCTCGAGCGTGAGGATGGCGGCGACGGCAAGCTCGGATTTTCCAATCACCAGCGTGTCGCCGCGCTTAAGACCGAGGAGCGGCAGCAACGGACCCTCTACCCACACGTTCCCCGCGCTCGGTCCGCTCTCGGCGTGCGATGCGAAACCGGAGGGATCGAGAGCGGTCTCGATCCGGCCGCGCAAGGGATAGGCGGCATCGACGGCCTTGACTTCGACCAGCTTCAGCTTGTCTCCCTTCGCCACGACGCTACGGAATACTACGGTGTGACTGTTCGCGAGGCCAATTTCAGCCGCTCGCTGGCCGACCGCGATCGGCAGGGGATAGGGGGATTCGACCGCGAGGTCCGCGGCCAAAAGCGCGCTGGCCTGGATGTCGATCGCCAGGCGCACGCGGTCGATAAAGAATCCCACCGTGGTCACGCTGCCAACGGCGAGGCATAACGCGAGCGTCGCCAAACGCAACTCCCCCGAGCGGGTATCGCGCTTGAATTGCCGCCAGGCCATCCTGAACATGCCCTGCTCCTAGGATTTCAGTAACCGGCCCATCTCAAGGGTCAACCGCTGTTCGCAATGGTCCGCAAGCGTCTCCTCATGCGTCACCAGGACCAGGGTCGTCCCGGCTTCCTCGCGGAGCGCGAAGAGCAGATTTCCGACCGCCGCGCCGGTCTTGCGGTCGAGATTCCCCGTAGGCTCATCGGCGAAAAGAACGCGCGGCCGCGGTGCGAAAGCGCGTGCGATCGCGACTCGCTGCTGTTCGCCCCCCGATAGTTGGTACGGATAATGTCCCACGCGTTGGGCAAGCCCAACGCGATCGAGCGCCGATCGCGCGGCGCCGGCGGGGTCCTGCTGAAGGGCGAGCTCGAGCGGCAACATCACATTCTCCAAGGCCGTGAGGCTCGGCAACAAATGAAACGCTTGAAAGACGAAACCCACGCGATGCGCGCGCCAGCGCGAGCGGCCGTCTTCGTCCAGGGTGTTGAGGTCGGTGCCGTCGAGCACGACACGGCCTGCGGTCGGCGTGTCGAGACCGGCGAGCAAGCCGAGCAGCGTCGACTTGCCGGACCCCGAAGCGCCCACCACTGCGAGAGTCTCGGAACGCCGCATGGAAAAACTGATATCATCGAGTATGGTAAGAAGCCCCTCGGGGCTCGCGATCTGTTTTGACAGACCTTCGGCCTGAATGATGATGTTGTTCAATAGTGTACCGTGGTTGGCTTTGGCTGCGCTGTGCCTGTGGGCCATGGCGGCCCCCGCACAGGCGCCTGCGATTCTGGTTGTGGGTGACAGTTTAAGCGCCGCTTATGGTATCGACGTTGACCAGGGTTGGGTTGCGAAGTTGCAGCAACGCATAACGGCAGCGGGTCACGCCTACCGGGTAGTGAACGCCAGTATTAGCGGCGAGACCACGGGCGGCGCATTGACCCGGCTCGAGAACCTCTTAACGCAACATACTCCCGCTATCGTCATCATCGAGCTCGGCGCCAACGACGGTCTGCGCGGATTGGCGCTTGAGCATCTGCGGGGAAACCTGGCTGCGATCATTGAAACATCGCGCGCGCACGATGCCAAGGTGTTATTGATACCGATGCGCCTGCCGGAGAACTACGGCCAGGCGTTTACCCAGCGGTTCCGCGCTGTGTACGAGGATCTCGCCAAGGAGTACGCATTGCCGGCTAGCCCCTTTATACTGCAGGGATTCGCCTTAAATCCGCGGTTCATACAAGAAGATGGAGTACATCCCAAGCGTGAGGCTCAGGCCTTGATGCTCGAAAATATCTGGCCAAGCTTGCAACCGCTGCTGTAATCGATCGACACCGCTACGCACTGCCCGGCCCACCCCCATGAAGTACTGCAGCAACTGCGGCACCGCCCTCACTCGCAAGATCCCGCTCGGTGATAATCGGCCGCGCCATATGTGTGAAGCCTGCGGTAGTATTCATTACCAGAATCCCAAGATTGTCGCGGGATGTATCGCCGAATGGGGGAATCAGGTGTTGCTCTGCCGGCGCGCCATCGAACCCCGCTATGGGCTTTGGACGCTGCCGGCGGGCTTTATGGAAAATGAGGAGACCTCACTCGAAGCCGCGATCCGGGAGACGCACGAAGAAGCCAACGCGCGGGTGGAGGTACTCGGTCTGTTCGCGCTTTTCAATCTCCCCCACGTCAACCAGGTTTACATGATGTTCCGCTCGCGCATGCTCGATCTGGACTTTTCGCCGGGGCACGAAAGCCTTGAGGTTGAGCTCTTCGATGAGCCCGGCGTGCCGTGGGATCGGCTGGCTTTCCCCACCATTTTGCACACGCTCCGTTTCTATTATCAAGACCGGCGCAGCGGCGTTTTCAGATTTCACGTGGGCGACATCGTTAAACACGGAGCCGAGGCTACGTTCGTGCAGCGCCGCCCGGCTCCCGACGCCGCCACTGATGATCGGCCCTCCGCAAGCGCCGGTATGGAACGCTGAGAGGCTGTGAATCAATTGTCATTTGACGGTAGTTCAGACACAGATATGACCGTCGGTCGAGGCGTTGAGGTAGATTTCGCATCCGAGCGGTA
>MUGK01000028.1 GCA_002007425.1 Chromatiales bacterium USCg_Taylor | reverse complement strand
GTCTATCGCGGCATCCCGTTCGCCGATGGCATACGAAAAAATGATGACCCCCTCAGAAAGGCCGCCTGAACTTATTTACACACTTCTTGACGGAAGCTCCCGTGCTTTAACGGAGGAGTGGACCTAAAGTCCAAACGCTGCTAAGCGGAGCCAGTGCCATGATAACGCTAAACGACCGTAGGTCTCGACCACCCACCCAAAGAACGGATTGGCCTGGTGCTCGGCGCAAACCGCGGCCACGGCCCACGGGAGATCGCCTTGCAGCGCCGTGCCGTAACCCATCGAATCGACGCGCGAAGGGCGTCACCCAGGACGCGGGTCATTGGCGCCGGCGAGATTGCTGGGCACCCACTCGGCCTCCATGCCGCGGCCGCGATCATCGATCACCCGCAGTACCAAGGATGGATCGCTCCGATACCCGAGTGTGGAATCGATTAAGGCCAAGCCGATCGGCCGCAGCAACGGCTCCCCGGTTTCCATTGCATTATCCTCTCTATCCGGTTTCCAGGAATACGGCGCCACGGTCCCCGAGCTCACATAACCAAGCAATTCATCGCCGCGGAAAACCTTCGATCCGGCCCTGAAAGGCCGCTTGTCAGTACGACTCATGATCGGCCGCACTAAGCGCTTTAAGATGCGGTCGCCAAGCGGCGTGTGTAACTCGCCTCGTTTAATTAATTGCAGCTCTTTTCTCTGATCGTCCAACCGCGCCTGACCAATGTAATCATGTCGATCGGGAACCCGGACGGCAAAGCTCGCAAAGGTGTTGGCGAAAATAGGGATGTCATTACCGTCGTGATCCCGGCCCAATTCATGACCGTAAAGCGGCAGTCCGGCTTCGATTCGAAGCGTATCGCGCGCGCCCAGGCCCGCGGGGACCGCTCCGAGGCTAATGAGCCGTTCCCAAAGCGCCGGGAGATGCTCCGACTTCGGGAACAGTTCAAAACCGATCACCTCGCCCGTATAACCGGTACGCGCGATGAGCAGCGGTTGTCCCTCGACCCTCGCGATACGGCAGCAATTTCTTCTGCCCTCCGGCAGCGCCTCCTTCCCGATGACCGATTCCAGGATGGAGGCGGAGGCAGGGCCTTGGATAGCGATCATGGCCGTCTCTTCACTCACATCCGAGAGTTCGACTCCCGCGCATTTATGGCTCTGTAGCCATAGCCAGTCTTTGTCGCGGTTGGACGCGTTGACCACGAGGAGAAATTCCCCCTGCGCCAGCTTATACAGGTAGGCGTCATCAATCGCGCCGCCCTGCTCATTGGCCAGGAAGGTGTATTGCGCCTGAAGTAGTTCCAGAGATCGCGCGTTATTCGTCAGCACCGTAAGCGCGAAATCCTCGGCCGCCTCTCCCTCGATCTTGAACCGCCCCATATGGGAGACGTCGAAGAGACCCGCGCGCCAGCGCGTGGCGAGATGCTCCTGCAGGATACCGCTTTGGTAACTTAGCGGCATCGCCCACCCCCCGAATTCGACCATTCTGGCGCCGTGGGCAGCGTGCCAGGAAAAGAGCGGCGTCTGACGGGCCGTAGATGGTGACATGGTTTCCAACTCGCTTTTTGCCAGTAACTCGAATTGTACCGGCTGTGCCGCCTATTCTCTAACGCGTAACCCACCCGCTCGGCGGGAATAGCGCGTCACCTTGAATTAGCGAACGCCTATGGGTTGAAAATCATTGGCAGGACGTTGAAAATGCATGCTGGCGCACGCGCCTACCTTCGGGACACGAAGGGCGCGAAATGTAACGAGCAAGCTCGTTCTTAATACATAACTTCTAGATACGGCATTTATGTTGTTAATGATCGACAATTACGATTCGTTCACCTACAACCTGGTGCAATACTTCGGTGAGTTGGGGGCGGACGTGCGGGTATACCGCAACGACCAAATCGGCGTCCGGGAAATCGAGGCCCTGGCGCCGGATCATATCGTGATATCACCGGGACCGTGCACGCCGAACCAAGCGGGCATCTCCATCGACGTGATCAACTATTTCTGCGCTAAGGTCCCCATCTTAGGCGTCTGTCTAGGTCACCAGGCGATGGGACAAGCCTTCGGCGGGCGAATCGTGCATGCGCGCGAGATCATGCATGGCAAGACATCGTTGATCCGGCATCGCAACACCGGCCTATTTCGAGGCCTGGAAAATCCGTTTCAAGCGACCCGCTACCATTCGCTGGTCATCGCCCAGGACAGCTTGCCGGACTGCTTGGAGATCACCGCGTGGACCGAAACCCCGAGTGGAGCAAGGGACGAGATCATGGGGATCCGGCATCGCGAACACCCGCTGCTCGGCGTGCAGTTCCATCCCGAGTCGATCATGACCCATCATGGCCATGATCTGCTCCGAAACTTCTTGATCCCGCCCTGATGCGGCCGGGCGCGAGATCGATCGAATTCGGTAGCACGTGAGCCGGCGATTCACGGGCCGCCGTTTAGTCCGGCCTTATGGCCGCGGTGGTGGCGTTGGCAATAGATCTCCAGGCCTTGTGCAAGCGATAAAACGAGCATGCGCTGGTACACCGGGTCCCGCAGCAGGATCTCCTCGTCCCGATTCACGATGACTCCATTCTCTACCAGGACCGCGGGCATCTTCGCGGTTTTTAGTACCACCAGTTCATCGAAGCGATAGATACCCAGGTATTTATCCAGAAGCGGGCGATTTTCGCCTTTGATCTTCTCCGCGTGATGGAGGGTCGGGGTAAAGTAGTTGCGGCGAAACTCCGCCCCGATTGAGCGCGCCAACGCTACGCTCCGTGCCCTCGCTTGGTTGTTATTCGAAACAAAAAGCGAATAGCCGGCGAACCGATCGCTATATCGGCGTTCCGCCCCGTCGTAAGTCCAGGCGGCCAGATAATGGGGCTGCACGGAGTCATGGTGAATGGACAGAAATACGTCCGCGCCGCGGGTGGCCGCGATGCCTGTCCGATCCCTGAGCGCAATTTCTGCACCCCGTTCATTGATGAGAAACGCTCGTGTGAAGCCGCGCTCCAGCAGCTCCCCATGTAAGCGCACCGCCAAGGTTCGATTGAAGTAGAACTCCGCCACGCCTCGGGCGCTGAGAGCCCCTGGACTGTGCAGCGTGTGCCCTACATCGATCGCGATCGCGAATTCTTTCTTGTCGCACTCCGCGTGGGCACATGAGGTGAACTGGGCGAGTGTGCCCAGCAGCCAGAGCCATCGTCGAGGTCTCATGGCAATTGCTTGCGCTTGGTGACCCTCTGCTTTTCATCGACGATCTTGATCTCGCCATCGATCGCGCGCACGACCAACGTAGTGAGCGCGGTCCCAGACACCATCGCTCCTCGCGCCGGGTTGCGCCCGAAGAACCGGATCTTGAATGTGAGTTGCTTTTCGCTCTCGGTCCCCGTGTCCGCAAAGGCTACCGTGCCGACTCGCTCATAGCGAACCTCTTCCCAGCGGCGGCAGTATCGATCCTTGTCTTGAAAAATGAAGTCCTTAGTCACGGTCCCGGCCTCAAAATAATCCACCGCGTCCGCATACAATCCCAAGATCTCTGCCGGCTTGCAGCGATTTAGAACCCCGAGATAGCTCTGCGCGAAGGTTTCGAGGTCTTGAGCGGCGATCGCGGAGCGGCGTGGGCCGGCGGATGCGGGCCCCTCGACGTTCAGGGCCAACGGAGCGGGTTTTTCTTCCGGCACGGTGGGCTCCTGGGTCAGAACCGGTGTGGCGGCGTGGATTTTCGGGCTGTTTGGCTTGCCTTTGCCGTTGGCAGGCGTCGCTTGCCCCTGCACGACGGACGGCTCTTTGTCCTCAAAAATCCCCGCTTGATTAAGCGCCAATAGGAGACCCGAAACCGCAGTGAGGAGGCCCGTCACCGCCGTGATAACACCCGGGAGGGTATGCCACCAGTTTCGACCATTGCTGTTTTCCGACATAAGAACGTTCGGCCTTATCCGTTTTTTCGAATGACGCTTTTGACCCGCATCGCTAATGGTACCGCCATGCAGCCCGAGCCGCTAGACGGATGGTGTGACGAAATAAATCGGTAGCCCTGTTTCAGCGAACCCAATAATCCCCGGCGATCCCCAAGAAAATCACGCCCCCGTACCACCCGTTGTTGATGAACGCCTTAAAGCACCCGCTGCGGTCGCGATTTCGAATCAGGTATTGCTGATACACCGCCAACCCTCCCGCCACCGCGAGCCCCACGTGATAGACCCATCCCAGGCCCGCCTCCTTGCCGACGACCAGCAGCGTGATCAGCATGAGTCCTTGGATCATTCCAGTGATCAAGCGATCGGCCTCGGCGAATAGGATCGCGGTGGATTTAACGCCGATGCGGAGATCGTCTTCGCGGTCGACCATCGCGTACATCGTGTCGTAGGCCACCGACCAGAGCAGGTTCGCGATCAAGAGCAGCCAGCCGACCTTGGGCACGCTCCCCGTCTGCGCCGCGAACGCCATCGGCACTGCCCAACCGAAGGCGAGGCCGAGATGCACCTGGGGGAGATACGTATAGCGTTTGGTAATGGGGTAGGTCACCGCAAGCAGCGCGCCGGCGAAGGCCAGGATCACGGTCAAGGTATTCATCAGCATGACCAGCAGGAAGGCCATCAAGAGCAAGCCGAAAAATAGCGCGATCGCCTCCCTGGGGCTGACCGCTCCGGTCACCAAGGGCCGGTTACGCGTGCGCTCGACCCGCGCATCGAAACCCCGGTCGGCGTAATCGTTGATAACACATCCCGCCGAGCGCATCAGGATCACACCGAGCACGAACACCACGAGAACTCCGGGATCGGGACGGGCGTGACCGGCGATCCAAAGCGCCCACAGCGTTGGCCACAAGAGCAATAAAATCCCGATGGGCTTATCGAGACGCATGAGACGTGCGTACTGCAGCGACCGATCCTTGATGAGCCACCAGCGCGGGTGCGCGGTGACGCGCAGCAGCCACTTGGAAACTAGCGTTCGGGGAACATCGAAGACGGACATAATGAGACGTGCGTACTGCAGCGACCGATCCTTGATGAGCCACCAGCGCGGGTGCGCGGTGACGCGCCGCAGCCACTTGGAAACTAGCGTTCGGGGACCATCGAAGACGAACATAGATCCATGATCGCGTCGATCTCGATCGGCGCCGCCCGAGGTAACGCTGCGACGCCCACGACCGCCCTTGCCGGGTACGGTTCATGGAAATAACTCGCCATGACCTCGTTGACGAGCGGGAAATGGCCTAAATCGGTGAGGTAGACATTTAGCTTAACGACATCCGCGAGTGTTCCGCCCGCGGCTTCGGCCACCGCTTGGAGGTTTTCGAACACGCGCACGATCTGAGACCGCATCTCCCCCTCGACCATCTGCATCGTGGCCGGATCGAGCGGGATCTGACCGGATAAGTAGATCGTGTTTGCTACCCGTACCGCTTGCGAGTAGGCGCCGATCGCTTGGGGCGCTTGGTCGGTGGAGACAATGATACGTGCCATGGTTTTAGTAAATCGTCCCCGGCTAAGTACGCATCCGGATCACGCGCGTCACCGGTTGCAGGCGCCGGACAGCCCTCATGACGCGGGCCAGATGCAGGCGATCGCGCACCTCGACGGTCAGCGTCAACGCGGCGATCTGATCCTCGCGTTCATTCATGCCCACAAACTCGATATTGGCGCCTTCGGCGGCGATCGCGGCGGCGATCGTCGCGAGCGCCCCGCGCTCGTTGGTCGCCTCCAGACGGATCCCCGCCGGAAACGCGCCCTTCACGTCCGAACCCCATTCCACGTCGATCCATTTCTCGGGATGATTCCGGTATTCAGCGAGATTTTTGCACGATTGCCGGTGGATCACGATCCCCCGCCCGGAGGACACATAACCGAGGACGGAATCTCCCGGAATGGGATAACAGCATTTCGGAAACGAGACCACCATGCCTTCCGTGCCTTTAATGGCGAGCGGCCCGGCGTGCGCCGCCGAGGCATTGCGCGCGCTGTCTTCGGCGGTCACCGGGATCAGATAGCGCGCGACGATGGGTGCCATGCGCTTGCCGAGGCCGATCTCCTCCAGCATCGCATCGAGGCTCTCGATCTTGCATTCTTTGAGGGCGGCATCCAAGCGTTCGCGCGGTAGGGCATTGAGATCGAGTCCAAGTTGTTGCAGCTCGCGATTCAGCATTCGCTGCCCGAGACCCCGCGCCTCATCGCGCTGCAGGTTCTTAAGAAAATGGCGGATATTCGCCCGCGCCTTGGCCGTAATGACGAAGTTGAGCCAGGCCGGGCTCGGACAGGCGCCGGGGGCGGTGATGATCTCCACGGTCTGGCCGTTGCTCAATGCCGTGCGTAACGGCACCAGGCGCCGATCGATGCGCGCGGCCACGCACCGGTTCCCGATATCCGTGTGCACGGCGTAGGCGAGATCGACCGCCGTGGCGCCGCGCGGCAACTTTAGAATGTCACCCTTGGGGGTGAACACGTAGATCTCGTCCGGGAAGAGGTCAATCTTCACGTTTTCCAGGAATTCTTCGGAATTCCCGGCCTGGCTCTGGATCTCGAGGATCGTCCGTAACCATTCCCGCGCGCGTTTTTGCGCGGTATTGCTGGCGCTGTCGCCGCTTTTATATAGCCAATGCGCCGCGATTCCGTGTTCGGCCACGGCGTCCATTTCCTTGGTGCGGATCTGCACCTCGATCGGGATCCCATGCGGCCCGAATAAGATCGTATGCAGCGATTGATAACCGTTGGCCTTGGGGATCGCGATATAGTCCTTGAAGCGTCCAGGCACCGGTTTGAACAGGTGATGCACGATGCCGAGCACGCGATACGCGGCGTCCACGGTGTCGACGACGATGCGGCAGGCGTACACGTCCAAAACTTCCGAGAACGGCAGGCGCTTGGTGTGCATCTTCTTGTAGATGCTGTAGAGGTGCTTTTCGCGTCCGGCGACTCCCGCGGGGAGGTCTTCCTGCCTTAGACGCCGCTCGATGGAGTTTTTGATTTGCAACATCAGTTCCTTGCGATTCCCCCGGGATTGCTTGATGGCGTTCGACAGGACCCGGTGGCGGTTCGGGAACAGGGCCGCGAATCCGAGGTCCTCGAGCTCGCGGCGCAGCGCGTTGATCCCGAGCCGCTGCGCGATGGGGGCGTAGATGTCAAGGGTCTCGCGCGCGACCAACCGGCGTTTCTCCTGCGGTAACGCGCCGAGCGTGCGCATGTTGTGGAGCCGGTCCGCCAGTTTCACCAGGATGACCCGGATATCATGGGTCATGGCCAACAACATCTTGCGGAAGTTCTCTGCTTGCGCCTCCGCATAGGTCTCGAATTCCATTTGCGTGAGCTTGCTCACACCGTCGACGAGCTTCGCCACCTCGTCACCGAACTCGTGGCTGATCTGCTGTTTTTCCGTGGCCGTATCCTCGAGCACATCGTGCAGGATGGCGGCGGCCAAGGTTTCATAGTCCATCCGCATCCCGAGCAGAATGCGCGCGACGGCGAGGGGATGCTCGATGTACGGCTCCCCGCTCATTCGCCGCTGACCTTCATGCGCCCGGGCCCCGAACTCGTAGGCGCGCCGCAGTGCCGTGACTTGCGCGGGCTTCAGGTATTCGCGGGCAAGCAGGCACACCGCCTCGATTTGGCGTAGCGCCGAGGCCGAAGGCGCGGGCAATTCCTTCGCCGCTCGGGTTGAAGCCAGGGGAAGAAATGGCCAAATCTTCATGTTGATGCTGCTTGCTAGCGAGCCCCCCCGCGCCGGGGCCCGCCGCTAGTCACGCTTAGTAGAATCTGGAAGCGGATAGAAAATGTCCTCTCCCTTCTCCTTGGCTTCGATGGCGGCCAAAATATCCCGGGTAATCAAGCCCTCGGCGATCTCGCGCAGCGCAATGACCGTCGGTTTATCATTCTCCGCGGCCACCAACGGCTGCGATCCCAATGCGAGCTGGCGGGCACGCTTGCTTGCCAGCATCACGAGATCAAAGCGATTGTTCGCATAAGGAAGACAATCTTCCACGGTGATTCGTGCCATAGTGTTTCCTCCGAGAGCTTGTGAATTAATCTACTGCGCAGCCCGTCCGCTTCGTTGCGCGGTGCTCGGAATCCTCATGTATTTCCACATACACTGCGGTTGCTCATCTCATCCCTACAGACTCGCCCCTTCGGGGCTTACGCGCCGTTTCGCTCCCGGCGAAACGGTCCTGCGCGCCGTGCGCCTCGCGGGCGGGCGTGCTCGCTACGATTTCTTTCACAAGCTCTGGTTTAAGCTTACGTAATCTTGGGTTCCAGTAAATCCCCCACCAGCGAGTGCAGCGCGGTGCGTTGCCGTCCGCTGCCAAGACGGCCGGCGCGCAGGATCGCGCGCAGATCGCCGAGCGCGCGCTCGAAGTCGTCATTGACGAGCAGATAGTCGTACTCGGAATAATGCGACATCTCGCTCACGGCCGCCAGCATGCGGCGCCGAATGACCACCTCGTCATCCATGCCGCGGGTTTTAAGCCGCTGTTCCAAGTCTTGGTAGGACGGTGGAAGGATAAAGATCCCTATCGATTGCGGCCATGCCTTGCGTACCTGCCGCGCGCCTTGCCAATCGATCTCCAACACCACATCGTGCCCTTTCGTCAAGTGCGACTCCACCCATTCCCGCGAGGTTCCATAGTAGTGGCCGAACACTTCGGCGTATTCCATGAACGCCGACCGGGCAACCATTGCCTCGAACCTCGCCTCGCCGACAAAATGGTAATCCACTCCTTCGCGCTCACCCGGGCGCATGGGCCGCGTGGTAAAGGAGATCGACAAGGAGACCCCGGGCTGCGCCGAGGTCAAGGCGTTGACGAGGCTCGTCTTCCCGGCGCCCGAAGGGGCCGAGACGACATACAGCAGACCCAACGCCGCTGGTCGATCATTCAATATTCTGCACCTGTTCTCGCATCTGCTCGATGAGCACTTTCAGCTCGACCGCGTTCGAGGTGGTCTCCGCGTGCACGGATTTCGAGGCGATGGTATTGGCCTCGCGGTTCATCTCCTGCAACAAAAAATCCAGGCGCCGGCCGATGGGCGCCGCATTCCCGAACAAGCTCTTAACCTCATCCAAATGGATCTCGAGCCGGTCCAACTCCTCCGCAACATCCAGCCGTTGCGCCAGCAACATCATCTCCTGCTCCAAGCGCCCGGGTTCCATACCGCTCGCGAGCTCCTGCACGCGCTTCATCAAACGCTCCCTGAGCGCGGTCATGATTTCCGGGACCCGCTCCCTCAGCCGCGCGAGCCGGGTAGCGGCGGCCGCGCAGCGTTCTTCGACGACGCTCCGCAACCGACCCCCTTCGCGCCGTCGCTCCTCAACGAGCGCGCTGAGCGCCGCCTTGAGGATCCGCAATAACGGCTCACCGATCGCCTCCACATCGGGCGCCGCCAGCGCCACCACCCCGGGCCAGCGCAGCAGCTCAACGGCGCTGACGGGAGCAGGCCGATCGAGTAAAGCGTTGACTCGCTCGCAGGCTTCGATCAAATGCCGCACCAGCTCCAACCGCAGCACCGGCGCCATCGTGGCGCTTTCGGACGGACTGTACCGTAACACGCAGTCTATCTTTCCGCGCTGGATACGGTTCCCGACCAGCTCGCGCACGGGCCCTTCGAGACCGCGTAACTCCTCCGGAAGACGCACGGAGATCTCCAGGTAACGATGATTGACCGAGCGCAATTCCCAAATTGTGTCGGCCCATTCCCCCTGCCCCGCCTGGCGCGCAAACGCCGTCATGCTACTTACCATTTTGCGGTTCCCAGCGTGCGAAATTGCACCATGGTAACCCGGCGCCGGGGTCAGGGAAAATCGCTGATTGCTGCCGCCTCCGTCCGGGCAAGCTTTTGAACCATCTCGGCTTTGCCATCAATTGATTGAACGATCTGCTCCGCCAAGCGTACTACTCCTCTCTCAGTCACTTTTTTCACGCGACCCTCGATTCTGACCTCGAAATTGCCGGTAAGCCGCTGGTTATTAACGTTCACTAAATGGACCATCAAATAAGCGAACAAAAAACTCGGCTTATGAAGGCGCCCGACCGCAACCCATTCAGCCCCGAAGCGGGCACCCAGCTCGGCTGCAACCTCCGGGTGGTCGAAGAGGTAACCAAAACCCGCGTTCGCTTTCGCTTGGGTGTCTGGAGCGACCGTTACCGACTCATAACCGCCTTTTTTTACCAATGCCTCGCGTAACAAAGGCGCAACTGAGGCGATCCGTTCCAGCTCCTCCGGCGTACGCGGCAGAGCCGTCAAATCGTGCAACTCGAAATCCAACACCGCGATCCGCGTCTGCGCGAATGCCGGGAAACTACACCAAGCGATCAAACCCAAAATCGCGCATACGAAGCGTTTCGATGCGTCGCCCACCTTTAGCCCCGCCACGCCCTCAATCCCTACTCCGGGACCTCCAGTTTTGCCACGGGCTTGTGGCTGACCGCGGTCGGGAACATGACCTCACCGTTCGGGATCTTCTTCCCGACCGGCCAGAGGTGGAAGATAATGCCGTCGGTCTTGGACGCCGCCTCCGCGATCTCCTTGGCCTTCTCGGGCGGCACGTCCAGGACCTGCACCCGGCCGCTCGCGATCTCTTCCTTGTGGTCGTGGAAGTGTTTGTTCCATTGCTCCAAGGTCACGTTCGTGCGTGCGAGCTTCTTGTCGATAAAGTACTCGATCTCCACCAGCTCGGCGTTGGGATCGGCCGAGAGGAAGATCATGCACTGCAGGATCTCGGGCTTGATTTGTTTGCAGTAATGGTGATAGGGCCCGTGCTCTGTGCCGTCCTCGTGACGATGGGGCGCCACGACGTGGATGTTGAAGCCCTCGGCCGGTGTTTGCGCCTCCGAACTAGCGAGCGGGGCCAAAGCCAAGGTCGCCGCCCCCAGGGATGTGATGAGCGTAAGTTTCTTCTTCATATCTGCCTCCAGAGTTTTAATTTAAAGTTGCACCTGGCATGAGGTTTAACCCTCGCACCAAGCCGCCTGCCACGAGGGCCCGAGCCGCGCCGCCCCGAGGGCTCTACCGCCGGTCGACGCCAGTGAACAACACCGTTCCAGCCGGCATCGAAGCTTCAGCGATTGGGACCGCTGGATAGGGCAAAGCATTTCCATTAAAGCGCACCGCCGCGCCCGAGATCAGCCCTGGCGCAGCTCCGCCTGAGACAAGCCGCACAGGCGGTTGGCCCGGACGGCCTGATCGATGAGCCGCGGTTTCGCTAGCTTCAGCTCATGCATGATCGCGATGAACTGCTCGCGGGTCTTGTCCGCCAGGCGCGGATTGATCGAACGCTCTTGCTGGATGCTGCTAACCCAATAGCCGTGATAATCGTGGCCGGGATAGACCAGCGTCTCGCCCGGCATGCGAAACAACCGCTCGGTGATAGTGTCATAAAGCGTTCCGGCATCCCCGTCCTGGAAATCGGTGCGACCACAGCCGTTGATCAACAGGCTGTCGCCCGTGAACAGGCGCTCACGCCATAGGTAGGATACGCTGCCCGGCGTATGCCCCGGCGTGGCGATGACCGCGATTTCCTCGGCCTCCCCGAACCGCAGGATATCGCCGTCCCGCAGCTGGTGATCGGCGCATACCGCCCCGCAGCGCTGGCTGACTGCGGTCTCGGCGCCCAAGCGTTGGCGCAAGAGCCCACCCGCGCTGACATGATCGGCGTGCACATGGGTCTCGATCGAGTATTTCAGCCGACCGCCGAGCTGAGAGAGCAGCGCCACGTAATCACTGATGTTGGTGGCGACGGGATCGATCAAAACCGCTTCCTGGGTTTGGCGATCGGCGATGAGATACGTGTATGTCGAGGACGCATCGTCGAAGAGCTGCCGGAAGACCATGGGCGCATCCCTCAAAGAGTGTGGGGTGAAATTTCAGCCGCTGCCCATCCCCTCCAACAGGCTCACCAGATCATCGGCATGCTCCTCTTCCATCGCCAGGATCCCCTCCAGCATCCGGCGGGTGGTCGAGTCATCGCTGCCGAGATAAGCGACCATCTCGCGATAGCTATCGATCGCGATGCGTTCGGCCACGAGATCCTCCTTAATCATGTCGATGAGCGAATTGCCCTGGCTCCCTGCCGAGCTGCACGATGCGGGCGGCGATCTGGTCAGCGTGCATCTGTTCCTCGTTCGCATGTTGCAGGAACTCCGCGGCGACGCTCTGGGCATTGATGCCCGAGGCCATGAAGTAATGGCGCTTGTAACGCAATACGCAGACGATCTCGGTGGCGAGCGCCTCGTTGAGTAGCTTCAGCACCGTCGCCCGGTCGGCTTTGTAGCCTTCCGTGACCGCGCCCGCCTCGAGGTGTCGGCGGGCGCGCTCGCGCAAGGTCTTGATGTCGGTAAGGAAGGGCTTAGCCACCATCCTCAGTGCGCCTTGCCTTGTTCCCAGAAGATTTGCGCCTTGCCCATATTGCCCGGAACGTCTTTCAAAAACTCAGTCTTGGCCGCTTCGTTGCCGAAGCAATAGGTCTTGCCGTCCTCCCCGACCCAGTTGACCGAGCAGTCGGTGGCTATGTGCTGCTTCATCGCGAGACCCATGGTGCAATCTTTCTTGAATTCACCTTCGGCGGCGTGCACGGAAGCCGCCGCCAGCAACGCGATGACCGAGTTAATCCAGATTGCCTGTTTCATCGTTTTCTCCTTTCGATCTATATCTTAATATATACATAGGACCCTGGGGGCGGACTATAATACCTGTAGGAACGCGACCAGGTCCTTTTTCTCCGGTTCGGTCAACTTGAGCGCCAGCACCAGATTGAAGAATTCCACCGTATCCTCCAGGGTCAGCAACCGCCCATCGTGCAGATACGGCGGTGAATCCTTGATACCGCGCAAGGGAAAGGTCTTGATCGGGCCATCGGCAGAGGCCATCCTGCCGTTGATCATCTGCGGCCTGTAGAAGCGTTCCACCTGAAGATTGTGCATGAGGTTATCGGTGTAATAGGGGGGCGTGTGGCAGGTGGCGCACTGGCCCTTGCCGAAGAACACCCGCTGGCCGCGCATCTCGGCCTCCGCGGCTTTTTGCTCGTCTAGCTTGCCGAAGACATCGAGCTTCGGGGCGGGCGGGAAGTCCAGCAGCTCTTGGAGCTCCGCCATGAAGTGGACCTGGCTGCCGCGCTCTAGGATGTTGACTCCTTTCTTCTGGGCGATGACCGGATCGCCGTCAAAGTAGGCGGCGCGCTGCTCGAACTCGGTAAAGTCTTCCACGCTCCGCAAGGCGCGTTGAGAACCGAAGAGCCGCTGGATGTTGACCCCGCGCAGCGTAGGCGTGTCGATGCGGTGGCGAAACTCCTGCGGGCGGACATCGCCGGCGAGATGCGTCGCCGCGTTCGTATGGCCGTTCGCGTGGCACTCGAAGCACGTGACGCCGCGGCTCGGGCGCTCGCTGCGCCGGTCCTCGGTCTGATTGAACTGCTGCTGCGGAAAGGGGGTGAGCAGCAGGCGCAGCCCCTCGATCTGCTTGGGATTCAGGATGCCGTTGAAGAGCTCATAGTAGTTTTCAATCGTCACGAGCTTGCCATGCGAGACATCGCCCAAGTCGGGGCGGGTGGTCAGAAAGATCGGCGGCGGAAACTCGGGAAGAAAATGGTCCGGCAGGTCGAAGTCCAGATCGAAGCGGGTGAGGTCTCGGTCTTCCTGCTTCTTGATCTCTTTGATATGGAACTCGGGGAAGACCATGCCACCCTCGGGATGGTTCGGATGCGGCAAGGGGTAGAGGCCCGCGGGCCAGGCGTCCTGGCTCTGGATCTCGGCCGGACTCATCGCCGCGAGCCTAGCCCACGTCACTCCCTCGGGGAGCTTGACCCGCACCCCTTCCTGGATCCGTTTGCCGCCCGTCATGGTCACGCCCTCGGCCGGGTGCTCGGCCAGGTCATAACGCTCCTCCAGCAAATCCTTCTGCCGTTGCATGACCTTCCCCTTCGCCGCCTTCAAGCGCTCCAGGGTGGTCGCGAAGGCCTCCTTGGGATCTACGGGCAGGTAGCTCGTCGCTTGCTCTTCAGCAAGCGAGGTCTTGTCCGCACCCAAAACGCCGAACATCATGATGACGATCACCACCGCCGAGTGTGCTCGTTTGAATCTTTTCCGGTTCATAGACTCCCCCTGTTCCAGCGGATGGATGTTGCTGAGCGGTAGCGGCACTTATCCGCTACCGCCGTTCCCACGGGTTATCGGACAGATCTCTCTGCATTCGCCGAGAATAATGCAGCGTTAGCAGCCTGTCCAAGACTTTCTAACGCTCCCTTGTAGGCGTCGCCTATGGCGATGCGGCCAAGTGGCTAAGGATTTCCGCCGGGTTCGTCATACGAATCCAGTTTATAATGCCCGGCCGATTCACGTTGAAGGAGAGGGAAATATGCGTCCAAGCGGACGAAAGGCCGATGAATTACGACCGATTGCAATCAAACGCAACTTTACCCGCTATGCCGAAGGTTCCGCGTTAGTCGAATACGGACACACCAAGATCATCTGCAACGCGAGCATCGATGAGCGCGTTCCCCCGTTTCTGCGCGGTAGCGGGAAAGGCTGGGTGACCGCCGAATACGGCATGCTACCGCGGGCGACGAACAGCCGCATGCGACGGGAGTCGAGCGACGGGAGGCAAAGCGGCAGGACGCTCGAGATCCAGCGGCTCATCGGTCGATCCTTGCGCGCGGTGGTTGATTTTAGCGCTTTAGGCGAACGCACGGTCACGATCGACTGTGACGTCATCCAAGCCGACGGGGGCACGCGCACCGCTTCCATCACCGGCGGCTACGTGGCTCTGGCGGACGCGATCGCCACGCTGGTCCAAAAAGGCGTGTTTAAGACGAGCCCGATCCACGGTATGGTCGCCGCCGTGTCGGTCGGCATTTACCGCGGTAATCCCGTCGTGGATCTCGATTACAGCGAGGACAGCGAGGCGGAAACCGATATGAATGTGGTGATGAACGAAATGGGCAACTTTGTCGAACTGCAAGGAACGGCCGAAGGTCACGCCTTTCGCATGGATGAGCTGCACAAGATGCTCGACCTCGCCCGTCAAGGAACCGCCAAGCTTATCGCGCTGCAACGCCAAATATTAGCCACGTGACGATCGCGGAAAACGAGATCCTTCCGCGCCGGGTGCTCGTCGCGAGCGCCAATCACGGCAAGCTTCAAGAGATTGCCGCGATCCTCGGCGGCGTGGGAATCGAGGTTCTCGCACAGTCGGAATTTCACCTTGGCGAGGCCGCGGAAACCGGGCTCACGTTCGTTGAAAATGCTATTATAAAGGCACGCTGGGCGGCGGCCCGGACGGGTCTTCCCGCCATCGCCGATGATTCCGGCCTTGAGGTCGAGGCCCTCGGCGGCGCTCCCGGGATCTATTCGGCGCGCTATGCCGGGCCGGAGGCTAGCGATCAAGCGAATGTAGACAAGGTATTGCGCGAGGCGGCGCCCGTCCCGGACGACCGCCGCCAGGCCCAATTTCATTGCACCATGGTTTATCTCAGGCAGGCCGCCGATCCCTCCCCGCTCATCGCCCAGGGCGTTTGGGAAGGCCGCCTGCTGCGCGCCCCTCAGGGTCGCAATGGGTTCGGCTATGACCCGATCTTTTACCTACCGGAGCATGCGTGCTCGGCCGCCGATCTGGATGCGAAAACCAAGAACCGCTTGAGCCACCGGGGTCACGCGTTGCGACAACTGTACGCGCTGCTATGCGCGCGCTATCGCCTGGCGTAGCTCATGAAGCTGCGGGAGCCGCCACCGCTTTCGCTCTATGTCCACTTCCCGTGGTGCGTGCGCAAATGCCCGTATTGTGACTTCAACTCGCACGAGGTCCGCGGCGATCTGCCGGAGCAAGACTATTTACAAGCTCTGCTCCGGGATCTCGCCTACGAACGGGCGCGCGTACCGAAGCGCGAAGTGATCAGCGTGTTTATCGGGGGCGGTACGCCGAGCCTATTGACCGGAGAGGCGCTGAGCGCTCTGCTGGATGGGATCCGCGGGCGGCTGCGGCTCGGCGCGGAAGCCGAGATCACCTTGGAATCCAATCCCGGCACGCTAACCGCCGAGCGCCTCCGGGACTACAAGCACGCCGGGGTCAACCGCTTGTCGATCGGCGTTCAAAGCCTGCGCGATCCCCAATTGGCGTCGCTCGGCCGCATCCACAGCGGGGACGAGGGCCGGCGTGCGTTCCACGCCGCGCGCGAGGCCGGATTCGACGACATCAACCTGGACTTGATGTTCGGGCTCCCGGAAGATACTCGCGCGGGCGCGCTTTACGATTTAGCTCAAGCCCTCGCCCTCGGGCCTGAACACCTGTCGTGGTATCAGTTGACCATCGAACCCAACACCGCGTTTTTCCGCCGCCCGCCACCGCTCCCCGATGACGACGCGCTCTGGGAGATCTACCAGGACGGCCAGGCCGCGCTCGCCGCGCACGGCTATGTCCAGTACGAGGTGTCGGCCTATGCGCGCGGGGAGCGCCACTGCCGCCATAACCTCAACTACTGGCGCTTCGGCGATTACCTGGGCATCGGCGCGGGTGCTCATGGAAAAATCAGCGATCCGGTCGAACAGCGGATCGTGCGCACGGCCAAGCGCCGCAACCCCAAGACCTTCATGGACGGGGCTGGGACCGCGGCCGCGATTCAGGATGAACACCGCGTCGGCGCGGACGAAATTATCGTCGAATTCATGATCAACGCCCTGCGGCTTCGAGGCGGATTCCCCTCGACACTTTTTAACCAGCACACGGGCTTGCCCATTGAGATCATCGAACCTTCCTTGGTCGACGCCGCCCAACGGGGCCTCGTCGATTACAGCGCTGGGCATATCCAACCCACTGCGCTCGGTCTCCGCTATCTGAACGAGTTAGTGTATTTGTTCTACGATCACGGCACGAATTTCAAGCGGGCCGTGTAAGCGGCTTGCGCGCGGGCGAAAACTACCACTTCGCCAAGCCCGGCCTCCGCGCGCCGCCCGCGCTCGCTGCGCGCGCCGCCCCGCTACGCGCTAACTCAATCATGTCGTGGAGCACAAAAGCGGTCTCGTACAGCGTCACCTGGCCGATGTCGATGGGTTCATCGGCATTAGCGGCGCTCGAATCGCTTGCTTTCCGGTAAGCAGTCGGCGTCACCTTGAAAACTTCGCGATAACGCTTTTCCAATTCGCGTTGCCAGCGCTCCTCCGCCTCCTGCTGTTCGCGGCGTTTACGCTCGAGGAGACTGACGCGATTGCGCACCTCTTCCTGCCGATGGCGTTGCGCTTCATGAATCAACAGCGAAAAGATAGGCGCCTGGCTGACCCGGGATTTGTGGCGCCATCGGGCCTCCTGAAGCGTGTGCATCGGAGCGCTCAATGGGGCGTACTTCGCCGCTCCGATCCGATCCCAGGGCAAGGCGTTATCGAATGTCCGTTCGCCCAAATTGGTGCGGTGTAATACCGCCGGGAAAACGATATCCGGCACCACACCGCGGTGTTGCGTACTGCTACCGTTGATACGGAAGAATTGCGCCACCGTGGCCTTGAGTTGGCCGAGATCCTCGCCCTCGGTGCTATCGATTTGATCGAGGTCGATTAGATTCTGTACGGTGCCCTTGCCGAACGTGGGCTCGCCGACCACGATCCCGCGCCGGTAATCCTGGATCGCGGCCGCAAAGATCTCCGAGGCGGAGGCGCTCTGCCGGTCCACCAAAACGGCAAGCGGCCCCTTATACATCACGGCGGGGTCCGGATCTTCATTCACATCGATGGCGCCCGAGGCGTCCCGCACTTGCACGATCGGCCCCTCGGGAATAAACAAGCCCGTAAGCTCCGTGGCCTCGACTAAGGATCCGCCTCCGTTGCCGCGCAAGTCCATGACGATGCCATCCACCTTGGCCTGGTTCAGCTTGACGATCAATGCCCTCACATCGCGGGTGGTACTGCGATAATTTTTCTCGCCCCGCGCCCGCGCGGCAAAGTCGATATAAAACGCGGGGAGCGTGATCACACCGATGCGCATGACGGGCTTCTCCCGCGGCACCTCGATCACGGCCTGCTTCGCGGCTTGATCTTCCAATTTGATCTTCTCGCGCGTCAGAACGATGACCTTCGTCGGCGCGCTGGTGGCCACACCCTTCGGAATGAGCTGTAGTCTAACGACGGTGCCGCGTGGTCCGCGAATGAGGTCCACGACTTTTTCCAGGCGCCATCCGATGATATCGACCCAAGAACCCGCCGACCCCTGCGCAACGGCGACGATCCGATCCTCCGGCTTGAGCCGTCCGCTCTTGGCCGCGGGCCCCCCGGCCACCACCTGCTGCACGATCGTGTATTCGTTTTCATTCCGTAACACCGCGCCCACGCCTTCCAGCGATAGGCTCATGCGGATCTTGAAGTCCTCGGAGTTGCGCGTGGAAAAGTAGGAGGTGTGCGGTTCCACACTCGCCGTGTAGGAGTTGATGAAGATCTCGTAAACGTCATCCGCCGACAATTGATAGGTATGGCGCGCAAGCCCCTGATATCGGTCGGAGATGGTGTTTACGGCTTGCTTTTGATCCTGGCCGGTGATCAAGAGGTTCAACACGTCATTCTTGACGCGCTTGCGCCAGAGATCATCAAGCTCTCCGCGGTCGCGCGCCCAGGGGGCGCGGCTGCGGTCGACCACAAGCTCCTCATCAACGGTGAAATCAAGCGGCTGCGCCAGGAACTCACGGGCGTAGGTGACCTGCTCCTCGAGCCTCCCGCGGAACACCTTGAAGATCTCGAACGCCGCCTCAAGCTTAGCTTCCTTCACGGCCTCGTCCAATTGGTCTCGATAGATCGCGAAGCGGTTCATGTCTTCGAGCAGGAAATAACTGCGATTCGGATCCAAGGACTCGACGTAGCGTTTCAACACCTCGGCCGACATGGCGTCATCGAAGCTCACCTTCTTATAATGGTAATTGGCGAGGTAGTGCGCGATGAGCTTGGTCGCGCGCCGATGCTCGGGTGCCGCCATCAGCTCGGCATCGCCGACGCGCGGTGAGGCGCCAAAGCTTCCTTGCGCCAGAGCGGCCAGGCACGCAATCAGTAGCCATCGAATTTTCGGCATCATGGACGTGGCTCCGTCACTGCGGCAGGCAATGTAAGATTCCAATCGGGAGTACGCTATCGCGGTACGGCAAAGCTTAAAACCTCTCGCCTCGTCGGCAGGGTAAAAGATACCACGTAATTTTGTTATTACATAAACGGCTTGTGCGGGCGGTAGTCGGAGATCGCCAGCGCCGGGTTTAGAAAGTGCAAAACGTGTGCCGCAGCATCTATGATAAAGTCTAACCATGCAATGGACGCCTCAAGTAACTGTCGCCGCTCATCCGAACGACCGCATCATCGTCGCTCTCTCGGGCGGAGTGGACTCCGCCGTCGCGGCCTTGCTCATGAAACGTCAAGGCTATGTGGTCAGCGGCGTGTTCATGAAAAATTGGGAGGATGACGATACGGAAAGCGACTGTCCGAGCCGCGAGGATCTCATCGACGCCGTGGCGGTCGCCGAGCGCCTCGGCATCGATATCGAAGTTGTCAACTTCGCCGCCGAGTATCGTCAACGCGTATTCAGCCGTTTTCTCGCTGAGCTGCAAGCGGGGCGGACGCCCAACCCGGACGTGGTATGCAACCGCGAGGTCAAATTCAAGGCCTGCCTCGACCACGCGCTGGCGTTGGGTGGCGGTTCTATGGCCACGGGACACTACGCACGGATCGCGCATCGGCAGGGGCAGTTGCTACTGTTGCGGGGGATCGACCCGGCCAAGGACCAGAGCTATTTCCTCTATATGCTCGGCCAAGCTCAGTTAGCTCATAGTGTATTTCCGATCGGGTCCATGCGTAAATCAGAAGTACGCGCGGCGGCCGCCGAGGCACGGCTCGCGGTACACGACAAACGCGACAGCACCGGGATCTGCTTTATCGGCGAGCGCCGCTTTCGGCCGTTTCTCAGCCGCTACCTTCCCATCACCCCGGGCGAGATCCGCAGCCTCGAAGGCGAGGTGCTCGGCGAGCATCCCGGCGTCGTCTATTACACGCTTGGCCAGCGCGAGGGACTCGGGATCGGTGGCGTCAAGGGAGCCTTGGAAGCACCGTGGTACGTCTTGGACAAGGACCTGAAAAACAATGTGCTCGTGGTGGGACAAGGACATGAGCACCCGCGGCTTCTCTGCCAGTCACTGGAGGCGTCGTCTTTGCACTGGGTGGCCGCTCGTGCCCCGGTGCTTCCATTGCGATGCACGGTGAAAACCCGTTACCGCCAAGCCGACCAGCCGGCCACGATCATGGCGATCGACGCTGGCCGCTGCCGGCTCGTGTTCGAGGCGCCACAATGGGCGGTCACGCCCGGCCAAGCCGCGGTGTTCTATCAGGAGGAAGTGTGTCTAGGCGGAGCGGCTATCGATCGCGTCTTCCACGACGCCCCCTGATAGCCTATCGGTTCACCGCCGGATAGCGGATAATTAATAACATCGCCTGCGGGGAAGGTACCGCGCAGGCGACCAAAGGGGAGAGTTGCACCACTCCCCTTTGAAAACCCCAATGCTAAAGTGCCGCAAGCGGCGGGGTAGTAGTGAATTATGCGATTCCTCGTTACATGGGAGAAATGATGAACGACAGTTATAACACTCGGGAGATCATCGAGGCCGCTAACGCGCCTTATCAAATCTACAATCTCACGGCCCTTGAGCGCCGTTATCCCACGGCGATGCTCCCCTACTCCCTCAAGATCCTCTTGGAAAACCTCTTGCGCCATGAGGACGGCGTTAACGTTACCAAAGCAGACATCGAGGCGCTTGCCACCTGGGATCCAAAGGCCGTCCCCAACAAAGAGATCGCCTTCACGCCGGCGCGCGTCCTGATGCAAGACTTCACGGGGGTGCCGGCGGTCGTTGATCTCGCCGCGATGCGGGAAGCCATGCAGCGCCTCGGAGGCGACCCCGCCAAGATCAATCCCTTGTCTCCCGCCGAGCTGGTCATCGACCACTCCGTTCAGGTCGATGTCTTCGGCAGCACGGATGCCGTGGAAAAAAACGCAGCGATCGAATTCGAGCGCAATCAAGAGCGCTATGTGTTTCTGCGCTGGGGGCAACAGGCCTTCTCGAACTTCAAAGTCGTGCCGCCCGACACGGGCATCGTCCATCAGGTCAACCTCGAATATCTGGCCCGCGTCGTCTACTCTCAAGGTGTCAACGGAACCGCCCAAGCCTATCCCGACACCGTGGTCGGAACCGACTCGCACACGACGATGATCAATGGGCTCGGGGTGCTCGGCTGGGGCGTCGGGGGCATCGAGGCCGAGGCGGCGATGTTAGGCCAACCGATCACGATGCTGATCCCGCAAGTGGTCGGATTTAGCCTCACCGGGCGCCTGCCGGAAGGCACGACCGCGACCGATCTCGTGCTCACCGTCACGCATATACTCAGGAAAAAGGGCGTGGTCGGTAAGTTCGTCGAATTTTTCGGCGAGGGACTCGACCACCTCCCCTTAGCCGATCGGGCCACGATCGCCAATATGGCGCCCGAGTACGGCGCGACCTGCGGTATTTTTCCCATCGATCACGAAACCATCAATTACCTGCGGCTCTCCGGCCGCGCCCCGGAACAGGTTGCTTTGGTGGAGACCTATGCGCGCGCACAAGGGTTTTGGCGTGACGCCAAGAGCCCCAGCGGTCGTTACACAGAGGTGCTCGCGCTCGACATGGGCAGCGTCGAACCGTCGCTTGCCGGACCCAAGCGGCCCCAGGATCGGATCGCCCTCAAGAACGCCAAGGAGGTGGTGTCGAAGGTGCTGCGCGTCTATCAGGAAGAGCGCTCCGGCGCGGCCGGAAAGGACCGGGACATGGCGCGCTTTGACAATGAGGGCGGCGGAACCGCGGTGGGCGGCGCGGAAGCCCATCACACGGGTGTGGAAATGATCACAATCAACGGGCGCGACGCGGCGCTCAAGGACGGCGCCATCGTCATCGGGGCGATCACCTCTTGCACCAACACCTCCAATCCGAGCGTGATGATGGCGGCAGGCGTGCTGGCAAAGAAAGCGTGCGAGCGCGGCCTGCGGGTCAAGCCCTGGGTCAAGACCAGTCTCGCCCCCGGTTCGCAGGTGGTGAGCGCGTACTTACGGAAGGCGGGGCTCATGCCGTACCTCGAAGAGCTTGGCTTTCACGTCATCGGCTACGGTTGCACGACTTGCATCGGGAACTCGGGGCCCTTGCCCGATGTGGTCAGTCAAGGCATCGCGAAAGGGACTTTGGCCGTATGCTCAGTTCTATCGGGAAACCGGAATTTCGAGGGCCGCGTCCACCCCGAGGTCAAAATGAACTTCCTGGCCTCGCCGCCGCTGGTCGTTGCCTATGCCATCGCCGGCACCATGGACATCGACCTCTATAATGATGCGCTGGGAACGGACCGCTCCGGTGCGCCGGTCTACCTCAAGGACATTTGGCCCACCCAATGGGAAATCAACGATATGGTCCTGCGCACACTCGACTCGGCGATGTTCTCGACGAGTTACGACGGTGTATTTACGGGGGATGCGCGCTGGGCTGGCATGAACGTGCCTACCGGCACGCTGTACCGGTGGGACCCGGCATCGACGTACATCAAGAATCCCCCCTACTTCGATGGCATGGGAAGAGAGCCACAGGAGATACATCCAGTCAACCGGGCGCGGGTGTTGGCCCTCTTGGGCGATTCCATCACCACCGATCATATCTCTCCCGCGGGTTCGATCAAGGTTGATAGTCCGGCGGGGCGTTATCTGATCGAGCGCGGAGTGCAACCCAAGGATTTCAATTCTTATGGGGCGCGCCGCGGCAATCATGAGGTCATGATGCGCGGCACCTTCGCCAATATACGCTTGCGCAACCGCCTGGTTCCCGGAACCGAGGGGGGGTGGACGCGGTATCAACCCTCCGGCGAGCAACTTAGCATTTACGACGCCGCTGTTCGCTATCAAGGCGAAGGAGTCCCGTTATTGATCATTGGCGGTAAGGAATACGGTACCGGCTCTTCCCGTGACTGGGCCGCGAAGGGCACCCGGCTGCTCGGGGTCCGCGCGGTGCTCGCCGAGAGCTTCGAGCGCATCCATCGCTCGAACCTGGTCGGCATGGGGGTCTTGCCCTTGACCTTCAAGGACGGGCAGAACGCCGAAACCTTGGGGCTCACCGGCGCGGAGAGTTACGACATTGAGGAGGTCGAAGTCGGCGCGCGCGAAGTCACGGTCGTGGCGGCGGGAGCGGGCGGCCGCACGCAGCGTTTTTCCGCCGACGTGCGCGTCGATACGCCGAAGGAGTGGGAGTATTACCAGCATAGCGGGATCCTGCCTTACGTGCTGCGGCAGCTTGCCGGTTGAGCCTTCGAACACACCACGGTGACCACGGAATGCGGCCATGACCGACAGCGCGCCCGATCTCGGGCTAATATCGCTCTTTGTCAGCGCTTTCATTTCGGCAACGATCGCGCCCGGCGGCTCGGAAGCGGTCCTTGCCTGGCTCGCGCTGCGCTCGGAAACCGCGCCCAGCCTATTGCTGTCGGTAGCAACCGTCGGCAATACCCTCGGTGCGCTGACGACCTGGCTGCTTGGGTATTTCGCCGCCCGCGGCTACCCCATCGAACGATTCGCGAAGGGTAAGAGCGAGCGAGCACTCCTGATGGTGCGCCGCTGGGGCACACCGGTGTTGTTACTGTCCTGGCTGCCTCTCATCGGCGATGCGTTGTGCCTGGCCGCGGGATGGTTGCGGCTTCCCTTCTTGAGATCGTTGACGGCGATCGCCATCGGCAAGGCCGCGCGCTATGCGGTTATTTTGTACACCCTAGCCTAAGTGTCTGGGCTTTTCGAAACCCGCCTGCGGCGCCTCGCGGACCTCGCGCTCGGCCGCTTGCTAGCCCAAGGACTGAAGGGCCTTGAAAGAGAATGTTTGCGCGTGACTCCCGGCGGGCAGATCGCGCAGACGCCGCATCCGGCCGCGCTCGGCTCGGCGCTGACACATCCCTATATCACGACCGACTATTCGGAAGCCTTGCTCGAGTTCCGCACGCCCCCTTGCGAGCACGCGAAGGAGACGCTGGATTTTCTTACCGAGCTGCACCAGTTCGCGGAGCGGCACCTCGGCGGCGAGCTGCTGTGGGCATCGAGCATGCCCTGTGAGCTGCAAGGCGACGAGAGCATTCCGATTGCACACTACGGAGGATCCAACGTCGGCCGCATGAAACACGTCTACCGCCGTGGCCTGGCGTATCGCTACGGGCGTGCGATGCAGGCGATTGCCGGGGTACATTTTAACTATTCGCTACCCGAGGAGTTCTGGCCCATCTATAAGGATCTCGAAGATGATCCGCAGCGGCTCCAGGACTTCATCTCTAGCTGCTATTTCGCCTTGGTTCGAAACCTGCAGCGTTGGGGCTGGATCATTCCTTATTTGTTCGGCGCTTCACCGGCTTTTTCGAAATCATTCTTGACAGGGCCTAGCCGGGAGTTCGAGCAGTTCGATGCGGAAACGCTGTTTCGGCGCTACGCCACCTCCTTGCGTATGAGCGATATTGGTTATAAGAACAGCACCCAGTCAGGCCTGAATATTTCCTACAACAGCCTGGAGGAATACGTTGCCGGACTCGCTCATGCGATCGACACGCCTTATCCGGACTACCAACGCATCGGCACCAAGGTCGATAGTGAGTATCGGCAACTCAACACCCACATTCTCCAAATCGAGAACGAATATTACAGCTTTGTGCGGCCCAAACAGATCGCGGCGTCCGGCGAGCGCCCAACCGTCGCGCTGACGAGGCGCGGTGTGAAGTACGTGGAAGTTCGCGCGCTCGATGTCCAAACCTACGATCCGACTGGGGTGAATCTGTTGCAGCTCCGATTCCTCGAGGGCTTCTTGCTCATGTGCTTGTTCTCCGAAAGCCCGCCCCTTAGCGAGCACGACCGCCGTGAATTCGAACGCAACGAGCTGCTGGTCGCGGCCCGCGGACGAGAACCCAACTTGATACTCCGTGATCATGACCAGGCTCGCGTACTCACAGACTGGGCGGCCGACATCCTCGCTCGGACCGCGGCGGTGTGCGTGATCCTCGATGATGGCGATCCCGAACGTCCTTATACCGCGGCGCTCAATGCGCAGTGTCACGCCGCGGCGTCGCCCGACCTGCTTCCCTCCGCGCGGATGCTCGCCGAGATGCGGCACGAGCACGAGTCTTTCCTGGAATTCTCCTTGCGCCTGTCAAATCAACATGCCCAACACTTCAAACAATCAAGGTTATCCGAAAATCGCTCGAACGCGCTTACCGAAGCGGCACGGGTATCTGTACTGAAACAACAGGAGATCGAAGCGACCGATCGCATTTCATTCGACGAGTATTTGAAGCGGTATTTTTCGCGCTAAGGACCCAACGCCGATGCCAGTCTCACGCACCCTAACCGACGCCACGGCGGCGGCGCCCGAGCCGTTCGAGTCTTCCGCCGCCTGGAGCTGCTCCGCTCTCTGGACGACGCCACTCTAGAGACCGTGATGGAAGGCGTCGAGCCAGTCCAACTTCAGGAGGGTCAGGTGCACGGACCTACTGAAAGAAGTCTATAACGGCACAACGTCGCCGATGGCATACGAAAGATAGCGACACCGCCTGAGCTTATTTACACACCTATTGACGGAAGCTCCAGATTCGCTGTTATAATTGTTCTACGCCTTCGCACTTCTATAACCTGGCTGAGAAGAAATCAGCCCCTAAGGTGAGGTGCTTGACAGGCCAGTTAAATGGGCCGTTTCGACGGTTGCATCAAAGAGTGACGGTTTCGAAAGAGAAAGGAGAAACAGATGCGTAACCTAAGAGTAAAGACGATCGTTGTTAGCGCAACCATGGGATTCGCCCTGGTTGTCGCGGGGATGCCTGGCACCGCCGAGGCCGACGTTTGCGGTACGGTGGGCTCGGGGGCTGGGTGTGTGAATAGCAGGGATGTCAGGAACAACAGCCTCACCGGAGCGGATGTCCGTAACAACACCCTCACGGCCGCGGACGTCGCGGACAACAGCCTCACGGGCGCGGACGTCGCGGACAGCAGCCTCACGGCCGCGGATCTGAATGACGAGGCCGGCGCGGACTTCGCGTCCAGCGATCAGACCGTGGCGTTAACGATTACGGACCAGACCGTTCGTGCTGTGACCATCACCGCCCCCACGCCCGGCCTCGTCATCGTGAGCGCCAGCGGCTCCTTCCTATTCCAGGATAACAATGTAGACAGCGGGCAATGCTCGATAACCACGGGCGCGGCCCTCGATACTACCCATCTCATCTCCGCGGAAGAGGCCAGTGCCACTCCTGATGCGATGCTTTCCGTGCCGTTTGGCGCGACGCGAGGGTTCGTCGTCGCCGCCGGCTCGACCACGTTTAATCTCGTCTGCAACGAGCCTAGCGGTACCGTGAGCGTACTCGACTCGAGCCTCACCGCCATCTTTGTACCGACCGCATACTGAGATCGCCTCCGCAGCGTGACGTATCAATAGGGAATAACATGTCTCCGCGCACCTTCGGCTGGCCACTCTTGGCAGTGGCCAGCGTTGTCCTCTGGTGGCACGAAAATGACTGGCTAACGGATGATCGGCCGGAGCCGGCGGCGCGCGAGCAGGTCGAGTCTGTGGACCCGGCGCGGCTTGGGGGTGAGTCTGCACCCGGCCGGCCGACAGAGGAGGCGGTTAAGGCCGATCCGGTCGGGGCGGAGCCGGAGGCAGCCGCGCCAGCGGCGGTTATGGTTGAGCCCGTAAAAGAGAAGCCCCATGCGGAGGGCCCGGAAGCCCCGGCGGACGGCATGGCTAAGTCCCAAGCCGAGAGACTTACGGGTCTTGGCGAGAGCGTGAGCCCGGAAGCCCGGGAGGACGGCGTGGCCGAGGCGGCCGGACCGGAGCTACCGGAAGGCTGGACCGAGCTCGCCCAGGCGGCCGTCGCCGAGCCGGACGCGGGGCTGCGCGGCGAGGCGATCCGGTCGGTGAGCATCTATCGCAGCGCGGAGGCTAGGGCAGTGTTGACTGAGGCCGCAGCCGGTGATCCCGAGCCGAACAACCGTCTCCAGGCCCTACAATCGCTGTGGTACGCGGCGGCCGACGGCCGGGACCAGGAGGGCGAGATCAAGCGGGTTTTGGAGGACGCGCGCGCCGATCCCGATCCGGACATCGCCGAGCTGGCACAAAAAGCCATGGCCGATCTCGATCGGCTCGCAGCGCGCCGGGCGAACGGCGGCTAGGCCTTGGCCGAGCATGCGGAGATCGCGCCTGGCGTTCTCAGGCGTGGAGCGCGGCGATGGCGGCCCGGGCTTCGGCGGTGTCTTTGAAGCCGATCAGGCGGAACGCCGCGTGCTCGGCGGTGTCGAGCGCCACGAGTCCGAGCGGCTCGAAGTCACTGTAGCGAGCGACGGCAAAGCGCGCGATGTCGCTCAGCACGATCGCATCCGGCCGGTCGTAGTGCAAGCGCGCCGCGAGGTTCACGGTATCACCCCAGACATCGTACTGGAAGCGCTTGCGGCCGAGCAACCCGGCCGTGACGGCGCCCACGTGGATACCGATACGAACCGACCAGCCATCGCACATCTCGGCCACGGCAGCGCGCAGCTCTAGCGCGCACACCGCCGCGTGCAGAACAGGATTGCGCTCGGCCCGCTGCAGCCCCACACCGCCATGAGGCCTGGGCCGAGGCTCTTGATCTTGACCAGTCGGTGCTCGTCCATGAAACGCTCGTACGCTTCCATGATCTTTTGTATCCGGGCAACGGCCTCGTCCGGGTCCCGGCCGTCGCACCAGGCAGCGAAACCGTCAATGTTGCAGAACAGAACGGCCACGTTCTCATGCTGCCGGGCTCGCACGCCGCGGGTGGTCTCCAGCCGGGCGTGTTCCGTGCCAAGTCAAGAGGACGCTATAAATCAACATCGTACACCCGCAGCATCGCCGCTAAGCCGGGCGAGAGCCTTCACACACGGTTTCAGGCAGCGTTCTATTCGCTTCAACGGTGGGTCTCTCCAAGGTCTGTTCTGTTTCTATTTTTTCCCTGGACCTACACCCACGCTCGCCCGGGTTAGATGGCAACTAGGGGCCACTGGAACCCGCGTATCAGGAGGTCGAACGGATCTATCCAATGTAAGGCGTTTCCTTCGAGCTGTATGTCGAAACGGACCTCCAGTTCCGCCCAGATGCTCGCACCCCCGAAGATGCGGTTCAGGACCACCGCAGGCATCGACTGAAAACCGGCAGACGGTGGGATACGGCCTGGCCCTGTGGGATCCCCACGAATTTAGGCTCAATTTGAGCTCTCCTGGCAGTGTCGCTGTAGGATTCCATGGAGGCTATGGATGGCCGCGATCACATCAGC
>MUGK01000027.1 GCA_002007425.1 Chromatiales bacterium USCg_Taylor | reverse complement strand
GGCTGATGTGATCGCGGCCATCCATAGCCTCCATGGAATCCTACAGCGACACTGCCAGGAGAGCTCAAATTGAGCCTAAATTCGTGGGGATCCCACAGGTCCAGGCCTGTTCATGTACGGTATCAAGCTCTCGAACAAGCGATGAATCCTCTGCACAAGTTCTTGGGTTGGTGAATACTGCGCGACGGTGATGAAAAGTTGAATAGCCTCGTTGCGAAATGGTAGGAACTCCGAAATGCTCGCCACTACTGCGTCGTCGAACTCTCCGTCGGGTCGCGATAGCCTAAAGCGTTCCAAATTCGAAGCGAAGGAGTTGCAGTACTCTTCGAAAGCACCGGCGGCGAATGCCTTGTTATTTTTTAGGGCATAAACGCATCTCTTGAATTTCGCGGTCGTACCAAGCGAAATGTGCTCCCCTTCAGATAGAAATGATGGTCTGCTTCCAAGCTCAGGCTTGACGTAGAGAGGCTTGTCAAATATCCACCTCAGCAATTTTTCAAAATTCTCTGAATACCGGTCGGCCTCGCTCAGGTCAATGTATATGCGAGAGTCGTAATACGTTGGAATAAATGGTTTGCCGTTTTCATCTTTCTCCGAAACAATAGCTACAAATTTCTCTTGGGCTTGGTTCTCATACACTTTTCTAGAAATAATTTGTGTCTCCGTTCCTACCCCGCCAGCCCGACCGTCGGCTTTGGCCGCATATGTTTCATCAGAGACAATCGCAACTTTGTTTATATCTGGATTGGTGACCATCTGCTCCATAAAAGCGACGGCGTCATGACCTTCTCTAAGATCCCACTTGTCCAGGATCACGTCAACGCCAGACTCACGCAGCTCTGTAGCCAGATCCACGACCCACTGTTCGTGCTCAGCATCTGCCCAGCTATATGAAATGAAGAGTTTAGGAGCGGTCATGCGCCTACGGCTCTATGAGTATAAAACGACTAAGCTCACCGGGCGCGACGATAGGAGCGCTCCCATGGAGCGTCTGGTTGGGCGTTAAAGATCTTGGGGCCTCAGCCCTGTGCGCTTTCCGATCCGAGCCAGCATTCGCGGCCCAATCTCGTCGCTGTCGGAATTCGTGGTCAGAGCAAAAATGCATGTGGTAGTCTAAGCGCTGTTTCACCCAACGAGCAAATGGACTTGCGCATGGCCCGAATTCCACACCGAATTCCAACCTCGAATTCCTACGAGCCGGTCGTACCGCATCGTTCGGGTGGCCGCGACGTAGTACACGTTGATTCCCTCGCGCACGGCTAGCGGTCGGCGCGTTGGCGGGAGGCGCAGCCTGCCGTTTGTGCTATCTTCCCGGCGATGGAGAAACCGTCCGAATTGAAACCCCGCTGGCAGTTCTGGATCGACCGCGGGGGTACGTTCACAGATATCGTCGCCCGCAAGCCCGACGGGCGGGTTTTAACCCACAAGCTCCTCTCCGAAAATCCTGGCCGTTATACCGACGCGGCGCTCGCCGGCATTCGTTATTTTTTAGGCCTCAGCCACGATGCGCCGATCCCAAGTGAGGGAATCGAGGCCGTGAAGATGGGCACGACTGTCGCGACCAATGCCCTTCTCGAACGCAAGGGTGAACCGACACTGTTGGTGGTGACAAAGGGTTTCCGCGATGCGTTGCGCATCGGCTACCAGAACCGCCCCCACATCTTCGCGCGCCACATCATCATGCCGGAGATGCTCTACGCAGACGTGATCGAGGTGAGGGAGCGCGTTGGCCCCCGCGGCGAGGTGCTCGTACCGCTGGATCTTGGGGGGGCTGAAAACGAGTTGCGAGCCGCGTTCGCCCGCGGCTTGCGCGCGGTCGCGATCGTTTTCATGCACGGCTATCGCTATCCGGTCCACGAGCGGCAGGTGGCGCAGAAAGCCCGTGAGATCGGCTTCACGCAGGTCTCGGCATCGCACGAAGTCAGCCCGCTGATAAAATTCGTGAGTCGGGGCGACACCACGGTCGCGGACGCCTATCTCTCCCCGATCCTCAGCCGCTATGTCGAGCGCATGACACGGGAGCTTCATGGCTCGCGTTTACTGTTCATGCAATCCAATGGCGGGCTGGCAGAGGCCCATCGGTTCCGCGGCAAGGACAGCATCCTCTCCGGCCCGGCAGGCGGTGTGGTCGGGGCGGTCAGGACAGCGCTCGCCGCGGGATTCGACAAGGTCATCGGCTTCGATATGGGCGGCACCTCCACCGACGTCTCCCATTACGCGGGCGAGCTCGAACGCGCCTTGGAGACGCAAGTCGCCGGGGTACGGCTTCGCGCCCCAATGCTGTGCATCCATACGGTGGCTGCGGGCGGCGGCTCGATTCTTCACTTCGACGGCATGCGCTATCGGGTAGGGCCCGAATCGGCAGGGGCCTACCCCGGGCCGGCGTGTTATCGCGCCAACGGACCGCTCACCATCACCGACTGCAACGTGATGCTCGGCAAACTGCAACCGAAGTTCTTTCCGTGCGTATTTGGTGCGTGCGGCGATCAGCCGCTCGATGCCGAGATCGTGCGAGGCAAGTTCGAGGATCTCGCGGCGGAGATCACGGCCGCCATCGGCGATAACCGATCGCCGGTGGAAGTGGCCGAGGGCTTCGTTCAGGTCGCGATAGAAAATATGGCCAATGCCATCAAGAAGATTTCGGTGCAACGCGGATACGATGTCACCGCCTATTGTCTATGCTGCTTCGGCGGGGCGGCCGGACAACATGCCTGTTCGGTCGCCGACGCCTTGGCGATGGATAAGGTCTTCATTCACGCTCACGCCGGTGTGCTTTCCGCCTATGGCATGGGACTCGCCGAGGTGAGCGTCATGCGCGAGCGCGCCATCGAAGCGAAGCTCGATCCGGCGCTCATGCCGGGCCTGCGCACCGTTTTCGAGGAGCTTGCGACGGAGGGCCGCGAATATTCGAGGGATCAAGGGAGTCCGCGGTGGCGGGTGGCTAAGCGCGTGCATCTGCGTTACGAGGGAACGGACTCTGCGTTGACGGTCAATTCTGCCGCGCCGAATCACATGATCGAGCAGTTCGAACAGGCCTACCGCCAACGCTACGGTTTTTTAATGACCGATCGCCCGCTCGTCGTGGAAGCGGTTTCCGTCGAAATGACGGGGTTGGGAGACGTATCGGAAGAACCTCCGCTGCCGCCATCTCCTGCCGCGAAGGTAGAAGTGGCCGGTTCTCCGGCACCCGCTGAGATCGTGACCATGCGCAGCGGCGGCTGTCAGCATCCGACGCCGATCTATGAGCGGGATAAGCTTCGGCCCGGCGATCGGATCGCAGGACCCGCGATCATCGCCGAAGCCAACGCAACCACCGTGATCGAGCCGGGCTGGCAGGCCGCCGTCACGCCACAAAACTGTCTGGTGCTCACGCGCAAGGTCCCTCGCCCGAAAAGCACCGCGCTAGGCGTCCGGGCCGATCCGGTGATGCTGGAAATATTCAGCAAGCTGTTCATGTCGATCGCCGAGCGGATGGGCGCAGCGCTCGCCAACACCGCTTACTCGGTCAACATCAAAGAGCGCCTGGACTTCTCTTGCGCGCTGTTCGATGCCGCGGGGCAGTTGGTCGCCAATGCGCCTCACCTGCCCGTGCACCTCGGGTCGATGAGCGAGAGCGTGCAAGCGGTGAGGCACGCGAACGCCGACACGATACGTCCGGGTGACGTCTACCTGCTGAACGCCCCTTACCGCGGTGGTACGCACCTGCCGGACATGACCGTCATCACCCCGGTATTCGAGGAGGCGGGCGAGCGCATTTTTTTCTACCTCGGCTCGCGCGGGCATCACGCCGACATCGGTGGGATGACGCCAGGCTCCATGCCTCCGGCGAGTCGCCATATTGAGGAAGAGGGTGTGTTGATCGACAACTTCCTCCTCGTCGATCAAGGCCGCTTGCGCGCGGGTGAGTTACTGAAGATCCTGACCTCGGGCCGCTATCCCGCGCGCAACCCGAGGCAGAATCTGGCCGACGTGCGCGCGATGATCGCTGCCAACGAAAAAGGCGTGCAGGAGCTCCGCCGCATGGTGGCTTACTTCGGCCTGAAAGCCGTGCAGGCCTACATGCAGCATGTTCAAGATAACGCCGAGGAATCGGTGCGGCGAGCGATCGAGGTGCTTCGTGACGGTGAGTTCATTTACGAGATGGACCATGGCGCGGCGATCAAGGTCAAGATCACGATAGACAGGACCACACGCACCGCGGTGATCGACTTTACCGGCACCTCGCCGCAGCAGGCGAACAACTTCAACGCACCGGCGGCCGTGACCCTGGCCGCGGTGATTTACGTTTTCCGGACACTCGTCGACGATGACATCCCGCTCAACGCCGGGTGCCTCAAGCCCTTGACGGTCATCATCCCGGCGAGCTCGATGCTCAACCCGCGTTACCCGGCGGCAGTGGTGGCGGGCAATGTCGAGACCTCGCAGTATGTCACCGACGCGCTTTATGGGGCGCTCGGTGTGATGGCCGCCGCGCAAGGCACTATGAACAACGTCACCTTCGGCAATGAGGAGTATCAATACTATGAGACCATCGCCGGTGGCTCGGGCGCCGGGGAGGGCTTCGACGGCACCGACTGCGTGCAGACACACATGACCAACACACGCTTGACCGATCCCGAGGTCTTGGAGTGGCGCTTCCCGGTGTTGCTTGAGAGTTTCCACATTCGCCACGGCTGCGGCGGCCGGGGCCGATACCGCGGCGGGGACTGCGCGGTGCGCCGGGTGCGGTTCCTGGAAACGATGAATGCGGCGATCCTATCGAGCCATCGGCGCATACCGCCCTACGGGCTCGCGGGCGGCGAGCCGGGTCAGGTCGGGCGCAACTCGGTGGAGCGGGCAAACGGTAAGGTAGAATCCTTGGGCGGGTGCGCGGAGACCATGATGCGGCCCGGCGATGTCTTGGTGATTGAAACGCCTGGCGGTGGTGGATACGGAACGGCCCGGACCCCGGCCGCCGAAGCCGATGAAGCGTTTTAAAGGCGTCAGGGTAGGTCATCCTCAAACTGCGCGCATTGCCAGCATTCTGTGAACTGCGGCTCGATCCATTCGCCGCACGCCGGACAGCGCCAAGGCTCCCTGCCGGATCCGCCTTCTAAAACCGAAGCGATGAGAGTGCGAGCCTGCGGCAGATCACTCTCTTCGATCACCCAAAGCTCGGGCCAACAGGCGCCCGGCGGCAGCTCCCCGATACCGCCGATGAGATATTCATTCTTGACCAGGCAGTCGATGCGGTGGCCATCGAGGACACCTTTGAGGAAACCGACGAGTAGTCGATCCTCCGAGCAATAAACACGTTTCATGATCCGTGCGGCGAGATGCCTACAAACTAAGCCGCCGCCCGCTGTTGTAGTTGATCGAACAAACGATCGAGCACGCCGATGCGCGCATCGCCATCGGGCAGCGAGGCCGTGATCCGGATCTTGTCTCCTTGCTCGAGCTTGTAGGTATGAAGTTGGGTCTGCATCAGTTTCACTAAGGCCAGCGGGTCGAGCGGGGCCTGCGCGTGAAAGAGCACTCGCCCGCCATGCGCGCCGAGATCGATCTTGCGGACCCCGAGAGGCGCCGCCCGCTGCTTGAGCCGCGTGATCCGAAACAGATCCTTGGCGGACTGCGGCAGCGTGCCGAAACGATCGATCATTTCTTCTTCCAACTCGCCAAGCTCCTCAGGATCCCTGGCGTTCGCGATCCGTTTGTACATGATAAGACGGGTATGGACATCGGGTACATAATCGCCGGGGATCAGTACCGGAACATGGATCTCGACCTCGACGCCATGATCGAGCGGCCGGTCGAGCTCGGGCTGCCGCCCGGCCTTGAGCGCCTGGATCGCCCGCTCGAGCAGTTCCGTGAATAAGCCGAAACCGACTTCCTGAATATGCCCGCTTTGCTCCTCACCGAGGATCTCTCCGGCGCCACGGATCTCGAGATCATGGGTGGCTAAGGTAAACCCGATGCCGAGATCCTCGATCGACTCGATGGCTTCGAGCCTCCTCAGGGCGTCGCCCTTGAGGGCCTTCCGGGACGGCACCACGAGATAGGCATACGCCCGGTGATGCGAACGGCCCACCCGGCCCCGCAGTTGATAGAGCTGGGCGAGTCCGAACTTGTCGGCGCGATTGATGATGATCGTATTGGCGTTCGGGACGTCGATCCCGGTCTCGATGATAGTCGTGCAGAGGAGGCACGCAAAGCGGCGATGGTAGAAATCGAGCATCACCTGCTCGAGCTCGCGCTCGCGCATCTGCCCGTGCGCCACGCGCACGCGCGCCTCGGGAATGAGCACCGCAACCTCGCGAGCGGTTGCTTCGATCGTTTCCACCTCGTTGTGCAGGAAGTAGATCTGGCCGCCGCGGCTGATCTCGCGCCCCATGGCTTCGCGGAACAGCGCCTGGTCCCACTCGGTCACGAAGGTCTTGACGGCGATGCGCCGTGCGGGGGGCGAGGCGATGATCGATAGCTCGCGGGTGCCGAACAAGGCCAAGTTGAGCGTGCGCGGAATCGGGGTCGCGGTCAGCGTCAAGATATCCACCTCCGAACGCAGGGCCTTCAGCCGCTCCTTTTGCCGCACCCCGAAGCGGTGCTCTTCATCGATCACGAGCAGCCCGAGGCGCTTGAAGACAATGGACTCCTGCAACAGCTTGTGTGTTCCGACGACAATATCGACCGCGCCGTCCTTCAGCCCCGCCGCGACTTTATCCTGGTCTTTCTTGCCCTGGAACCGTGACAGTAGCTCTATGCGGAGCGGCCATTCCGCGAACCGATCCTGGAAGTTTCGAAAGTGCTGTTGCGCCAGCAGAGTGGTCGGCACCAGGATCGCTACCTGCTTGCCGCCCATTCCCGCGGCGAAAGCCGCGCGCATGGCGACCTCGGTTTTCCCGAACCCGACATCGCCGCACACCAGCCGATCCATCGGTTGCTCGGCCTGGAGATCGTGCAAAACCGCGGCGATCGCCGCCTCCTGATCCGGTGTCTCCTCAAAAGGAAACCCCTGTATAAACGCCTGGTATTGATCCCGTTCCAGCGTAAACGCGTATCCCTTGCGCGCGGCGCGGCGCGCGTAGATCTCCAGAAGCTCCGCGGCCACGTCACGGATGCGTCTCAAGGCCTTGGCGCGGGCGCGTTGCCACTGACCGCTGCCGAGCTTGTGCAAGGGCGCGTGACCGGGGTCCACGCCGGAATACCGGGTGATGAGGTGGAGCGAGAGCACGGGAACATAGAGGCGATCCGCATCGGCGTACTCGATGCCGAGGTATTCACCGGGAATGCCGTTGGTCTCGATCGGAAAGAGTCCCAGATAGCGTCCAACCCCGTGATGCTCATGCACCACCGGCGCGCCGGCGCGGAGCTCGCTGAGATCGCGAATGATGCTTTCCGGATCCCGTGCCGCGCGGCTGCGGCGGCGCTCTTGCCTCGCGCGTTCTCCGAACAACTGAGCTTCGCCAACGACGGCGATGCGTGGACTGTGCAACTGCATGCCTTGATCAAGGGCGGCGATGGTCAATCCGATTCGCGCTTCACCCTTAAGAAACGACGCCCAATCCGCGTAGGCTTGGAATTCAATCTGGTGTTGGCGCAGGAGCTCCGAGAGCGTCTCGCGGCGGCCTTTCGACTCGGCGGCAAACAAGACCCGTCCGCCGATAGTTTGCAAATAGTGTTTGACAACCGCCAACGGATCCGCGGCCCGGCCGTCGATAGGAAGCTGCGCCGGCATGCTGCTTGAGAAACTCACGGCATGCTTTGGCGCCGTGAGCCCCTCGATGAGGATCGCCGGATGGATTTTGAGCCGAGCGGAAAGCTCCTCGGGCGAGAGAAACACTTCATCGGGGGGTAACAACGGCCGCTCGCGATCGTGGCGGGCGGCTTCATAGCGTTGACCAATTTCAGCCCAAAACGCTCTTGCAGCCTCCAACGCACCGTCATCCAGAACCACGACGCTCCTCTCGGGCAGATAATCGAACAAGATCGCGCTGCCGGCGAAAAAAAGCGGCAAGTAATACTCGATACCCCCGGGCGCGAGGCCCTGGCTCACCTCGCGGTAGATCGAGCAATCCCCGGGCGCGCCCTCAAAGCGCGCGCGCCAGTTCGCGCGGAAGCACTCGAGCGCCTTCGGCGTTAGAGGAAACTCGCGCGCGGGTAGCACCTCGATCCGATCGCTGCTCTCGAGGGAGCGTTGCGTTTCCGGATCGAAGAGGCGCAGAGTATCGATCAGCTCGTCGAACCAATCGATGCGATAAGGGAACCGGCTACCCATCGGATACACATCGAGTAGCGATCCCCGAACGGCGAAGTCACCGTGCTCCAGCACCTGCGAGACGCAGCGATACCCTCCGTGAATCAGCCGTTCGCGGAAACGCTCGCGATCCAGGCGCTCGCCCACTTTGAGCACGAGGGTGTTGGCTTCAAGATAGTCGCGCGGCGCCAACCGATGCATCAAGGTGGCGACGGAGGTAATTAAATAACCCGCGCTTAGTTGCGGTAAGCGCGCCAGCGTTTCCAGACGCCGCGAGACGATGTCCTGATAAGGTGAAAAGCGGTCATAGGGCAAGGTTTCCCAGTCAGGAAAGTTAAGGATTTCGGCTGCTTGACCACCCCCGCTAAAAAACCCAAGCTCCTCCTCGATGCGCTCCGCATGGAGCGCGTCCTTGGCGATGACCACCACCAGACCGCACCATCTCTCCGCGAGCCTTGAGACGGCAAGCGCCTTGGCGCTTCCGTACAAGCGCGTCCAATAGAGCCGTTCACCGGCCGGACGCGGGGACGGGGGTTCGAACACGCTGTTTTCTGGTTTTGATTCGCTTACGCTCATCGCGTTGCTCAGTTGCCGTCGAGATCATCGACCGGCCTCACACTCTTCCAATGCTTGCAGGTCGGGCATTGCCAATGGTGTGTCTTCGCTAGGAACCCGCAGTGTCTACATTGGTAATTCGATCGTTGGCGTAACAAGCGGCCTACGTAGTCGCCGAGCACCGCCAACTGTGGCATGGACAACGGCGCGCCGTGTGCGTTTGAATACTCGAGCATTTGGTTCAATCCGCGTAAGGAAGGCCGCCGGTTTAGCTCCTCACTCAAATAGCTTATCGCCGCTCCGACGCCATGCTCTTCCGCGATCAGATCCGCTAGCATCAACACGATCTGAACGCCGAACTTCTTGGCGACGAGCGTCTGCAAATACGCTATAAACTCGTTGGATTGCCCCAAACTTCGATAGCATTCGAGCAAGTGCGGTAGCGCTTGTACCAGAACCAAAGGATCCTGATGCTCAATCCTTTTGAACGCCATGACCGCCGCGCGAGTGTCGCCGGAAGCCTTGGCGATTCTACCTTCCATCAGGCTCGCGCGCGCGCAGCCGGGATCAACTTCCAACGCGCGTTGCAATAATCGGACGGCCTCGGCGCTCTCGCCTTGAAGCTCGCACTGCTGCGCCCATTCGCAGTAAAACTGGGCTGTTATACGGCCCATATCCTCTTGGCATCGGGTCTCGATCTCGCGCGCGCACGCGATCGCCTTATCCCAATCTTGCTCTTGCTGATAGATATCCAGCAACTGCGATAATGCCTTCTTCGTGTGCGTTCCGGAGTCCAATAAGGCTTTAAATAGCCCCTCCGCTCGATCGAACAAGCCCGAGCGCATGTAATCCATTCCTAACTCGAGCGCCGCCAGGGAACGTTGCTCGTCGCCCAACGCGGAATGCGTAATTAGATTTTGATGGATGCGGATGGCCCGATCGACTTCGCCGCGCCGGCGGAACAGATTGCCCAACGCAAGCTGTGTTTCAATCGTGTCGCTCTCGACCTCCAGCATCGCGATGAACACGTCGATTGCCTTATCCGGCTGTTCGTTTAGGAGGTAGTTTAGGCCTTTGAAGTAATCCTTGGAGAGGGTGGTGGGTTCGCCGCCGCGGCGGTGAGCGCCGCCGCGGCTTGCCAGATACCAACCGGACGCCGCGGCAAGCGGCAATAGCAACCAAATGAGGTTCGAGAACGGCTCAGGAGGCATCCTTGAGCGTTGTGATGGATTGGCCTCTCGTCAACTGTTGATCCACGGATTTCAAAGAACGCTTCAACTCACCAATCTTACGCCGCAAACGCACAACGACACTGAGATTTACCAGGACGCCCAGAACCGCGCCCAAGAGCAACATGCAAGCGATCAAGAGAGACACCGGCAACTGCACCGTACCCAGATAATAATCGATCACGACTAATTGATGATTCTTGACATGCAGCTCAAGGCCGACGAGGACGACGACCAGCAAAAAGAATACTTTTAAAACGCGAACCATAGCCACACGCCTGAGTCGTTAAACGTAGCACTCCCCTCCTTCAAATCCCCCCACGGGGCGGGGAAACCACGCTTCGATTTTTTCCGAGACCGAATTATTTCACGCCGTTGACGCGTTCTCTCATCTGTTTGCCCGGTTTAAAGTGCGGCACGTATTTCGCCGGCAGGGGCACCGGATCCCCGGATTTCGGGTTGCGTCCGATCCGGGCCGGGCGATAGTGGAGAGAGAAACTTCCGAAGCCGCGGATCTCGATGCGTCTCCCCGTCGAAAGCGTATACGCCATGAGCTCCAACAAGGTCTTAACCGCTAACTCAACATCTTTATTCCCCAGTTGGATCTGCTTGTGCGCGAGGGATTCGATGAGTTCCGACTTAGTCATCTGTCCGTACCTTAGCCGTGTCGCTTACCGGGCCGGTGAGAGTTTGTGAAAAAACCTACTGCGCTCGGGATCTCGCGTTCCGGCGGAACGCGACCTCCCTTCGCTCGCAACGGTTCTTTCACAAACTCTGAGAAACCTCTGCCATTCATGCATGGCGCGCCTTCAATCGGGCGACTCTGTACCGTCGAGGCGCTGCTTGAGCAGATCGCCGAGCTTGGTGGTCGCCATGCCGGCCCCCGCCCCGTAAGTCTCCAGCGCTTGCGCCTGTTCGTGAACTTCCTTTGCCCTGATAGAAAGAGAAATCATGCGCTTCTTCCGGTCGATCGCAACGAATAGGGCCTCGATCTCTTGCTCCTCCTTGATCACCTTGCGCGCATCGTCCACGGGTTCTCGTGAAAGCTCTGATGCGCGAATATAGCCCTCGACGCTGTCCGCGAGCCGGACCGTTACCCCTTGCGCATCGACCATTACGGCAACGCCCTTCACAATACTACCCTTTTCGTGTTCGGCCAGATAATTGGAAAAGGGATCCTTCTCCAATTGTTTGATCCCTAGCGAAATCCGCTCCCGCTCCGCATCGATGGCGAGAACCACAGTTTCGATCTCTTGACCCTTCTTGTAATTTCTGACCGCCTCCTCACCCGCACTCGACCACGAGAGATCAGACAGATGCACCAAGCCATCGATGCCTCCTTCGAGCCCCACGAAAATACCAAAATCGGTAATCGACTTGATGATTCCCTGGACCTTGCTGTTCTTGTTGAATCTTATCGCAAACTCCTCCCAAGGATTCGGCTGGCAATGCTTCATTCCGAGCGAGATGCGGCGCCGCTCCTGGTCGATGTCGAGAACCATCGCCTCGACCTCCTGCCCCACATGGACCACTTTCGAGGGATGAACGTTTCTGTTGGTCCAGTCCATCTCCGAGACGTGAACCAAACCCTCGACACCGGGTTCTATTTCCACAAAGCAACCATAGTCGGCGACGTTGGTGACTTTGCCGAAGATACGAGAACGCTGCGAGTAGCGGCGCGCGATGTCGATCCAGGGGTCCTCCCCAAGCTGCTTGAGCCCTAAGGAGACGCGGTTGCGCTCGCGATCGAATTTCAGGACCTTAACGTCAATTTCGTCGCCGACGTTGAGGACCTCGCTCGGGTGTTTAACGCGCTTCCAGGCCATGTCCGTGATATGGAGCAAGCCATCGACGCCGCCGAGGTCGATGAACGCCCCATAATCGGTAAGGTTCTTGACCACTCCCTTGATAACCCCGCCCTCCTCGATGCTATTCAACAGCACATCGCGCTCGGCGCCTCCCTCGCTTTCCACCACGGCACGGCGGGAGACCACGACATTGTTACGCTTATGGTCAACCTTAATCACCTTGAACTCGAGCGGCTTGCCTTCCAGATAGGTGGTATCGCGTACCGGCCGGACATCCACCAACGACCCCGGGAGGAAGGCGCGGATGTCTTCGATCTCGACCGTAAAACCGCCCTTCACGCGCTCCGTGATCACACCGGTCACGTTGCTGCCGGCCTCCAAAGCTTCTTCTAGGCGCTTCCAGGCCATGACGCGCTTCGCCTTTTCCCGCGACAGTTGAGTGGCGCCGGACCCGTCTTCGATCGCATCGAGCGCGACATCGATCCGATCGCCAATGGTGACTTCGATGGCGCCTGCATCGTTGCGGAATTGCTCGATGGGGATCACCCCCTCCGATTTAAAGCCGGCATGAACAACCACAACATCCGGCCGGACATCGACGACGATACCGGTCACGATGGTGCCCGGACGCATCTTGTGCTCGATTTGACTCTGCTCGAATAATTCCGCAAACGTTTCAACCATAAGTTCCCGAATCCTCAAACGACTATTGATTCTTACCGGCGCGCCGCTCGCGCGCATCGAGTAAGTATATAACACGCTCAAACACCGCTCCGAGATCAAGGCGCGTGGTGTCGATGATCACGGCATCGGGCGCGGCCCGTAAAGGCGAGGCGCCGCGGGCACTATCACGCGCATCGCGTTCCAGGATGCCATCTAATAGATCGCGGAGATTAACATTGACTCCCTGATCTTTCAACTGCTTATAGCGTCTTTCGGCGCGCTCCTCCGGACTGGCCGAGAGATAGATCTTAAGGGTCGCGTCGGCGAAAACCGCCGTTCCCATGTCGCGGCCGTCGGCCACCAAGCCCGGAGGCTGCCGGAAGGAGCGCTGCTGCGCAAGCAGCGCAGCGCGGATCGCGGGCAGCGCCGCGATCTGAGAGGCGGCGTGCGCGCAGGCTTCAGAACGGATGCTCCGAGTCACATCCTCTCCCCGGCACATCACGCGCATCTCCCCCGATCCCGGGGCAGCGTCCCGAAATTCCACCACAAGCCGCGCCGCAAGATGAGCCAGCCGCACCACATCATCGAACACGACGGCCTCCTGCATCGCAAGCCACCCCAGGGTCCGGTACAAGGCCCCGCTATCGAGAAAATGCCATCCAAGCGTGCGTGCGAGGCGCACGCCGAGGCTGCCCTTGCCCGTGCCGCTCGGACCGTCGATGGCGATGACGGGAATCGATTCGCTGCTCACGGTCCGCCGCCCGCGGTGATTCGGAGACCCGCTTCCCGCGCCAGCGTGAGGAAGTTTGGGAAAGATGTAGTGATCATCGCGCAGTCGGCGATGACGATACACCCCTCGGCCCGCAATCCCGCGATCGCAAACGCCATCGCGACGCGATGGTCACCACGGCTTTCCACGCGGCCCCCTTGGATCGCGGCGCCGCGGATGCGCATCCCGTCAGGGGTGGGCCGCGCCTCGATGCCCAGCGCCTGGAGGCCCTCCGCCATGCTGCTTATCCGATCGCTTTCCTTGTAGCGAAGCTCCTCGGCCCCTTTCACGAGGGTTTCGCCCCGGGCGCAGGCCGCGGCGATGAAAAGGACTGGAAATTCGTCGATGGCCGCCGGCACCAGATCGCCCGGAATACGCATCCCGCGCAGAACGCTTGCGCGCACGCACACATCGGCAACGGGTTCACCGCCTTCTTCGCGCGGGTTAACAAACTCAATAGATGCCCCCATGCGCCGCAAGATCTCGATCATGCCGATGCGCGTCGGATTGACGCCCACCTCCTCGAGCACGAGATCCGATCCGTGGGCAATCGTTGCGCCGACGATGAAAAACGCCGCCGAAGACAGATCCGCCGGCACATTGACATCGACGCCCGCGAGCCGCGCTTCGCCGCGCACGCAAACCGCGCCGTCTCGGCGTTGTATCGGCCAGCCGAAACGGCCCAACATGCGCTCGCTGTGGTCGCGGCTTGCGAGGGGTTCCCTCACGCACGTTCTCCCCCGCGCGTACAGAGCGGCGAGCAAAATACCGGATTTGACCTGGGCGCTCGCCACCGGCATGTCATAATCGATGCCGCGAAGTCGCGGCCCGCCGAAGATTCTTACCGGCGGCGTACCCGCGACACTGCACTCGATCCGCGCCCCCATGCGGCGCAAGGGCTCGATGACGCGCATCATGGGCCGCTTCGACAGCGACTCATCGCCGGTCAATTCCGTATCGAAGGACTGGCCCGCGAGGAGTCCCGTCATCAACCGCATCGAGGTACCGGAGTTGCCTAGATCGATCGGCCCGGGCGCCGGCCGCAACCCGTGCAAGCCGGCCCCGTGGATCCTTACCCCGCCCGCCCCGAGCCGCTCGACACGCACGCCCATCGACTCGAAGGCCTGTAGCGTCGCGAGCGTATCTTCACCCTCCAGGAATCCCTGGATTTCGGTGACACCCTCGGCGATCGCCCCGAGCATGAGCGCGCGGTGAGAGATGGACTTGTCACCGGGCGCGCGCAAGCGGCCGGCGAGCTTCCCGCCCGGTTCAACGCTAAGCAGGTGCGGGCCGAGAGTCACCGCTTTTTGTCACCCACGAGATCCGCTCCGATCCGCTGCTCGGCGGCCAAGGCATCCCGTGTGTTCTTGGCCGCGTCCAAGAACGCAACGACCGCGGGACCGTCCTCGGTCTCGATAGCGTCGCGGAGCAGCGCGAGATCCTCGCGAAACCGTTCGATCATCTCGATGAGCCGCGCGCGATTGGCGAAAAAGATATCGCGCCACATGCCGGGGTTGCTCGAAGCGATGCGGGTGATGTCCGCGAATCCTCCCGCCGCATAGCGCACGAGCGCGGACCGGCCGCTCACGCGCGCGGCGGCGCGCACCAACGCATAGGCCAGCACATGCGGCAGATGGCTGGTGGCTGCGAAGACCTGATCGTGCCGGTCGATCCCCATGTCCTCGACCACGGCCCCGGTTTGTCGCCACAGCAAGCGCACGCGCTCCAGCGCGCGCGGGTCGGTATCGGCGAGGGGGGTCAAAATTACCCGCTGTCCATGAAAGAGCCCGGCACAAGAACTCTCCACGCCGCTATGCTCGGTGCCCGCGATGGGGTGTCCCGGCACGAAACGCGATAGGTGATGCCCAAGATACCGGCGGGCGGCATGGACCACGAAACCTTTCACGCTACCGACATCGGTGATCACCGCATGCTCGTCCAAGTGTCCTGCGAGACCCTGAAAGATCTCTGCGACGGCCCCGAGCGGCACGGCGAGCTTCGATCGCCGCAAGTGCAGGGCGCCGCTCAACGGCGCAAAGGCGACCGGGCAGCATTGCCGCGAGGGTTGGACGTTTTATCCGGAGCCCCTGCCCCAGCTCAAAGGGGTCACCGATGTCGGCAGCGCCGAGGGCAGCTACTACACATGGGTCGATCAGTTCGATACCTTCGGGCTTGGCGCCAATGTTCCCATCAATACCGGCAACGCGGCAGAAGCGCTTCTCGCGCTGAAGGACGGCAACTGGGTTGTGATGCGCGTCCCATATCCGCTCGGGTTCTACACGAAGTGGATGGATGGCCGCATCGATGATCCGGCGGCGGGATGGAAAGGCCGAGGGCTGTGGGCGACGATCAGCACGCGGACGCCGTTCCACATGGAGACGGGGAAGGGTACGACGAGCAAGGTGATGCACTTCCAGCTGCGGCCTGACCCGCTAGCCAAGTGATCCACGAACAGGAGATTAGAAGCGGTTTCAAAACCTCCTCAGCGTGATGAGCGCTGCGGCAAAATACAAGAACGAACAGTACATCGATGTGCGTCGTTCGTAGCGAACCAGTAAACGCCGAAAACTGCCGAACCAGGCAAACGTCCGTTCGATGATCCACCGATGACGAAACCGTCGCAATCGTCGCCCGTCCTCAAAGATGCGCTGCTTGCTCCACCAGCGATACGGCATGATGGGAATGATGCCGCGGTTCCAGAGGCGCGTGCGCAGGCCGTTGCTGTCATAGCCGCGGTCGCCAATGAGGCAATCGGGATTCTGACGTGGCCGGCCGCGGCCCGCACGCGGCACGCGAATGGTCTTCAGCGTCGCCTCGACGAGGGTGACTTCCGCCGGGGTGGCCGAGGTGACATGTATTCCCAAAGGAATACCCTGGCCGTCGACCACCACCATCCACTTCGAACCCTTGCCGCGCTTGGTTTTTCCGATGTCAGAGCCCCTTTTTTTGCCGAGGCGAATGAGCCATCGACGAACGCGTGCTCCCAGCGGATCCGCCCGCGCGCGTCGAGCTGGCCGAGGAAGGCGCGCCACATGCGGAGCCACGTGCCGTCCTCATCCCATTGCCGCAGCCGCCGCCAACAGGTCGAGCCGCTGGGATATCCCTCGGGCAGGTCGCGCCATCGCGCGCCTGTCTTCAACACCCAGAGGATGCCGTCGACGACTTCGCGGTTGCTGACGCGCGGCCGGCCCCCTTTCGGAGATCGAC